>NZ_JBHTKV010000012.1:0-93782 GCF_042678465.1 Oceanobacillus caeni | reverse complement strand
AACTGTTTAGTCTTATTTGGAGAAAACCGTTTACTTTTATTTGTGGAAAACTGTTGAGTCTAGTTTAGCAGTTACAATTGTATATATCCAAACAAAAAAATCTGAATTACTCCAAATAACAAGGAGAAATATGATAAGAATATATAAAATTAAGAACATAATTGAATACGTCTTTTTTAATTTCATTAAAATGGTGCCTCCTCGCAATAATAATAAAAACACATCAAAATTGATGTGTAAAGGTAATTAAAACTAAATCCAGTCCACAAAGCAACTCTAATAAAATGTAAATTAATATTATTTTTGTGTTTATGATTATACCCAACAGCTCCTGTTAATTCTTCTTGTTATCCTGCCATTTTAATTTAAGTAATCAAACTTTATTTTAAATATACAATAATCAATCACAGGCTTATGGTTAGGTTTCCGATACTAACTATGCAGCTCTACCTTTTCCTTCTTATCTTTCTATGAGTCCTTTTAACATTTTAACAAAAAGTTTTTTGAATTTCATTCGATCTTCTTCTGTAAAAGGTTTCGGACCTTTTGTTCGCTTTCCACTTTTACGTGCCATAGCACTTAAATATCTAGTTTGAAGAAGTTGATCAATGTTTTCATTATTGTATCTAAATCCTTTATGATGTAATACACAACAACCTTTACCTAGACCAAGGGAAGCAAGTCCGTAGTCTTGCGTGATAATTATATCTCCCTGTTTAGCAAGTTTCATAATACGGTAATCGGCAGAATCTGCTCCAGTATCCACATAAATAGTTTCAACGCCATTTGGTTGTCTTTCATTTGAGTAATGTGAGAAACTAGTGACAAGAATGACAGGAAGATTGAATTTTGTTCCTTCCGTAATGACAATATCCTTTACTGGACAAGCGTCAGCATCAACATAAATTTTCATTTGTTTTTCTCCTATTGATCATTGTGTTCTAACTATTATCTTAGCATGTTTACCGTAAAATTTCTTTCACATGAAAGTTGAATTTCTACAAATAATAGTCAAAGTCTTTTATTATGAGATAAAGAGAGGATGTATGAAATGGCTAAAGTAAAAATTAATGATAGGGCACTTCATGTAGAGAACCTTACCAAGGATGTCATACAAAAAGACGGAAAGGAAGCTTTGTTGATTTCCTTTGAATTTCAAGTTAAAAGTGAAGACTATCATGAAATTACTACATTGCTTTATAAAAATGACTATCGTATAGAGATTCCAGATGAGGAATTAGATTTTGAAGCAGTTATTTATAATTATTCAACATCGATTACGAATTTATATGAAGAGAATAAGGTTGGAGAGTTTAGGCTAGAGTTAATTGAAAAACTTTAAGAGGTTGTTCAAAAAGTCCGGTGAAAATGACACTTCGCATTTCGCACGAATGCAAGACTCACCGCTACTCACGTATTAATTGCATACGTTCCGTTTCCGGGAGCTACGCCCGCCTCGAATTGCGACGCACAGACGTGCTAGTGTCGGCGTTGCAACAAATCTTTACGGTGGGGCGAGTAATCGGAGCCCCAGGACGTTGCGATCTTAGCCGACCTCGGTCCTTTTCATCCTCCTTTTTGAACACGTCATTTAAAGACACTCGGGAGTTGTATAATAGTGGAAAAGAAAATGGTTGTCATTGTAAAAGGTCTTATCATATATAATGGGGAAATTTTACTCCTTAAACGATCTTCACATAATAAATTTGGAGGTGGGGAATGGGAATTAGCTGGGGGAAAGCTAAAAAATGGCGAGGAATTAGAAGAATCGCTTATACGAGAAATTGAAGAGGAAACAGGCTTAAAAGTCATTCCAGAGAAAATATTATATGCAACCACCATCAACGATGACCCGGATAGACAATTAATTTTTTTGCATTATCTATGTAGTACTGATAATGATGAAGTTACACTATCAAATGAACATACCGACTTCTACTGGGCTAATCAAAAAGATGCAAAAAAATTATTACGTCAAAATATTCTTCAAGACTTTGAGAAATACCATATATTTAAAAAAGGGTATATAAATTGAGAATATTTCTTCTACCATATTGAAACTTTATATTATATAATGGAATGAATTAAATGAAACAATCTACTTAAATTTGTTATTGAAATTGAGAAAGGGAGATACATATATGACTGTTAAACCGCGTAAAGTCTTGGAAAAAATTAAACCATACTCTCCTGGAAAACCTATTTGGGAGTTACAAGAAGAGTTGGGCTTAGAAAAGGTTGTAAAATTAGCTTCTAATGAAAACCCTTTAGGACCATCACCTAAAGGTGTGGCGGCAATATCTGAGAGATTAGCAGAACTAAATCGTTATCCAGATGCAGATACAGCTGCATTAAAAGAAGCTATTTCGGGAAAATTAGATGTTTCCAAACAACAAGTTATTGTCACAAACGGTGCGGATGAATTGATTACTTTAATATCAGAAGCCTTCTTAGATGTAGGAGATGAAATCGTGGTACCATCCCCATCGTTTAGCGAGTATGACTTTGGTGCTGACCTAATGGGGGCTACTGTTGTTCCCGTTCCGTTTGACGAAGGGTTTCAGTTTAATGTTCAAAAAATGGTAGATGCTATAACAGATAAGACAAAATTACTTTATATTTGTTCACCAAATAACCCTACAGGTACATATTTAGCAAAAGCTGATTTGGAAACTCTATTAAATGCAGTACCGGAAAGAGTATTAGTAGTTTTTGATGGTGCATATAGTCATTACGCAACAGCTGAAGATTATACGGATGGAATTGAATTTGTAAAGACTGGTAAAAATGTTCTAGTGCTACAAACATTCTCTAAAATATATGGTTTAGCTGGATTACGCGTTGGGTTTGGTGTTGCCTCGGAAGGAATTATTCAAACAATCTTAAAAGTAAAAGAACCATTTAATGTGAACAGTATAGCACAAGCTGCTGCAAAGGCTGCTATTCTAGATGAGGACCATGTGAATGCTTCTAAAGAGGCGAACGCTTCTGGTGCAAAAGAGCTTTATCAAGCATTTTCTGAACTAGGTTTAAATTATGTAGAAACAATGAGTAATTTTATTTTATTACAATTAGGATCAGATGCTGAAAAGTTATACAATGAACTATTAGCTAAGGGTGTCATTGTACGCTACGGAAAAATCTGGGGTCTACCAGAGTATGTTCGTGTGACGATTGGAACGAAAGAGGAGAATGAATTTTTCCTTAATGCTCTTAAAGAAGTTTTAAATTAATTGGTAAAACCTGAGTAACAAGCATAGTGGTTACTCAGGTTTTTTATGACTATAACGGGTATACTTAGAATAAAGGCTGGTAAAGGATGAAAATATGAAACCAATAGAATTAAAAGTGAAAGCTAGTTATATCAATCAATATCAAAGACATTTTCCATTAATCAATAAGGATACGATTATCAACTCAGAAGATATTCAAAAGGAAGGCTCCATCATTCATTTAGTAGAACCAAATGGAAAATTTATTGCTAAAGGTTATTATGGAAAACAAAATAAAGGTTTAGGTTGGGTATTATCCGATAAACAACATGAAAATATAGATTTTTCCTTTTTCAAAAAGAAAATCTCGAATGCAATCGATAAAAGGAAAGCATTCTTCCAGGATGAAAATACAAATGCGTTCCGTATATTTAATGGGGAAGGAGATGGAATTGGTGGCATCACTATTGATTATTATGACGGTTATTATGTCATTAATTGGTATAGTGAGGGCGCCTACTCTTTTAAAGAAACGGTTATAGATGTATTAGACGAAATCGGAGAGTACAAAGCAATTTATGAGAAAAAACGTTTTGATACAAAAGGGAAATATATCAATGATGATGATTTTGTGAAAGGGGAACGGGGAGAATTTCCAATCATTGTGAAAGAAAATGGAATGAATTATGCTGTTTATTTAAATGACGGTGCAATGGTGGGGATATTTCTTGATCAACGTAATGTAAGGAAGATTATTCGTGATAAATATGCTAAAGGGAAAAATGTGTTAAATACTTTTTCTTATACAGGGGCTTTTTCTGTAGCGGCTGCTTTAGGCGGAGCTAAGAAAACAACAAGCGTGGATTTGGCAAAGCGTAGTAAAAGTAAAACAATTGAACAATTCAGTGCGAATGGAATTGATTTTGAAGAACAAGACATCATTGTGATGGATGTGTTTGATTACTTTAAATATGCAAACCGAAAGAATTTGGTATTTGATTTAGTTATTTTAGATCCGCCGAGTTTTGCTCGCTCCAAGAAGCGAACGTTTAGTACTGCGAAGGATTACCCGTCCTTAATAAAAGATACAATTGCCATTACGGGAAAAGGTGGAATCATTGTTGCGTCCACAAACAATGCTTCTTTTAGTATGAAGAAATTCAAAGGGTTTATAGATAAAGGATTTAAGGATAGTGGGACAAACTATAAGATTTTAGAGGAGTTTGATTTGCCGAGCGATTTTCAAACAGATCGGAGTTTCCCACAAGGAAATTATTTGAAGGTCGTTATTTTGAAGAGATTATAGTAGCAGAGCGCCGTAGCAATCATTTTGTTACGGCTTCTTAGCATTTCCACTTTATTTGGTAGAAAATAATAAAATAGGTATTGTATATTTATTCCCAGTGATGCATAATAATTCGTATACAGATGAATTTGGGGGGGAACCTTATGATAACTAAGGACAATCAAATAACGTTTAATAATCATGAACTACATGGACGTGACTTTTTAACACTTGCTGACTATACAAAAGATGAAATAAATTATCTATTAGATTTAGCAGATTATTTAAAGAATCAAAGAAAAAAAGGGATTACGTTTGAACCTTTAAAAGGGAAAACGTTAGGAATGATTTTTGAAAAGTCGTCTACTAGAACCCGGGTTTCTTTTGAAGCTGGTATTTATCAACTTGGTGGAATGGGGATTTTTCTTTCCTCTAAAGATATCCAAATTGGAAGAGGGGAAACGATTGCTGATACTGCTCAAGTTTTATCCGGATATTTAGATGGAATGATGATTCGTACGTTTTCACAAAAAGTGGTAGACGAATTGGCTAAATATGCTAGTATCCCAGTTATTAATGGATTAACTGATACCTATCACCCATGCCAAGTTCTTGCTGATTTACAAACGGTTAAAGAAGTAAAAGGTGCACTTAATGGTGTGAAAATGGTATACATAGGTGATGGGAATAATATGGCTCATTCCCTTATGATTGGTGCAGCCTTGATGGGAATGGAGTTAACTGTCGTAGCACCTCAAGGTTATCAGCCTGATCCTACCATTGTAGCCAGAGCACAACATATCGCGAAATCACATGGGGCAATGATAAGTGTAATGGAAGACCCGAAAGAAGCAGTAGTAAATGCTGATGTCATTTATACAGATGTTTGGGCAAGTATGGGGCAAGAAGCAGAACAAGCGAAACGTGAAATAGCCTTTAAGGGATATCAAGTAAATAAAGAACTTTTATCTTTAGCGAAGTCGGATGTCTCTTTTATGCATTGCTTACCAGCGCATCGTGAAGAAGAGGTTACTGCAGAAGTTATTGATGGAAAACATTCTGTAGTCTTCCAACAAGCAGAGAACCGTCTACACGCACAAAAGGCATTAATGACGGCATTAATGGGCTAGATACAAAAATGAGCTCCCAGAAGGGCTCATTTTTGCTCTTTAGCCAAAGACTTGGCCGCCGTTTACGTGTTGAACTTGACCTGTTACAAATCTTGAATCATCTGAGGCAAGATACACAAAGGCTGGGGCGAGTTCAAATGGTTGACCTTGGCGATCCATAGGGTTACCCGCAAGAGATACTTGATCAGCGGAAAAGCTAGATGGTATTAAAGGTGTCCATATTCGCCCAGGAGCAATAGCATTTACCCGGATTCCCTTTTTTACTAAATTTCTTGCCAACGCACGTGTAAACCCAACAATAGCTGCTTTCGTTGCAGAATACTCGATGAGTTGATCATTTCCATCGAATGCAACGACAGAGGAAGTGTTAATAATGGAACTTCCGGCTTTTAAGTATTTAAGTGCTTCTCTTGTTGTGTAAAAATGGGAATACACATTGACTTTAAATGTATCATCAAATTGTTCATCCGTAATATCTAATAAGCTTAATTGTTGGAATTGAATTCCTACATGATTACAAAGAATATCGAGTTTACCAAATGTTTCTATTGTCTTACGAACAATGTGAACGCATTGTTGTTTTTCCCGAAGATCTCCCGGCAGTGTTAGACAGCGTTGTCCTAATTCTTCAATTCTGTTCTTTGTTCGATGGGCATCTTCATGTTCGTTTAAATAGGATATCGCAATATCTGCTCCTTCTTTCGCAAAAGCAATAGCTGCAGCTGCTCCGATTCCACTATCACCGCCAGTAATAAGAGCTACTTTATTCTTTAATTTCCCACTACCTTTATAATTAGGGTTTTCTATAATTGGTTGCGGAACCATGAGACTCTCTACCCCAGGCTGGAAGTATTGCCTTTGTTCAGGTACTGTAATCGCAACATCCTCATACTTCGTGATTTTTCCGTAATTCGGGTACAAAGGGTAATCTTGATTATTGGTTTTATCATTGGACATTATCTTTCCTCCTATAGTTAAACGTTAAGATTAATTTATGATGATTGGGCGATACTTGTGCTTGAATAGAAGGTACGTGCTCACTTTAGTTAATTTTCGAATACTGTGTAAGAAAGATGAATGTTAGGAGGGATGTTGTGAAGTATTATTATAATCCTGAAGTTAAATATTTGTTAATCAATCAATCTAATGAAAAGGTAGCGGTATATTATAATAAAAACCAAAAGCCCTTTAAATTGCCGATGATAGGGAACAGGCCACCATATTACTATCATCCAAGATATGAAGCTTATTATCCTGTTATTTAATTAGAAAACTGGCATTCGCTTTATATTAGCGAATGCCAGTTTTCTAATCCGAAACTTATAATGTAACGATGGTTCTCCCGCGTGCTTCACTTTTCAAAAGGGTTGGTAAAACGTCAGGGAGCTGTTGTAAGGTAATTTCCTGTTGTACAAGGGAATCTAAATCGTTCAGTTTAAAATCAGACGCTAGTCGTTCCCATATATTTACACGTGTTTCCATTGGACAAAATACAGAGTCAATTCCAAGGAGGTTAACGCCACGAAGAATAAATGGAAAAACAGTTGTTGGAACTTTATTACCAGCAGTTAACCCACTTACCGCGACTGAACCTCCATATTGAATGTTACTAAGAACCGAGGCTAGAACTTCACCGCCAACCGGATCAACTGCAGCTGCCCATTTTTGTTTTCCAAGTGCACGGATCTTTCCATCATACACTTCTTCCCGTGATGCAATGGAAGATGCGCCAAGGTCTCTTAAGTATTGGTGCTCACTGTCTTTTCCTGTACTAGCTTCTAC
Source organism: Oceanobacillus caeni (assembly GCF_042678465.1). Taxonomy (NCBI): domain Bacteria; kingdom Bacillati; phylum Bacillota; class Bacilli; order Caryophanales; family Bacillaceae; genus Oceanobacillus; species Oceanobacillus caeni. The sequence continues at coordinate 86,373 of NZ_JBHTKV010000012.1, read as the reverse complement.
CTCAAAGCCTAGTTTTGCTAGGATGGCCGTAGCGAAACTTCCAACACCACCGGTAGCGCCTGTAACAAGGACTTTACCATTTTCTTGTTTCAAACGATTTTCTAACAATCGTTGAACAGATAAAGCTGCTGTAAATCCAGCAGTTCCAATAATCATTGCTTCTTTTAGGCTCAATCCATCTGGTAGGGGAACGATCCATTCAGATGGAATTCTAGCATACTCGCTATATCCACCAAAGTGGGATACCCCGATTTCGTAACTTGTGGCAATAACTTGATCGCCTTCTTTAAAACGATCGTCTTCTGAGGAAACTACTACACCTGCTAAGTCTATACCTGGTACAAATGGATAGGATTTCACAATATTTCCATTTGGAATAGCAGCTAGACTATCCTTGTAGTTCACACCAGAATAATGGACTTTGATTAGAACGTTTCCTTTTGGTAAATCATCTATGGATAATGTTTTCACTTCTGTTAAGAATGTATCTTCTTGTTTGTCAACAACTAGTGCTTCAAATGATTGATTCATCATGAAACTCCTTTCTGAAACATAAAGATAATTTTATTATGAACAAAAAAAAGAGGAAAAACAATGTTTTCCTCTCTCGATTATTCTTGATAAAAAACCTGTAAACCTTCTGTACACATGTTCAAGGCTTTAACATTATAATCAGGCAATATTTGTTGCAATGCCCCTGCAATAGTTGTACCCTGTCCAGCTGGTACAAAGGAAATCATAGTTGGCCCAGCTCCACTTAAAATAGTGCCATAAGCACCTAGACCTTTTGCATCTTCACGTATTTTATCGTAATTTGGAATAAGTTCTTTCCGAAATGGTTCGTGGAATAAATCCTTTTCCATCATGCGTCCTGCAAGTGTATAGTCGCCTTGTAACAATGCTGCTACTACGAGATTGGCTATCCCACTAGATTTTACAGCGGTTTTCATTGGGTATGCTTCTGGAAGTACTTTCCTTGATGCTTCCGTTTTTAATTTTATATTTGGAATGTATACCACCGTATCCAATTCCAAATTAGGTAGGTCCATATGGACGATTTCCTCACCAAAATCCGTAGATATGACTAATCCACCAAATAGGGCAGGTGCTATGTTATCCGGATGACCCTCTATTTCTGTACCATAACGTAATTTATCGTCATCACTTAGATTTAAATGACAAACTTGATTGGCAATTTCAATACCAGCTAATATAGCAGAAGCGCTACTTCCAAGTCCCCTTGCTAAAGGAATATCACTTATTTCTGTTACTTTGCATGGGGGAAGTGTTTTATTATGACGTTCCGCTATTTGTTTTGCAATCTTGTATATGAAATTCTCTTCATAAGGGATGTCAGAGTTAGGGACAGAGGCGGGTATAAATTCCCACTGGTCTGACTTTTCAACCTGCAAAGTCAAGTATAGTTTTAACGCAAGTCCCATCGAATCAAATCCTGGTCCTACATTTGCCGATGTTGCTGGGACAGAGATTTGAAATGACTTCATACTCCCACCACAGACTCAATATATTCTTTCACAGCCTTTTCATCGTTTGGTAAAGATACTGGGTTAATTTCCATTTGGTCAATTGCTGTCTGTGGATCTTTAAGGCCATTACCAGTTAGAACCGTAACTACCTTACTCCCTTTAGCAATGGTACCTTTCTCTACCTGTTGTAGAACTCCGGCGATAGAAGCACATGATCCTGGTTCAGCAAAAACTCCTTCTGATTTAGCAATGAGTTTAAATGCCTTTAAGATTTCTTCATCAGTAACGGATCCAATCATGCCGTTAGATTCATCTCTTGCATTGACAGCTAAGTTCCAGCTTGCTGGGTTACCAATACGAATGGCGGTTGCAACTGTTTCCGGCTGATCAATTACTTTGTCATTCACGATAGCCGCAGCTCCCTCAGCTTCGAATCCAAACATTTTAGGGAGACCAGTTTGTTTTTTGTCATTATATTCTTTGAATCCCTTCCAGTATGCACTGATGTTACCTGCATTACCAACTGGAATTGCTAGAATATCAGGTGCTGAACCTAATGTATCACAAATTTCAAATGCAGCAGTTTTTTGCCCTTCTAGACGATACGGATTTACCGAGTTAACAAGTGTAATTGGAGAAGTTTTGCTAATTTCGCGAACCATTTTTAATGCTTCGTCAAAGTTTCCATCAATTTCAACAATTTCCGCTCCGTACATGACGGCTTGAGCAAGTTTACCAAGTGCTACTTTTCCTTTAGGGATAACAATAACAGCTCGGATGCCGGCTCTTGCTGCATATGCAGCGGCTGCAGCAGAGGTATTCCCGGTAGAAGCACAAATGACAGATTGGCTTCCTTCTTCAATTGCTTTAGCCACGGCCATAACCATTCCACGGTCTTTAAAAGAACCTGTAGGGTTAAGTCCTTCATATTTTCCATATAGTTCGATTCCGAGTTGCTCTGATAAGTTAGCAAAGTGAATCAATGGTGTATTCCCTTCATGCAATGAAAGTTTAGGTGTCTTTTCTGTTACGGGTAAAAAATCTCTGTATTCATGTAGTAAACCTTGCCAACTCATTTTTCAGCATCTCCTTCAACTTTGTAATAACTTTTTGTTTCAATAACAGCATCAAGGTCTTTTAATTGATTTAATGCAGTTTGAAAGTTTTCTAATGATGTTTGGTGTGTAACAACAATAATTTCTGCATTTTCATCTTTTATAATTGGGTTTTGTAAAATTCGTTTGAAACTAATATTTAAATCATTAAATAATGCAGATATACGTGAGAATACTCCTACTTCATCTTTTACGTGTAATCTTACATAATACTGTCCAAAACGTTTATCGGCTGTTTTAAGTTGTTTATCAAAATGAGGATCAAGGTGTTGCGAGCCTGTAACACCTAATAACATGTTTTTGATAACCGAAACGACATCGGATGTGATAGCGGTAGCTGTAGGAAGACTTCCAGCGCCAGGACCGTAGAACATGGTTTCGCCTACTGCATCCCCGTAAACATAAACGGCATTAAATTCATCATTTACACTTGCCAATGGGTGATTTTTTGCCAACATGGTTGGTTGAACATCTACTTCTATTTTATCATCTTTAAAATCAGCATTACCAATTAATTTCATCGTGTACCCTAATTTATTGGCATATTTTAAGTCATCTAAAGAAATATTGGAAATTCCTTTAACTTTAACATCTTCTAAATCAACATCCATTGAAAAAGCTAATCGTGCTAAAATCGCCATTTTTCGCGCTGCATCCAAACCTTCAACATCAGCGGTCGGATCCGCTTCAGCAAAACCAAGTTCTTGGGCTTGCTTAAGAGCGACATCGTAGCTCGAACCTTCTTTATCCATTTTGGTTAAAATGTAGTTTGTTGTTCCGTTAACTATCCCCATTATTTTAGTTATACGGTCGGAAGATAACCCTTCAGTAATACCTCTTAATATTGGGATACCACCGGCAACACTTGCTTCGTAATAGAAGTCACATTTGTTTTTACGTGCAGCTTCTTGCAGTTCCGGACCGTGCAGTGCTACTAAGTCCTTATTTGCACTAACAACATGTTTCTTTGTAGAAAATGCTTTTAATATATATTCACGGGTTTGATCGATGCCACCCATAACTTCAACGATAATATCAATTTCCGGATCATTTAATATATCATCTGGGTTAGTAGTGAGCAATGTCCCTTCTAGGCTTACATCACGTTCCTTGTCCAAACTGCGAACTAACGCACTCTTCACTTGTACGTCCGATCCTAATTGATGAACAAGCTTCTCTTGATGATCTTTAATGATTTTAATTACCCCGGTTCCAACTACACCCAAACCTAATAAACCAATAGATACTTTATTCCCCACAGAATCACCTCATATATTTCCTTATAAATTATATATTTAATATATTGTAACCTTGAAAAGAGGAATATAGCAACAATGAATTTTTAAAAATCATTGATATTGTAAAAATTCTAAAAGTGAGTTTAAAAAGGAGGACGAAAAGGACCGAGCTCGCCTAAATGTGTAACGTTCCAGGCCTTTGAACAACCTCTAAAAACGAACCAATTTTATATAGAAAGAATAAAGTAATGGTATAGGCAAAACGTGGAGGTGAAGGAATGAATGATGCATTTATTGGATTACTTTTCTTAGTTTGTTTATTAATCGGGGTCGGGTTAGGCATTTTATTTCGTTCTGTAGAATTAGGTGGAGTGATTGGCCTTGGCTCCGGTTTATTACTAATTTTATTATTTCGTAATAGAAATAATAAAATGTAGATGCAGGTTATCAGAAATAACTATAAAGAATATTTCCATCAGTGGGGGGTTCTTCATCCCTCACTGATGGTTAGGACCTTTCAGACAGTTGATTTCCCAGCTAACTTCTTTGTTTCTTCAGAGGCTTGAGGCGGGAGTCTTACTGCCCGCTTAGGTGGGATAAAAAAGCGTGAAAACCTAATTAAAGGCTCTCACGCTTTTCGTTCTTATTTTGTTTTCTCTTGAATAAAGTTAACTACTTCTTCCGCTGTTGCCATGGATAGCAATTCTTCTTTATAGGAAGCAATTTCTTCTTTGGATAAACCACGGATTTGGGTACGTGCTGGTAGGATGGATGTTGCGCTCATAGAAAACTCATCTAATCCTAATCCAAGTAAGATTGGAATTGCGATTGGATCTCCTGCCATTTCCCCACACATGCCAGCCCATTTTCCTTCACTATGTGCTGCTTCAATTACATTGTTTACCAGATTCAAAATAGCTGGGTGGTATGGTTGATATAAGTAAGAAACACGCTCATTCATACGGTCAGCAGCCATTGTATACTGTATTAAGTCATTTGTTCCTACACTGAAGAAATCTACTTCTTTCGCAAATTGTTTCGCTATAACAGCGGTGGAAGGAATTTCTACCATGATTCCTACTTCAATGGAATCTGAAACTTTAACTCCTTCATTAAGAAGGGCTTCTTTTTCATCTAGTAAAATTGCTTTAGCTTGACGGAATTCTTCAAGCGTAGCAATCATTGGGAACATGATTTTTAAGTTTCCGTAAACGCTAGCGCGTAGTAATGCACGTAGTTGTGGGCGGAATACATCTTCATTCTCTAAGCAGAAACGAATGGCACGGAAGCCTAAGAATGGATTCATTTCTTTTGGTAAATCAAGATAAGCTAATTCCTTATCCCCACCAACATCTAATGTACGCACAACAACGGGTTTATCACCCATTTGCTCTAACACAGATTTATATGCTTCAAATTGTTCGTCTTCAGAAGGCAGTTCGCTTCTACCCATGTAAAGAAACTCTGTACGGTAAAGTCCAACACCTTCACCGCCATTATTAATGACACCTTCTACATCATTTGGTGTACCAATGTTTGCTACTAACTCTACATGTGAACCGTCTTTTGTCATGGTTGGCTCATTTTTTAATTTAGCCCATTGTTCTTGTTGTTTTGCATAGGCATCTTGTTTCTCGCGATAGGTTACCAACTCTTCTTCGGATGGATTAACAATCACTTTTCCGTCTAAACCATCGATGATTACCATTTCATCTTGTTTTACGGTTTCTGTAATATTCTTTGTACCAACCACTGCTGGAATTTCTAATGATCTTGCCATGATAGCAGAGTGTGATGTACGTCCACCGATATCTGTTGCGAATCCTTTTACAAACTCACGATTTAATTGTGCAGTATCTGATGGTGTTAAATCCTTTGCAATAACAATGACTTCTTCATCGATTAATGCAGGATTTGGAAAGGTAACGTTTAATAGATGCGCCATTACACGTTTTGTCACATCTTGAATGTCTGCTGCACGTTCACGCATGTATTCATTATCCATGTTTTTAAACATGTCAATAAACATGTTTGCTACTTCATCAAGTGCTTGTTCGGCAAGTACAAGGTCTGAAGTAATTTTATCTTTCATTGGATTAATTAGTTCTGGATCACTTAAAACTAAAAGGTGTGCTGAGAAGATCTCCGCATGTTCCTCACCTAATTGTTGTAATGTATGGGCTTTAATTTTTTCGAGTTCTTGTTTGGAAACTTCCAATGCATCTTCCAAACGTTGTATTTGCTCCTCAGGATTATCTATTTTTTTTGCTTCAAAAGTTAAATCTGGTGTTTCTAAACGGTATGCTTTTGCAATTGCAATTCCCTGGGATGCTGCTATTCCTTGAATCATGTGATATCTACTCCTATAAAAATATATTATTATTTCCTCTTATCGCAAATTCCATCATTTTTCGACAAAAACGGTAAAAAAAAGTCCCTTATAGCAAACTATAATACTACAATTATTCTAAAAATAACAAGTATAAGAACCTTGTCAAATTATGGCGAATTTTCGACATACCTAAATTAAATGATAATGTTTTAAACCTTGTTCTATTCCGTTATTCATATTCGTTTCTGTAACATAGGATGCTTTTTCCTTCAATGCTTCTCTTGCATTTCCCATGGCGATACCATAATCTACTAATTCGAACATTTCAATATCATTAAGTCCATCACCAAAAGCATAAGTAGGTAATCCACTTATTTTTAGAGTTTCCAAGAAGGTTTTAATTCCCGCAGCTTTTGAACCACCTTTTGGAATGATATCTATACTAGCAGGACCATTTCGTATAAATGAAAGCTCTGGAAATGCCTCCATATATCCTTTATCGCCTGTTTCGGATAAAACTAAGACCATGTTAATCTTTTCCTTCTCATACATACTTCCATCAATGCCTGGGACTGGTTCATGTATTAATTCATAAGCCTTTCTTGCTGTATCATTATGGCCTGTAATTCCAATTCTATCGGCATTATAGAAAGCTACATGTTCATTTCTAGAAAGTGCCATTTCTTTTAGTCTTTTTAAAACTTCAACATCCATTGTTTTTTCAAAGACTTCTTTCCCACGGTAAATACCAAGTTGACCATTCATAGAAATGATAGATGAAATTCCTGTCTTTTCCATAACGTGTTTGATCTCAAAAATGGTTCTACCAGTAGCGATAATTGGTTCATAATCATTCTTTTTAAGCGTTTCAATTAATTCTATGACATCGGGGTCGACATCAGATTTATTATTTAAAAGTGTTCCATCTAAATCAAAAAAAACTAAACCCTTCATAATATCTACCTTCCCTTTTTACATTACTTTTGTACTTATAATCAAACTAAAATTTATATAAAGTCTATCACAATTACAAAAAAAATCGAATTTGCTATTTTCTTATTGACAAAATTCGACAATGGTACTATTATTGTAAACAGTTTCATATTGCTCATTTGTTATACGGTTTGCTCATTTGTGCAATGGTGAAACGAATAGAAAAATTAGTGGAGGGAAAAATGAACTGGGAAGAGGAGCGATTACTATATCGCATTGCTAAACTCTATTACGAAGAAGGTTATACCCAAGCTAAAATTTCTAAAGAATTAGGAATTTATCGAACAACAATCGGGAGAATGCTTAAGAAAGCACAGGATAAAGGAATTGTGAAAATACAAATCCAAAGTAGCTCTGATGCATTATTTGACCTGGAAGACAAGATTGCGAAACATTTTGGAATGAAAGAGGTCATTGTTGTCCCTTCTTATAAAAATCAAAGTAATCAAGATAAAATGAAAAGCATTGGAAAAGCCTGTGGTTCGTTATTAGACAGAATTATTCTCGATGATGATATTGTTGGTGTAGCATGGGGTACAACATTAGGAAATATGATTCATCAATTAGATGAATTAAAGCCGAAAAAAATAGAATGTGTCCCATTAGTCGGTGGACCTGGAGGGATGAAATCAGATTATCATGTAAACGCTATCGCTCTCAGGTTATCAAGTGCATTGAATGGGAGGTCACATTTTATTAATGCCGCAGCAATTTACGAATCGGAAGAAACTGCAAAGGAAATTTTACAATCAACCTTTATGAAAGAAATACTTGAACTTTGGGATAAGGTAACTGTAGCCCTAGTTGGTATTGGTGCTCAAATAAGTTCTTCCAATATGGTTTGGTCAGGATTCCTAGGTGATTCCGAAAAATTGGAACTAAGAGAACATAACGCAATCGGTGATATTTGTTCTCGCTTTTATACCAAAGAAGGAGAAGTGATACAATCCTCTATTTCAGAAAGAACCATAGCAATCCGCTTAGAGAAATTAAAGGAATTACGATATTCCATCGGTGTGGCATATTCTAAAGAAAAAGTTCAATCCATTATCGGAGCAATGAATGGAAAGCTTATTAATACCCTTGTAACAAATGAAGAGACTGCACTGGGAATATGTGAATCAATTTAATTCAGGTATTGGAGGTTATTGAACATGGGAATTTTGATAATTATGGTCGGTATTATGGCCGCTTGGATACTACAAACAGTATTAGGTGCAGGACAAATTAAAAACTTCAATACTCATTATACTGAATTAAGAAAAAAGGGACGTGTATCTATAGGTAGATCCAAAGGGATATTTCGTACTGGTGTTGTGCTATTAATGGGTATTGATAAAAGAAATAGAATTCAAACAGCTAAAAAAATGCAAGGAATGTCCATTTTTGCCAAATTTAAAGACTTTAGTATTTTAGAAGGACAAAATTTACTAAAAATAGATCCAGAGGTTTATAACAAAATGGACCGTTTTACAAAAAAGGCATTTGATGATGCAGTTCTTATTTATAAGAAGGTAGAAAAGGGAGAGGAAATTCCACAACAAAAAAGTCCTTTCGGTAAGTTAGTATCAAGCTTTAGTAATAAATAAGTTTTCAAGTAGGAGGGAATAACAAGATGGATTTTTTAGTTAGTGCAGCTGAAGGCTTCATTGGTCTATTTGAACGTGGAGCAGAAACATTTATGGGATTTGTAACCGATATTATTCCATTAATTATTGTGTTAATGGTTGCAATGAACGCAATTGTAGCTTTTGTAGGGGAGGATAAGGTTAATAAGTTAGCAATGGCCTCTTCTAAAAATGTTTTCTTGAGATACCTTGTATTACCTTTCGTAGGTACATTTTTCTTATTAAACCCGATGACATTATCGTTAGGTCGTTTCTTACCTGAGAAGTATAAACCTGGTTATTATGCGGCATCAAGTTATTCATGTCATTCTATGAACGGTTTATTCCCACACGTAAATCCGGGTGAATTATTCGTTTTCTTAGGGGTTGCAGCAGGTATTACACAATTAGGTTTATCAACTGGAGACTTAGCCCTTCGTTATTTATTAGTTGGTATTGTAACGAACATGTTTAGAGGTTGGATTACAGATATGTGTGTAACGTATATGGAGAAAAAGCAAGGAATTAAATTAGCTACAACTTTAGAACAAGGAAAGGAGGAATAATCAATGGGAAAATATAAAACGTTAAAAGTAACTAAAGGCCAGGGTGGCTTTGGTGGACCATTAATTATTCCTGTTAATGAGAAAAAGAATAAAATCGTTAACATTACTGGTGGTACGATTTCATCAGTGGCCAAAAGGTTTGCGGAATTAAGTGGCGCCGAGTTAGTAGATGGTTTTAAAACAAGTGTTCCAGAAGATGAAATGGCAGCTGTTGTTATTGACTGTGGTGGTACATTACGTGCCGGACTTTACCCTAAAAAGCGGATTCCTACTTTAAATGTTATGGCTACTGGAAAGAGTGGTCCAATGAGAGATTTTATAACAGAGGATATTTATGTTTCCGCTGTCAAACCGGAAAATATATCTGTGGTGGAAGATACAGAATCAGTTAGTGATGTTACTAGCTCTACTGAAAATATAGAAAAAGTAGAAGAGGTGAAAGAGGAAGCAGTTGTAAGTAATAAATATGATAGTTCCAAAAAGATTAGCGAACAACGTAACGGTGGAATGATTGCAAAAGTTGGACAACTCATGGGTGGGGTTATGTCTGTACTCTATCAAGCAGGGCGTGATGCAATTGATACTGTAATCAAAACCATTTTACCATTTATGGCTTTCGTTGCCATGTTAATTGGTATCATTTTAGAATCTGGTATTGGTGATGTAGTTGCAAACGTACTAACTCCACTTGGTGGAAGTGTCTGGGGTTTAATCATTCTCGCAGCAATTGTTTCGTTCCCACTTTTCTCTCCTTTCTTGGGTCCGGGAGCTGTAATCGCACAGGTTATAGGTACTCTAATTGGTGTGGAAATCGGACGAGGTAATATTCCTCCACAATTTGCTTTACCAGCTTTATTTGCAATTAACGCTCAGGCAGCTTCAGACTTTGTTCCAGTTGGTCTTGGATTAGCTGAAGCAAAACCAGAAACAGTGGAAGTTGGTGTACCAGCAGTACTTTATGGAAGATTCCTAACAGGTGCACCAACGGTATTTATCGCTTGGCTAGCAAGCTTTGGTATGTATCAATCGTAACGATGAAAAAAAGAAGGAGTGTTTAGAAATGGCAGAAATTATTTATACAACAGAAGTAACTAAATTGGGAGAATCTGTAGGTGAGTTTTTAGAACAAGGCATGTTAATTACATTTAAAGACAATGCACCTCAGGAATTAGCTGAATTTTGTATTCTTCATTCTGAAAATAACTTACGTCAAGATATTACAGTTGGAGATACACTAACAATAGGGGAAGAAAGTTATCAAATTACCGCTGTAGGTGAAGCAGTAAACAAAAATTTATCTTCTTTAGGACATATTACTCTCCGCTTTGATGGTTCAACAGAAGCAGATTTACCAGGAACTCTATGTCTTGAAAATAAAAAGATAAATGAAATTCACGTAGGTGACAAAATTAAAATTGAAAGATAAGAAGTCGTCGTTTTAACGACTTCTTTCCATATTATATAGGTAAAAATCTAACAGATAGGAGTAATGTAGGATGCAAAAATCATGGACAGACCTTGAAGGAAAAGTAGTTATCGTAACTGGAGGAAATTCCGGAATTGGACAACATATTTCCAATACACTTCAACAAAATGGCGCGAAAGTTGTTATTGCCGACTTAAGTGTTGAAACAGGAGACGTAGATAATTTTTATCATGTAAAAACGGATGTAACGAACAAAGAAAGTGTTGAAAATATGGTCCAATTAACAGAGGAAAAATTTGGCCGCGTGGACGCACTTGTGAATAATGCTGGTGTTAACCTTCCACGTCTACTTGTAGATGTCAAAGGGGAAAAACCGGAATATGAATTAGATGAAAAGTCATTTGACTTCATGGTAAATGTAAACCAAAAAGGACCTTACTTATGTGCGCAAGCTGCTTCAAGACGTTTTATTAAGCAAGAAAAAGGTGTTATTGTTAATATCACATCAGAAGCAGGTATGGAAGGTTCCGCTGGTCAAAGTATTTACTCAGCAACTAAAGGTGCCTTAAATGGCTTCACAAGATCATGGGCAAAAGAGCTTGGAAAATATAACATCCGCGTAGTTGGGGTTGCACCAGGAATTAATGAAAAAACTGGTTTAACAAATGATGCTTATAATGAAGCTTTAGCATATACAAGAAATGTAAAAGTGGAAGACTTAGAAGGTAATTATACTAGCTCTATTCCATTAGGTCGTGTTGGTAAGTTAGATGAAATTGCTGACTTAGTAACATACCTTGTATCTGATCATTCTTCTTATATTACTGGTACTACTATTAATATTTCAGGTGGAAAATCAAGAGGATAAGCGAGATAGGATAATGTGTTTTTAGCAGGGAAGATAGTTTATGCATTCTTCCCTGCATAAATATAACTAATAAGGGGGAGAAAGCGTGAGACTTTATATTGATTCAGCAAATACAGATCAAATTACCCGATTAAATAAGTATTATCCAATTTCAGGTGTAACGACTAATCCTTCTATTCTTGTAAAAGAAGGAAAACCATATCTAGAAGTTGTAAAAGAAATCCGTTCCATTATTGGTGAAAATAAAGAGTTATTTGTTCAAGCTATAGGTGAAACAGCAGAAGAGATTGTAGAAGAAGCTCGTTTTGTGACAAGAGAGATTTCCGGAAATGTTGTTGTGAAAATTCCTGTAACCGAAGAAGGAATTAGAGCGATGCAATTATTAAAAGAAGAAAATATTCCAACATTAGCAACAACCGTATATACTGCATTCCAGGCTTTAATAGCTGCAATGGCAGGTGCAAAATATGTAGCGCCGTACGTTAACCGTATCGATAATCTAACCGGTAATGGTGTACGAGTTGTTGAAGAAATCGCTCAATTATTTAAAATATATAACCTTCCGTGTGAAATTTTAGCGGCAAGTTTTAAAAACTTACAACAAGTTCATGATGTATGTTTAGCTGGGTCAGAAACAGTAACAGTTGCTCCGGAAATTATTGGAAAAATGATAGCTTTTCCGACTACTCCAACGGATGTTAATGATTTTAAAAACCAATGGACAACTCTTTATGGTGTTGATCATACTAACCTTACAAATTCGTAGTATTTCAAAAAAGTGAGGCTAGGACATTACTAAATTGACCATCCATAAAGCCAAGTAATTTCTAACTTAATTAAGTGATATAATAAAAAACCCAAACTATTACGAAACTCTTAATAAGAATTTCACGTGATAGTTCGGGTTTTTTATTGTCTGGAACACTTAATGAATAAGAAAGTAAACACCAAGTCCCCTAATATTTCCCATACTCATCCCCATAATAATGGTTGTAACGATTTTTAAATTTATTATATAGATAAGAAACTAATACCTTAAGAATGGCATATCCTGGTATTCCTAAAATAACTCCAATTAATCCAAATAAATTACCTGCAACAAGTAAGACGATAATAATCGTCAAAGGATGAATCTGCATGGTTTTCCCCATGATGTTTGGAGATATAAAATTTCCCTCTAGAAATTGAACAACTATCCAAACGATGGCAAGTTTTAAAAGCATGAAAGGGGAATGAACAATAGCAATGATAATAGCAGGGGTGATTGCTATTGTTGGTCCAAGATATGGAATCACACTTGTTGTAGCAGCAACAATGGCAAGAGTGATTGCGTAATCGAGACCAATAATATTGTAACCAACAAATAACAGTAAACCAATACATGAAGCAACGATAATTTGTCCTTGGATGTATGACCCAACTTGAGTATCCATATTTTTCAGGATTTGATTTGTATCATCCCGAAATTTTGGTGGTAATAATTTTAAGAAAAAATCCCTAAATCGAGTTCCATCTTTTAATAGGAAGAACAAGATGAAAGGAAAAGTTATAATGGAAACAAAGACATTTGTGACAGTGCTGGCTACGTTTCTAAACCCTTGAAAGGCATCTACTAAATAAGTTCCAACCATGCCGGGAATATTACTAAAGTTAGTAACAAACCAGTTATATCCTTCATCGTAATATGGTCCTAAAAAGGAATTTTGAAGCCACATGGTAATTACATTCCCCAAATGGTTTAAATAATTGGGGAAATTCTTCGCTAAATCCTTTACTTGTACCTCAATAGAAGGAGCGATTAATAAAATAAGACCGGTTAATAATCCGCCAATCCCAAGTATAAGGATAATAATTCCCCATATCCGTTTAATACGGAACCTCTCTAAAAAATCTACAATTGGATTTAAGAGATAATAAGCGATAAATGCCAAAATAGTTGGTGGCATAATCGTTGAAAAGATAACAATGATCGGATGGAATATAAATGAAATTTTATTATAAATAAGGATAGTAATACCGATGAGGATCAATAAAACCAATAAATATAGAAGATTTTTCCCTCCCATAAATTTAATAAACCGACTTGTTTGTTTCATAGTAGATTTCCTTTCCAATTTAAAAATCAAACTTTAATGTGATTAATCTAATTATAGTTTAAAAAGAGAGTATGTTCCAATTACATTGCGTTATTTTAGGTATTGAAAAAGTGAAAAATAAAAGGAGTAGAAGCCAATTCATCAAGGCCTCTATCTCCAGTAATCATTTTTCTTATCCAAACACCAAGCAATGACTATTTTTTTATTAGCCGGTATATCCAGGAAGTCTTTTATAAAAATCTTGATCATTCGTTTGTTTTCTCGATCAGTGGACTGGGATAGGAAAGCTACTCCCAGGTACCAACTTTTCCCAACCTTTATTTTAATGTTATATGTCCCGGGTTTAGGTAAGTTTATTGATTCATCAATTGTGATTGCTGCTGTATGGTAATTAGGTATATTATTTCTAATGGTATCTAAGTGAATATTGCCGGGTGTATGGTACGTATATGTTGTTGAAATTAGCGTATTCTTTAGCTTTCTTTTTGTAATTGTATTTTTCTTAGCTAAATTTGTGTTCATAACCATCACTCCCTCTTGCTTAAATGTGAATTTATTCACTATATTTATTATACATGGAAACGTTTTATATTAGCAATGCCTTTTTGTGTCTAATTTGTTACAAGTTGATTTGTAAGTATTTGTTGTATTTTGTCCCTTGAATATATGGTTAGGAAGGATTGTGAAAATAGTAATAATCTTTGATGGGAAAAGTAAAATGACTATAGTTTATACTATAGCCATTTTATAATTGAAATAAACCTTAAACTAGTTCATTTTATAGGTTTGGATACTATGTTTCTTTCTCATTGAAAGCGTGGCAGTTCCTAACGAAAGGATTGCCAGCATTCCTCCAAACGTTGCATTGTTGGCAACGGATGTCATGTCAATAATGACACCTCCAATCGATGAACCTACTGCAATGCCTAAATGAAGGGATGAGTTATTTAAGCTAATTTGAATATTTGCTGTTTCTGGTGCTGTTGCCATTAAGTGACTTTGCATTGGTGGAGTTACAGCCCAACTCATCATGCCCCAAATGATTAAATTGAATAGAAATAATGGTAAAAGAAATGTGGTATGTGAAATAGTTAGAATAGCAATACTAAAAATAATAATTACCATTTTAATTGTTCTATTCGAACCATATCGATCTCCAAATAATCCTCCGATTGCACCACCACTTACAGCTGCGATTCCGAAAATAAAGTAAATAACACTAACCCACGCTTCATTTAAACCAATATAATCCTTTGTGAATGGGGTTAAATACGTATATAACGTGGAATGTCCTGCTAATAAGAGGAAGGTGGTCATATGGGCAAATAATATCCTGCTATCTTTAAGGGAAGCAAATTGCTTCGTTAAGGATGATTGTTTCTCAGCACCAACCTTTTCCATTAAAAAGTAAATACCTGTTATGGAAAGTAAGGTAAGGATAGTAATCATGATAAATGGTGCTCGCCATCCAAATGAATTTCCTAGCACCAATCCAATTGGTACACCAAGAACAATCGAACCACTTACACCCATATTAACAATTCCAATTGCTCTTGCACGATAGGCCGGCTTTACAATCGTTGCTGCCATGACAACGCAAAGCACGATAAGTAAGGAACTACTTGCTGCGGATACAATTCTTGCGATAAAGAGAATCGTATAGGATGGACTAATGGCGGCAATTATATTTCCTATTAAGAAAAAGAATAACGTGATAATGGTTAGCTTTTTTCTTTCTATTGTGGCAGTTAAGAAAGATAGGATAGGACCTGATATTGCAAACGTTAGTGAGAAAATCGTTATAAGCAATCCAGCTTGTCCAAGCGTAACACCTAGGTCATCCGCCACTAAATCTAAAATTCCTCCAATAATTAATTCAACCATTCCAACCACAAAGGAAACAATAGTTAATAAATAAACTCGTTTATCCATATATTTAAGCACCTTTCCAAGCTCGTGAATCATTTCCTATCGTATGATTATTTGGTAGTAATTACAAGTACAACTGCATTTTCATTTTATTTAAAAAACTAGGTTTATTTTTTTATAAATGGGGTATAAAAAATACTAACCTAATTATTTACAAAGAATTTAATTGGAATGTTTGTTATACTGGTGAATAGACATGGAAGGAGAAAAGCAAGTAAATGAGTAAAGAAAAACAACTTCAAAAAGATACAATGCGTGTATTAAAAGATACAAGTAGAACCTTTTACATTCCAATTAGTCTATTAAACCACACGTTAGAGATGACAGTAGGTTCTGCATATTTGTGTATGCGAGCAATAGATGAGATTGAGGATCATCCATCCCTTGAACCCGAGATAAAGCAGGAACTTTTATATTCCATAAGTGAATTATTAAATGGAATATCTTTTGACGAATCGGCTTACGAGGAATTATTAAGGCCTTACGCGGCTGATTTTCCTGAAGTAACACTGAGAATGTCAGATTGGTTATCCGTATGCCCAGAAGGAATAGTGGATAAAGTAAAAGAATCCACGAGTATTATGGCAAAGGGTATGGCAAAATGGGTTAAGAAGGACTTTGTCATTCAAACGAAAGAGGATTTGGATGATTATACCTATTATGTTGCAGGTCTTGTCGGTGTCATGTTATCTGATATTTGGAGATGGTATGATAACACAATAACCGATTATGAATTAGCTATTGGCTATGGCAGGGGATTACAAGCTGTTAATATGCTAAGAAATCAGGATGAAGATGCAGAACGAGGGGTTCGCTTTCTACCAGAGGGCTGGACTCGAGAAGACTTATTTCATTATGCAGAAGAAAATTTAAAAATGGCTGATCAATACATAAAATCGATAAAAACGAAGAAAATATTAGTGTTCTGTAAAATACCTTCGTCCTTAGCTAAAAAGACTTTACACGTAATGAAAAATGGCGAAGATAAGATGTCCCGTAAAGATGTGGAATCTACAGTTGATGAAATTTTAAATAATAACATATAAGCGTTTGTTTAACCGGTCTAGTGATTGGTTAAACAATCATTATGCGTCAGGATTATTCAGAATAATCAATTATATAGGGGAAAAGTATGAGGGCTTTCTTAAAGAAGTCTATTTGACGATTTTTGCACAGTTTACTATAATGGGACACTGGTCAAAGAATTGAGCAAGTTGGTGGATTTGTCATTGAATACTTTTGAACATCTTGTATTCAATTCCATCCAACGGTCTTTAATGGCAAAGCAATATTAAATTTTAGACACTTGCTCCTAAAATATTAGGAGGAAAAACGTGAAATCAAAACAGAATCTAGATTGGCCTGTATTTATTATTAGTGGTGGATTTTTAATTGTATTTATTGTTTTATCGTTTATAAATAGTGATATGGTGGGAAAAGGAATTGATAAACTATTCTCTCTTTCCGCTGAACTTTTTGGTGCTTATTGGCAAGTCTTGCTTTTATTAAATTTTCTTATTGGCATAGTCCTTGCCCTTTCTAAATATGGGAAAGTAAAATTAGGAAATATGGACAAGCCGAAGTATAGCTTCTTTGGTTGGGTTTCGATGATATTAGTTACGTTACTTGCTAGTGGAGGTGTGTTTTGGGCTGCCTCAGAACCGATGTATCACTTTATACAAGCAGCGCCATTATTTGGTGATGTGGAAAACAATAAAATCTCAGCAGCCTTTGCACAATCATATCTACATTGGGGATTCACTGCATGGGCGATATTAGGAACATTAGCTACCATTGTAATGATGTATGTTCACTACACAAAGAATTTACCATTACGACCTAGAGGATTATTATATCCGATTTTCGGGGAGAAAATATATCATAAAAGTGTAATTGGTACCGCTGCGGATGTTTTTTCTATTATTGCAACGGTAGCAGGGACTTTAGGACCTTTAGGTTTTTTAGGTCTACAAATATCGTATGGTTTAAATCACTTATTTGGTATTCCAAATACATTAACGATTAGTATTATTGTTGTGCTTGCATTAGTAACGATTTCCGGGATCTCAGCTGCAACGGGTGTTGACCGTGGAATCTATATACTAAGTAATTATAATGTTAACTTCACTATTCTTTTAGCAATTATAATACTCTTCATCGGACCTACATCTTTCATTATCGATGCTTTTGTAGGTGGTACAGGATTCCATGTTCAAAACTTTTTTGAAATGAGTTTATATCGTGGTGACCATGATTGGTTAGGCGGTTGGACAATTTTCTTCTGGGGATGGTTTATAGGATATGCACCTATGCTAATCGTTTTTATAAGCCGAATCTCACGTGGAAGAACCATTCGAGAATTGATCATTGCCGTTTCAATTGTTGCACCATTAGTTACTAACTTCTGGTTTTCCATTGTTGGTGGAACAGGAGTATTCTTTGAAATTGAAAAACCAGGATCTATTTCTAATGCTTTGAATGAAGGTGGGATGGAGACTGCGGTAATGGCGATTACCAGTCAATTGCCATTCCCAACATTATTTGGGTTAGCCTTTCTATTAGTTTCTATTATTTTTGTTGCAACAACTGCAGATACAATGGCTTATACGGTGGCTGCGACATTAACTGGTAACGATAATCCTAAAAAATGGCTTCGTGTATTTTGGGCAGCTATCTTTGGGCTTACTACTGCGGTGATCTTGACAATCGGAGAAGACAGCATTACTGCTATTCAAAATTCGATAGTCATATCGGCTGTACCCGTCTCACTTCTTATCTTACCACCGTTGTGGAATGCCCCTAGAATCGCTAGAAAAATGGCTTTACAACAAGGTTTAATTTGGGAAAGAGAAATGAGAAAGAAAGTAAATAGATATTAAAAAAAATCCTTTACCTATTCTAATATTGGAATTGGTAAAGGATTTTTATTAATTTTAAAGCTTATTAAAGAGCGAGCGAAGTCCAAGGAAGATGATTGCCACTGAAAATACAATTACTGTAATTGCCCCGATCCAAATCATTAAAGTTGCAATCGGGCCTGTAAAAAGTGTAGTGACTGTTGTTAGTCCGATTAGTGAAAAACCAGCGGCTATAGCAGCTAAATATAAAAGAGCTAAAATGTTCATCATTACCCCTCCTTTTATTCTAATTTTATGTGAAAGGAGGAAATATGATTGTACCAATAACTATATTATTAAAAACATTGAAAAGATTGTATTTGGTCAAGATCTATTCCGAAGTATACCCATCTCCAACCAATCCAGCGGTAACCTGCAACGGATCTTCTTCCAATAAAGGTTGGGTAAAACCAGAAAGCGTCTCTTCTTAACCAAACGTAAGTGAATCGAAATAAACAACCACGTATTGCACCGGGATCTACTGCAAAAAGTTGGGTTTGTGACTGTTGGGGAGTGAAGTTAGGTGGCGGGGCTGTTGGTGGCCCCGCCTGTTGCTCACCTTGCCCAGGTGTACCTGGCTGTCCCGGAAATTGACCAGGCGTACTTGGCTGTCCAGGAAACTGACCGGGCCCACCAGGAAATCCTCCACCTGGAATCCCGGATCCTGTTCCAGGGAACCCCCCTTGGCTAGGAAACATTTGATTCCATGGAAAATTAAATTGCCTTTCATCATCATCATAGTATTCGGTATGGTAGTAATAAGGATCATAATAGTTCATTACATATTCCTCCTCAAAAAATTAGGTCCTTACATTATATGGGGGAAAGTCTAGTTTGATATAGATATAGCAAAGAATAGGCAGTTACCCAGGAACCTAAACCGGCATTAGGACTACCACCTCAAACTTCTAGGAAACAAAGAGGGTAGGTGGGAGATCAACTTCTCACTGATGGAAGGTCTTCTTTATGGACAATGAGGAAAAAATGAAAAAAGCAGTTGACTCTAACGTAACGTAATACCTTATATTGTGAGTAAGGGAGGGGTTATTTTTGCATGTAAAAGAAGTATCTGAGCTAGCAGGGGTGAGTATACGTACGCTTCATCATTATGATGAAATTGGTTTGTTAACTCCGAAAAAGATAAACGGATCTGGGTATCGTATATATTCTGAAGCGGATTTAGAAAGGTTACAACAGATCCTGTTTTTTAAAGAGCTTGGATTTAGCTTGAAAAAAATAAAAGAGATTATGAATAGCTCTTCCTACAAACAAGAAGAAGCATTAGAAATACAAAGAGGGATGTTGATAGACAAAAGAAAACGAATTGATAAAATGATTCAAACCATTGATAAAACGATTCAAAATAAGAAAGGAGAAATTCAAATGACTGATAAAGAGAAGTTTGAGGGGTTTGATTTTAGTCATAACCCATACGAGGATGAGGCAAGAAAAAAATGGGGCGATCATGTTGTAGATGAATCCAATGCTAAAATTAAACAATTATCCAAATATGAAAGGGAATCATTAGAGAAAGAGTTTAATGATATTTACAGAAAGTTGGCGGAAATCCGTCATGAGTCTCCTGATTCTGATATAGCTCAGGAAAAGATTGGTTTATGGTACGTTTATTTAAATAAAATAGGTAATTACTCTCTTGATGCCTTCAAAGGCCTTGGACAAATGTATGTGGATGATGAAAGATTTACTAAAAATATTGATAAGTTTGGAGAAGGATTGGCGAAGTTTATGAGAGATGCGATGGCGGTATATGCTGAGCGTAATCAATCGGAATAAGATGGCACAAGATTAAGTAATGATTACGTTTTGACAATGTTCAACATTTCCTGGGAAATACCGACAGATTATTTGGATGTTATTTGTCTTAGGATGCGTACCAAACGGTATATAAAGATATTCCTAAACTAAAAGGAAATAGCAAAAGAAATCCAAATCATGTAATCACTCTCCAAATCTTGTGTTTTTGGTATAGATGTTGTATATTCTGAATAGAATATGGTGTAGGCGAGGGAATTATCCCTCACCTATTGTTTTGGTTAGGACTTTCGCTTAGTGGAGCGAGAGTCTTTTTTGTTTCTTTTGTTGTTTTAATAGCTTTTTAATAGCTATCGTGAGGTTAATTCCTGCAACAGCTAAATTAATCAAAGATGTTAGGAACACCAAAACGGTCACCACCTCCATAATTACAAAACAAAAAAGACACCCGTTTAAGAGTGCCTTAATAACATAATCTATTAAAAATCTACTTTCACATCATGTTCGGCTAAAGTTTCATAAGTTTCATCATCAACTATAATTAGTGTGAATTCAATATCCTCTTTCATTTCTGGTAGAGCGCCCTCATAATTTTCGATATCCATTTTACCGTTAGCTTTTTTATCTCCGGCAATATCTTCACTAAAGAATACCATGTCATCTACCATTGTACCGTCAATCGAAACGTCACGTGCTTGAACGGTCAGCTTATCACTTGTTTTATTTTCCAAATCGAAGTTAATCGTATATTTTTCTTCATCAAAAAGTTCATCCACCTTATGTTCTACACTTACTAATGTGGCTTTTATGTAATTATCATCAGCAACAACTTCCGCAACTTCCTTTGTTTCTGATTCCGCCTCTTCATCGTTTTCTTCATTTGCATTCTCTTCATCTGTGTTTACGGAATTAATATCTTTTTCTTCCGTAACTTCATCGCCACAGGCTGCTAAGCTTGCAACAACAAATAATGACATTAATAATATTAGTATTTTTTCATAAATACCGATTCCCCCTAACAATTTATCTAAATACGGGTATATTATCCTATATGTGGTAAAATAATGCAACAAAACACCTACCCTAGTATAAAGGAAATTTAGTTAGTTAACTCACTCCTTGACCCCTTAGAATAAATCGGTTATTCTAAGGGGAGAATATGGTTGGGCGAAGGAAATCTCTCGCCTTTGAATTTGGGGATTCTTACTTTGTCGAGTGAGAGTCTTTTTGTTGTCTTGGGCACATTTTTAAAAGCTATTGCCTAGTTTAGGTCTAAATGTAATAGGATTATTGATGATATTTCCGACTATGTTTTTGGTTGCTAAAGTTCAAATTGCTTATCTATTAATTAGGAAATCAGGTGATTATGATAGAAGAAAATAAATTATTATCTGCACTGTGTTATTGGAGTATCTTTTTTGCACCTATCTTATTTCCAATCCTTGTGTGGATTTTCGGAAATGAAACAACCAAACTACATGCGAAAAAAGCACTATGGACACATATAATTCCAGCCATTGCTTCACTTATTGCTATTCTTGTTCTTGGAACCTTAGGATTAGGGTTATCAGAACCTACTGGAGCATTTTTCATTGCAACCATCATCGCTGTAGTCATATGTTTCCTTATTGATATATACTACTTTATTTGGAATATAATTAAGGGGATAAAAGTAATTACTTATTAGAATTCCGATATGAAGGAGTTATGAAAAAAACACTCTTGCTCATTCTATAGTTGAATAAGCAAGAGTGTTCTTTTGTTTGGTTATGAATGGAGCATAGGGGGCTCGAACCCCTGACCTCTTCACTGCCAGTGAAGCACTCTCCCAGCTGAGCTAATGCCCCGATTTATTACCATTATATAGGGGAATACTAATTATTTCAATATCCATTTAATAAATGGTCTAAATGATTTACACTTAACTAAGTATTGCATTATTATATAGAATATATAATTACTAGGAGGATGGACCTTGAATAAGGATAAAGAGAATCAAAAGGTAGATTATCGTATAAAAATAGGCAATCGTGAAGCCTTAATTGGTGTGGGGTTATTTTTATTCAACTTTGTATGGTGGTTTGCCTTTGCATATGGACTGGGTAGTAAAGATCCTTCTGAGTATTCCTATGTTTTTGGATTTCCATCATGGTTTTTTTATAGCTGTGTACTTGGAAGTATCATCATATGTATACTAGTTTTTATCATAGTAAAAGGTTTCTTTAAAGATATACCATTTGAGGATGAGGAGTTAAAAGATAAATGAATTGGCAAGCTACCATTACCCTTTTTGGGACAGTAGTATTAATCTTTTTAGTTGGATTATTTGCTAGTCGGCAAAAAGAGTCATCAGAATCATTTCTTCAAGATTATTACTTAGGTGGACGAAGTTTAGGTGGCTTTGTACTAGCTATGACGATGATGGCCACATATGGAAGTGCAAGTAGTTTTATAGGTGGTCCAGGTGTTGCCTATAATGAAGGGCTAGGCTGGGTGCTTCTATCCGTAACACAGATAGCGACTGGTTACTTTACATTAATGATATTGGGAAAACGCTTTGCCATTGTAGCCCGCCAATATAAAGCAATTACCATTGTAGATTTTTTAAAGGAGCGTTATCAATCTAAGTGGGTAGAGCTACTTTCCGCATTTAGTATTGTTATATTCCTTTTCTCTACAATGGCTGCACAGTGGATAGGTGGTGGACGTTTAATTGAGTCCCTTACCGGATTACCCTATACTTCAGCATTGTTCATATTTGTAATTACTGTATTAGTATATGTTACATTTGGCGGATTTCGTGCAGTAACGTTGACAGATGCGGTTCAAGGGATAATTATGCTTGTTGGAACGTTAATTTTATTAATTGGTGTTGTTTTGGCTGGTGGAGGAGTTTCTAATATTATTCAGGACTTACGAATGGAAAATCCAAACCTTATCACACCATATGGAGCTGATGGGACATTAACTCCAACTTATGTTTCATCTTATTGGATTTTAGTTGGGATAGGTGTAGTAGCACTTCCACAAATAGCTGTGCGAGCGATGTCCTATAAAAATACAAAATCCCTTCATCGTGCACTTATTATTGGAACGATTGTAGTTGGATTTATTATGCTAAATATGCACTTAGTTGGAGTATTCGCACGATCCGTTATGCCTGGGGTCGAAATTGGTGATACGGTAATGCCATTAATTGCGCTTGAAGTATTACCTCCATGGTTGGCTGGTATTGTATTAGCGGCTCCACTAGCGGCAATTATGTCGACTGTAGACTCCTTATTGTTATTAGTAAGTTCCACTATCGTAAAGGATGTTTACATTAATTATATTAAACCAGAAGCATCAAGGAAAACGATACAGCGACTAAGCATGGGAGTAACAGGAATACTAGGAATCATTGTATTTTTAATTGCGATAGACCCACCAGATTTAATTATTTGGATGAATCTTTTTGCAATAGGTGGACTAGAAGTAACATTTATGTGGCCGATTATTATGGGGCTTTATTGGAAAAAGGGGAATAAATATGGAGCAATCGCCTCGATGGTGGTTGGTATCGTTTCCTATGTTCTATTCGAATCCTTTTATCCAGACCCACTAGGAATGCACACCGTTGTTTCAGCTATGTTTTTATCCTTTCTTGCCTATGTAGGATTTAGCCTTATGTATAAGAAAAAGCAGTTAAGTTTAAATGGGGAGGGGACCAATCTATGAGATTCGTTCCCCTCTTTTTTTTAATCGTATTTTTCAGCAAACTTTATAAAATAATCTAATGCCTTTGCATTGGTTAATGATCCTTTATTGACTACTTGATCGACTGGTTTCCCCATTAATAACTTCTTAATAGGTACTTCCAGCTTTTTGCCATTTAATGTTCTAGGTAAATCAGGAACTTCATAAATACCTGTAGGAACATGTCTTGGGGAACATTGAGTGCGAATTTGTTCTTTAATGGCTTGTTTTAACTCATTTGTTAAGGTGTAACCATCTTTCATCACAACGAATAGTGGGGTAGTCGAATCCCCATTTTGATTCGGTACATCCACAATTAAACTATCGGAAACTTCATTAATATTATCTACTGCACGGTATATTTCACTTGTCCCAATTCGGATTCCACCACGATTAATCGTTGCATCTGATCGACCATAGATGACACAAGTACCTCGATCTGTAATTTTTAAGTAATCCCCATGTCGCCAAATCCCTGGGTATACATCAAAATAGCTTTCATTTAGACGGGATCCATTTTTATCATTCCAGAAAAAGATTGGCATGGAAGGGAATGGTTCTGTTAAAACAAGTTCTCCAATTTCATTAATTTTACTTTGTGCTTTATCATCAAAACTCTCTATCTTTGCACCCAAGCCACGACATTGTAATTCACCGGCATGAACTGGAAGAATGGGCGAGCCTAAAATAAATGCTGAACATACATCCGTACCACCACTCACTGAAGCTATCCATAAATCCCTTTTGACATTATCATAACACCACTGGAAGCCTTCTGGAGGAAGAGGGGAGCCTGTCGAGCTTATATTCTTTAAGGATGATAAATCAAAGGATTCTCCTGGCTTCATACCATCTTTCATACAAGCGGAAATATAACTAGCACTAGTTCCAAAAACAGTTGCTTTTGTTTCTTCTGCTAACTTCCAGAGCCTGTTTTTATCGGGATAACTAGGATTTCCATCGTACAAAATGATGGTACTACCAGTAAGTAATCCTCCTACAAGGAAATTCCACATCATCCAACCTGTTGTCGTAAACCAGAAAAAGCGACTCTCTTCAGCAAGGTCAACATGAAAAGTTAATGCTTTTAAATGCTCTAATAAAATACCACCTTGGCTTTGAACAATTGCTTTTGGTTTACCAGTTGTCCCAGAGGAAAACAATATCCACAGTGGGTCATTAAAAGGGACATATTCATAGGTGAGTGCTGGTTTGGACTCGTTAAATGAAACAACTCGGTCCCAATGAATCGGATTTTTATAAGCATTAAAATTAGCATTTGAATCATCTAAATATGGAATAGCAATCGTTGCTTCTAGGGTTGGTAGTTCGGATTGGATTTTGGTGACGGTTTCCGTTCTGTTAAATGTTTTACCACCATATTCGTATCCGTCAATTGCAATCATTATTTTAGGTTCAATTTGTTTGAAGCGGTCAATAACACTTTGGGTGCCAAAGTCCGGAGAAGCGCTAGACCAGATTGCACCAAGGCTTGCTGTTGCTAAGAAACAAACAACGGTTTCGTAAATATTTGGCATATAAGCAACGACACGATCTCCCTTGACTACACCTAATTTTTTAAATGTTTGTTGCACTTTTGCTGTATCTTCATAAAGCTTCTTCCAAGTTACTTCGGCTTTCTCTCTATTTTCAGAAGTATGTATAATAGCGATTTGGTCATCTTTTCTATTTTTAAAAATGTGTTCCGTATAATTAATAAGTGATTCAGGAAACCATTTTGCACCCGGCATTGCATGAGTTGTTAACACAGTTTCATATGGATTTTTAGATTGAATTTGAAAGTACTCCCAAATCGATGCCCAGAATGATTCAACATCATCGACAGACCATTGCCAAAGCGATTGATAATTAGAGAAGTTTAAGTTTTTATGTGACTTTAACCAACTTATGTATTCGGTGATATTAGCTCTCTCTATTTGCTCTTCACTTGGTTCCCATAATAGAGTTCCTTCTTTAATTGTGCCCATTTCATCACTCCCCCTAATAAATAATTTGACTATTTATAATTATATATAATGTTACGGAGGAAAGTCTATTTAAAAAACCAGGCATTCGCTATCAATTAGAGAATACCTGGTTGTTTTTACTAAAATAATATGTTTATGAAAGGTTTAAAATGACAAGGTTGTTGCTACTTTTCAGCTAGGGTATCAATGAAAACCCTCATATAGTCTGGTAAATCAGGTGGCCTGCGACTTGAAACAATATGACGATCCGCCACGACAGCTTCATCAAACCATTCCGCTCCAGCATTCGTCATATCATCTTTGATTCCCGGTGTACTTGTTACTTTGACTCCGTTTAAAATATTTGCAGAAATCAGAACCCATCCAGCATGACAAATTTGGCCAATTACCTTTTGAGACTTGTCCATTGTCTGTACCATTTCTATCACTTGTGGATAGCGTCTTAATTTATCAGGGGCCCAACCACCAGGTACTAAAATAGCCTGATAATCATCAACTTTTATATCATCAAACGCAAAGTCAGATTCAGCGGGAACGCCATATTTTCCGATGTATTTTTTATTTGCTTCTTTCCCAACTAAATGAACGGTTGCCCCTTCTTCTCTAAGACGAAGCACGGGATACCAAAGTTCTAGATCTTCAAAGTCATCTTCAATAAGTGCTATGACTTTCTTATCTTTTAGACGCATCTTATTCCTCCTTGTAATGAGTCCTTATTTTAGTGTATCAGAGTAACGAATGTTTTTGTATGAAAAAACATTACTCTATTAGGAGTAATGTTTGGTAATTCTTTATTGCCCATCATACTTGGCGTACTGTATAAAAGTACGTTCATCCTCAATTAATCCACAATATGCACATTGAATCCGGTAATCTGGGCCTTTATATAGATTATGAAATACTTCTACTTGGTCATTTGTGTATTCATTTAAGACCTCACCAGTATTCGCATCTAATTTTACCGGTTTCGGAACTTGTTCAATTAAATTAAAACGTGATCTGTTTGTTTTGCAATTTGGACAACGATAAGCTTGACTCATTACAAAACACCTCCTTGGCTTATTATTCCTCGCTTTGAAAAAACTATTAGAATAAAATCGTTCTCATGGACAATTGAGGCTTGATCTGGGTATGAATTGTCCTTGATGGGCGTTCTCACGGCCAAAAATAGAGTGATCCGGGAAAGAATTGTCCGTGACAGGTGTTCTCACTGCCAAATGGGGCGTGAACCAAGAATGAATTGTCCGTGATCGGCATTCTCACGGCCAAATGAGGAGTGAACCAAGAATGAATTGTCCGTGATTGGTATTCTCACGGCCAAATGAAGCTTGAGCCAGATATGAATTGTCCGTGACAAGCGACCTCACAATTTTGCATGGAATTGCGCGGGATTTGTACTACGAAAAAAAGGGTCTGTTCCCTTTAGACCAGGAACAGACCATTATTTAAACCACTTCTTTACTTTTGAGAAAAGGGAGTTATTCTTTTCATCCTTTATACTATTTTCATCTTTCTTTTGTATTTCTTTTACAAATATATCCTCTTTATCAACAGCATAATCAAATGCTAAAACTGCACCAATATCTGTTTCATTTGTTTCATCTGTAATGATTGTATAGGGAATGTTATACTTATTGGCTAACGCTTTTTCCTCAGTTAAAAATCGTGATGAAACATGACCATTGATTAAAAGCTTAGCTCCCTTATTTTCCTTCATTGCATCTTCTAATTTATCGATTCCTTTATCAGACATGATTTGTCCAACTGTAAGAGCGAGTACGATTCTTTCTCGTAAGGTTCCTAAGTATTTTTTTCTTTCTTCTTCCTTTGGTAGTCGTGTACCGTACATTCCTTCTGTGAGATAATCATTTACTTCCTTACCGCTCAATTTATTTCATCCTCTATTCTATGTTGTATTCACCCTCATTTTACTAAATAAAGAAGGCGATTCAAATTAGAACCGCCTTAACAAGTCATTTTCTTTATAAATTTTTTCTTTGTTTTGCTCTCTGATCAGCAGCTTTACTTCTTTCTAATGCCTTTACATCCTCAGCATCAGCTAACTCTTGTGAGAATTCAATATCTCGACCATCGGATATTTGATTCTTCGGAGTTTGTGCTAAGAAGTTTTTACTGTTGCTGTTGTGGCTGTCTCTTCCACCCATGAAAAATCCACTCCTTCTTAAAGGATTTTACATAGATAGTATGTGTAAATTGTCTATTCTTACACCTTAAAAAAGGGGGCATATTATGGTAGACAAGTAAATGTTAATTTCGATCTCCACCTAGAAAATCGAATAATCCACCGGCTATACTACCTTCCCCTTTGGAATCAGAACCTGCACGTTGAGGCGCAGAAGCAAATACACGACTAGCTAATCTGCTAAATGGTAAGGATTGAATCCAAACGGTTCCTGGACCACGTAATGTTGCAAAGAATAACCCTTCTCCACCAAATAATGCTGTTTTGATTCCACCAACGTATTTAATGTTGTAATCGACATCTCCTGTCATAGCAACAAGACATCCTGTATCTACTCGAATCATTTCTCCAGGGGATAAATCCTTTCTATGAATCGTTCCACCTGCATGAACGAAGGACATTCCATCGCCTTCTAATTTCTGCATTAAGAATCCTTCACCACCAAAGAAACCTGTACCAAGTTTCTTTTGGAATTCAATACCAACAGAAACTCCTTTTGCCGCTGCAAGAAATGCATCTTTTTGGCAAATAAGTTTTCCGTTCATTTGACTTAAATCCATTGGAATAATTTTACCGGGGTAAGGTGATGCAAATGAAACATGTTTTTTACCTACTCCTAAATTCGTAAAAGCCGTCATAAATAGGCTTTCTCCTGTTAAAACACGTTTCCCAGCCCCTAGAAGTTTACCCATTAGTCCACTGCCTTGATTGGAGGAACCGTCGCCAAAAATGGTTTCCATCTTGATTGAGTCATCCATCATCATCAAACCTCCAGCTTCCGCAATTACGGTTTCATCCGGATCTAGTTCAACCTCGACAAATTGCATGTCATCTCCGTATATTTTATAGTCAATTTCATGGTTATTCATGTTTTCATTTCCTCTCCTTAATATGTAATTAATGAATATACGTTTTAATAAAGAATTAGGATTCAAAAACTTTTAAAAAAACGTGCGATCCTAAATAGAGCGCACGTTTTTCACTATTAATGAGTTTGACCTTGGACTACTCCAAAACTATTCATATAAATTTGCATGTCCTCTTGTTTTAATTGAGGAACTTGATAGTATTGGTTTCGGTTTTGATACAAGAACAGTTCATAAGCCATCTCAATAATGTTAGGAATACTATCAGCAAAAACTCGACGTACTACAGGGTTTGTAGCTTCAAGGGCAGCCAATGTGAAGGCAGACGCATTGGATTTTAAAATTCCCATCATAAACCCAGATACACACTGATCGTTAATTTCATTAACGGATTGTGCAGGGGTTTTAGGTTGAGTTGGTTGCATACCATAAATAGTGTTATTACTTGTTTGGCTGAAATTATACGTTTGTGTTTTGATTGTTGGTTCTTGACCTGTCTTCAAAGCTTGTACAAGTGAATTGTAAACTTGTGTGATATAAGCTTTATGCTTTGTCATCATCGTTTTTAATTCTGGATCTTGTACATGTTGCTCATAAAGCATGTACTGCTCCATTCCTCCAACTAATCCACCGATAGCTTCATGGGCATCCATTAGTTCGTGTCCACCATGACTAAACTGATCTGGGATTTGAGAAGAACCTTGTAAATTTTGGTTTTGTTGAGTATGCAATAAAATAACCTCCTTGAATTTGGTCACAATTATTATTAACGAACAAGGAAGACTTATTCGATTTTAAATCTGCTAATAAATGCAAAAAATGGTTTGGAGTTTTATCAGATGAGAAGTATTTTTCGCAAATCTATGCCGGGTGCTGATATTAAAGACGAAAGTTGATATTCCGCGAACAAGTCCTGATTTATCAATGCCTACTAAATTTCCCAACTATGTCAAACCCTTCAATGTAAACGTATTCCGCTTTTTGTGCTAACATAAAGGCAAGATTAATTTTTAAAGGGGGAAGGATTCATGAAGGAAAAAGATCCAATTCGAATTGATGAGAGGATTTCACTTATTGATGGATTTGATTTAGATATTGCCAACCGAACTGGAACGTATGTGATTGATGAGGAAGAACTTACACTTATTGAAACTGGGCCAAGTCCGTCCATTAAATATGTTAAAAAAGGGTTAGAATCACTTGGATTTTCTCTTGATCAAGTCAAATATATTATAGTCACACATATTCATCTTGATCACTCAGGTGGAGCTGGTTTATTGATTAGGGAATGTCCGAATGCAAAAGTTGTTGTACATCCAAGAGGGGAACGTCATTTAATTAATCCAAGAAAATTAGCTGCAGGGGCTAGAGCGGTGTATGGTGATAGCTTTTCGGAGTTATTTGATCCCATATTACCTGTACCAGAAGATCAAATTATTGTAAAAACAGAGGGAGATACGTTACAAATAGGTCCTAATTGTACGCTTAAGTTTTTCGATACACCAGGTCATTCCAAACATCATTTTAGTATATTAGACCCTGTTAGTAATGGAATATTTACTGGGGATACGGTAGGAATTCGATATGAACAACTTAGTCAACTGGGAATTGATTTCTTCTTGCCGTCCACTTCACCGAATCATTTCGACCCAAATGCAATGAAGAATTCAATCCATAAGATTAAAGAATTGAATGTTAGTCGAATTTATTATGGTCATTTTAGTTGGTCTGAAAAAGTAGACGATGCTTTAAGTCAAGTTTCTCGTTGGTTAGATATTTTTGTCGATGAGGGAGAACAGGTAATAGCTGAAGGAAAGGGCTATGATGTTCTTGCGCAAAGATTGTTAGGAAAAGTTAAAGAAGAGTTAAGAGAGTTAGGAATTCCCAATGAACATGAGGTATACATTATTATCAACTTAGATATGCAGGTAAGTGCTTTAGGAATTATCGACTATTTTCAGAAAATCAAACAGTAAAAAGCGAAAGCACTCAAGGTGAAGACTTGAGTGCTTTGTTAATTATTTTTTCGTATAATTTAATTCCCATGCTATTCCGTATTTATCTTTCACTATTGCATGTTTAGCACCCCAAAAGGTATCTTGTAACTCCATTTGGATTTCACCTTCTTGAGACAAATCATTATAAATTTTAGTTATTTCTTCTTCGCTTTCTAAATCAGGTCCGAAGAGAATGTTGTTTCCATTTATCATTTGTTTGCCCAGTGAGTCTGCAAATAGATAATACAATCTTCATTTATGTGTAATTCTGCGTGGATGTATTTCCCTTCATGCCCCTTAAACATTTCAATCCCATCTGCTAACTGTGTATTCTTAATTTTTCCACCAAAAATCTGTTGATAATATTCAATTGCTTCTTTACAATTTTCAATGCGTAGATGCGGAATAAGTTTATTCATTTCGTAACCTCCATAATAAACAGTATTTCTTTTTTTCTTTGATTTAATCTAGGTTTGGGGATTTTATCTCTAACATAATTGGACAATGATCGCTTCCTAATATGTCGGAGCGGACGTGGGAGTCAATTAAAAGGTCCTTCATTCGTTCAGAGACTATAAAGTAATCAATTCTCCATCCTATATTTCGCTCACGGATCGTTTTCATATAGGACCACCATGTATAGATGTCATCTTTATCCGGATAGAAATAACGAAGCGTATCAATAAATCCAGAGTCTAATAAACGCGTCATTTTTCCACGCTCTTCGGTAGTAAATCCAGAGTTACCATGATTTGTTTTATGATTTTTTAAATCAATTTCCTGGTGTGCCACGTTTAAATCCCCACAATATATAATTGGCTTTTTCTCGTCCAATTGTTTTAAATAATGGTATAGTTCATCTTCCCATTCCAAACGATAGTCTAATCTAGTTAGATCTCTTTTGGAGTTCGGTGTATATACATTGACTAAATAAAAGGTATCGAATTCTAATGTAATGATTCTACCTTCCTTTTCTGTTTCCTTTGTACCAACGCTATAGGTTACAGACAACGGCTTTTGTTTAGTAAAAACAGCTGTTCCCGAATACCCTTTTCTTTCAGCGTAATTCCAATATTGATGATAACCTTCTAATTCAAGGTTAATTTGTCCATCTTGTAGTTTTATTTCCTGTACACAGAAGATGTCTGCATCGACTTTATGAAAATAATCTAAGAATCCTTTTCGCACACAGGCACGTAATCCGTTTACGTTCCATGATACTATTTTCATTAATAAACTCTCCTTTGCCTTGCAAAAAATCAAGCTATTAGAGGTTGTTCAAAAAGTCCGGTGAAAATGACATAGGGAGAGCGTTGCAACAAATCTTTACGGTGGGACAAGTAATCGAAGTCCCAGGACATTACGCATTTAGCCGACCTCGTTCCTTTTCATCCTCCTTTTTGAACATGCACTATTAGACATTTTATCACAAATAAGCATGAAACAATGAAGGTAAAACAGCGAATAGGGTCTAATTTTGTTGAGAAAATATTACCAGGGAAATATTATGTCGAAATAAAATATTTTATTTGAAATTGTATTGACAGCTACGATGTATTAATCATATAATACACAGGAGGCTGTATTAATCGGATAATACATTATTAATATTTTTTTACAAAAGGTGTATTAAGGTGGTAATACACTAAAACTAAAACATACTTAGGAGATGTTTTTATGAAATTTAACAAAAGGGATCCTGTTTATATTCAAGTCGTTCGGCATTTTAAGGAACAAATTGCAACAGGTCATTACGAGCCAGGACAGGAAATCCCATCTAGAAGAGAAATAGCAAATCAATTAAAGATTAATCCTAACACAGCGCAACGTGCGTATAAAGAAATGGAGGAAGCTGGTTTGATTTTTACAGAGGGAAATAGTCCAAGTAGGATTACGAACAATGAAGAAGTAATTGGCCAAATGCGAAACGAAATAATTTTAGAGGCTATTGAAAATTTCGTAGCAGCCATTAAGCCGATTAATGCCTCATTTGATGAAGTAGTTGGATTATTGAAAGAGAAATACGTAGAAGAATAGGGGGGAAGAAATATGATCGAGGTAAAAGATATCAAGAAAAACTTTGGGCTTAAGAAAGTACTTAAAGGAGTTTCATTTACTGCAAATAAGGGAGAAATCACGTGCTTAATTGGTATCAATGGTGCGGGGAAAACAACGATTATGAATGCCATTATGAATCTCACCCCAATAAAAGGTGGGGAAATATTAATAGACGGCGAAAGACTAACAAAAGAAAGTTATGAAAAGATAACCTTTATTCCTGATGCCATTACTATGCTTCCACAAATGAAGATAGGTGAAGCGTTACAGTTTATGAAGGACTTTTATAAAAGCTGGAATGAAGAACGTGCTAAAGAATTACTTTCGTTTTTCCGTTTGAAAGAGGAAGAGAAAATATCGAGTTTATCAAAAGGGAATACAGCGAAGGTTAATCTGTTACTAGGTCTTGGACTTGATGTGGACTATTTATTAATGGATGAGCCTTTCTCAGGAATTGATATTTTTAGTAGGGAACAGATTGCGGAAGTATTCACCAGTCATCTGGTAGAAGATCGTGGGGTTATCATTACAACACATGAAATTAATGACATTGAACATTTAATTGATAGGGCTGTCCTTCTTGACGATGGAATTGTATTAAGGGATTTTCGTACAGAAGAAGTTCGGGAATTGGAAGGGAAGTCCGTCGTGGATGTCATGAGGGAGGTTTATCAGAAATGAAAAACTATGTAAAGTTAGTTGATTTCGAGTTGAAGCGGTTTATGAAAATCTATTTAGCTTTAATTGGGATTGTTATCATTTCGCAAATAGTTGGTGTGATTGTGGAATCTAACCAATTTATGAACCTGGCAAATGGTGAGATGTTAGATGGATCTATGAACTTAGCCCAATTTTTAGAAACGTATTGGCCGTTAACCATGTCTCGCATCCTGTTTTCTAGATGGTTTATCTTACCTGTGGGATTGAGTGCAGCAGCTTTAATCTTTTATTGCTTCTTTATTTGGTACCGAGATTGGTTTGGAAAAAACACGTTTATCTATCGTTTATTAATGCTACCGACAGCAAGAATTAACATTTTGTTGGCAAAAGCAAGTGCTATTTTCTTAATGGTCTTAGGTTTAGTAAGCATTCAATTAATCCTTCTTCCAATTGAGAATATCATATTTCAGACAATTGTTCCCTTTGATTTGCGGGTGGATATGACTATAAGGGAGATAGTTAATGGTTCTGGGTACTACGGATATTTACAAATACTTCTACCTACTAGCATTGTTCAATTTTTCATTAATTACGGAATTGGTTTTATGACGGTATTTACGTTGTTTACTGCCATTCTCTTTGAAAGAAGCTATCGTATAAAAGGAATTATCTTCGGTGTAGCGTACTGTATTTTTGCATTAGTTATCTTTTTATCACCATTTATCATAGAAGTGTTTTCTGAATTTGGCTATTTTTATCCAGAGGAATTATTCATTATAGAAGTTATTTTAGGCATTATTGTAACAGGAATTTCGATTTGGGTTAGTCATTATCTTCTAAATCGGAAAGTAACGGTTTAAAGGAGGGCGAGAAACATGCGTTATTGGAAAGTAATTGTACTTGCGGCAATTGTTATCTTAGGTATTGGAACCTATTATATTCAAAATGCCTTTGCTAGTCCTGATTATCCAGAATTTCATTTAGAGAAGGTAAGTGGCGATGAGGGTGTCGTGGACGGCTTAATATTTATGGGAAGCTACATTGACAACTACAAAGAGTTTGGGGAAGATGTTAGGATTACACCTGAAGATACGATTTATCAAAGTGAACGTTCTTATTTTGATAATATGACGGAAGGTTTTCAGGACTCAACGATAAAAAGATTACAATCAGATTATCGGAAATTCATGCGTGGAAAAAATGAAAGTTCATCATCCTTTTTTGAAGATGATAAAAGGTTAATCTATGCAGATACATTCGGTAAAGAATCTGACGAAGGTTTTAAAATTGAAATGTTAGATAAAGAAACAAATGAAACAACAGATTTCCAAGTGGAGATACCTGAAAATAATATCAACTATTTGAATGTGGTGGATGTTCAAGCGGATGAAAAGGACGTTTTTATCACTACACGAAACTTCTATACCCATGATCCAAATAAACCAGAAACAGAAGAGGGTTACCATGTTTACCGTATTAATATAGAGAATGGGTCTCTTATTGATGATGAAGTCATCTTTGAAAATAAAACAGATCATTCCGATAAAGGATGGACTGAGTTGGTTGAAGTAAATAATGATACGGATATTGGAAAGGAAGATTATTTTGTCTTCCGATTGGACCATATAAAAGAAGTCGGTGAATATGATGAATACGATGATTACGAAACATATTATAAAACAGAGAGTTCCGATTTCTTTGCTTATCATTTTGGAACAAATGAATTAAAAGAGCTGAAAATACCGGATGAAGGATTAGGCGCGGACAAAACAGCTTATGTTCACGAAGGGGCGGTTTACTTCTTAAATAAAACG
This sequence comes from Oceanobacillus caeni, assembly GCF_042678465.1. Taxonomy (NCBI): domain Bacteria; kingdom Bacillati; phylum Bacillota; class Bacilli; order Caryophanales; family Bacillaceae; genus Oceanobacillus; species Oceanobacillus caeni. The sequence goes on along the minus strand of NZ_JBHTKV010000012.1, from coordinate 50,725 downwards.
AAAAGCGGATTTGAGTTAATTCGTTATCAAATGGATAATGGGGAGCTGAATACGACTGAAGTTCCAACTACATTAGATTTATATGATGGTAATATATTTATCGTTTTCCATGATGGAAAAATGTATATCCCTAATTCAAGTTTAGAAGGTTCCACCGCTAATTTATTTGTGTTAGACGAAAAGACTGGAAAGTTAGTTTATGAAGGGAAAATGAGCGCAGACAGAGAATTGGAAAATGTATTTTTAGATTTAAATGAACTAGCTTTTGAATAAAGAAAATGTGGTTGGTTAGGGACCAACCACATTTTCGTATATTTTATCGATTTTTTGTTCGAATAAATCCATGTGAACGATTCGTGCTTCTCTTATATACTCTTTCCCATTAACAAAGAGTAACAGTACCGGGGCTGTAAAAATATTAAATCGACCCACAATTTCTTCTACTGTATCTACATTAACATGTCCTAATGCAATGTTTGGGTATTTTTCCATCAATGCTTGTACTTGTGGAAGAAGTCCGTGACAAACGCTACAGTTGTTTTTTGAAATATATATAAAGGATAACTTGGAGTTTTGAATAAAGGTATCGACCGTTTCTAAACTAGTTAAATCTTCAAATTCTCTCATTTCGTTCACCTCTTTTGAATTTAGTATATCAGCCCATGCGTTTGAAAGAAAATTGTACGTATACCTTAGGGGAAGCAAACTATACGAGCTATTTTTAAATGAATATACATATAGTACATCTAGACAAGAATTTGTTTAGAGTGTAATTTCCTTTGATCCATGATTCGTTCTCATATTGGGGAGGCCAAAATTTGTTTGGCTTTCCCATTTTTTTATGGTTGTAAAAAGATAAAAATACTTTCCAAAACTTGACCGGCGTCAATTTCTTTCTCCTTCATATAGTTTAAGCTAGAACTAGAAAGAAGGAAAAGGAAAGGTGAAGTCTTATGATATTAAAGATAAACAAGTTTAAAAATCAGATTACAGCCATTGCGGGATTCCTATTGGTATTAGCGTTAGTTGCACATTTTTCAGGTTTAACGGATGTAAAACAAGTAGCATTACTGATAGCGACAGTGATTGCGGGTATTCCAATTTTTCTAAAGGCGTTTCAAGCATTGCGAATGAAGGCGTTTAGTATTGAATTACTTGTCACAATTGCCGTCATTGGTGCACTGTTTATCGGTGAATATGTCGAGTCTGCGGTGGTGACATTCTTATTTTTATTCGGTGACTATCTCGAAGCACGAACATTACAGAAAACACGTTCATCCTTAAAGGACCTAATCGATATGGCACCTCAAGAAGCGGTTGTTTTAAGAAATGGGGAAGAGGTAACAGTTGAAATGAATGCGGTAGAGGTAGGGGATCACGTTATTATTCGCTCTGGTGGGAAGGTACCAGTTGATGGAAGTATTATTTCTGGGCAAGCTTCTTTAAATGAAGCGGCAGTTACCGGGGAATCTGTGCCAAAGACGAAAAGGAAGGATGATAAGGTCTTTAGTGGAACGATTGTGGATAGTGGATACATGGAAATGGTAGCGGAAAAGGTTGGGGAGGACACAACGTTTGCTAAAATCATTGAGCTTGTGGAGGAGGCACAAGATTCTAAATCGAAAACAGAGAAGTTCCTTGATAAGTTCGCCAATGTGTATACTCCAACAGTAGTTGTTCTATCTGTACTTGTGTATCTCATCACAAGAGACTTACACATAGCTATTACTTTCCTAGTAGTTGCTTGTCCAGGTGCCTTAGTCATTGGTGCCCCAGTATCTAACGTAGCAGGAATCGGAAATGGCGCGAAACATGGCGTTCTTGTAAAAGGTGGAGAAGTAATGGATATATTCTCTAAAGTAGACACCATTGTATTTGATAAAACTGGTACATTAACAAAAGGGAAACCAGAAGTAACAGATATTAAAGTGTTCGGTGAGTATAAGGAAGAGGATGTATTACGATTGGTCGCTCAAGCTGAAACGGCTTCAGAACATCATTTAGGTAGAACAATCGTAAAAGAAGCGAATGATAGAGGAATGGAACTTTTCATGAAACCAACAGATGTTGAAGTCATGAAAGGTAATGGTATTCAAGCAACGGTAGAAGGCCATCATTTATCCATCGGAAATAGAAAATTAATGAATGCAGATGGGATCCATATGGTGGAGGAAGTATGCGCGTATGCCATAGAACGGGAGAAATTAGGAAATACAGCTATCTTTGTGGCCATTGACGGAAAAATTGCTGGAATCTTTTCCATTGCTGACCAAATTCGAGAAGATGCAGTAGAAGCACTAGCCGAGATACGTGAAAATGGAATTAAGAAGATGATTATGCTTACAGGTGATAACAAACATACAGCAGAATTAGTTGCCGAAACATTAGGGTTAGATGAATTCCATGCTGAATTACTACCAGAAAACAAAGTGGAAATGCTTATGAAGTTAAAAGCGGAAGGTCATGTTGTTGCAATGGCTGGAGATGGAATTAATGATGCACCTGCAATTGCTACAGCAGATATAGGTTTAGCGATGGGTGAAGGCGGTACAGATGTATCAATGGAAACTGCCGATGTTGTCTTAATGGCGGATCAACTTATGCAATTCTCTCATGCATACGCTTTATCCAAAGCTACGATTCGTAACATGAAACAAAACACGTTTTTCGCAGTAGGAACTGTGTTTGTCCTATTAGCTGGGGTATTAGCAGGTTCCATCCATTTAGCCTCAGGAATGTTCATTCATGAGGCAAGTGTTCTACTAGTCATTTTAAATGCAATGCGTCTTATTCGTTTTAATCATGGAAATAGGAAGGGGGGAAGAAAAGTTCCAGTTGCAGAAGTTTAAGATAAAATTGTTAAAACTTGACCTAGGTCAAAGAAAAGAAACAAAAGGGATTTTATAATAAAGGTAGAACAAAACAAAGGAGAGATTTATAATGAAAACAATAAAATTCCAATTAGAACCACTAACTTGTCCATCTTGTATTAAAAAGATTGAAACAAAACTTGGTAAAATGGATGGTGTAGAAGAAGCGAAAGTTATGTTTAACTCAAGCAAGGTGAAAGCAACGTTTAACGAGCAGGAAGTAAAAGCGGAGGAAATGAAAGAGGTAATTGAAAAATTAGGATATCCTGTTCTAAATTAAAAAGAGGCCAATAAGGGCCTCTTCATTTTTAACTAAAAGATCTGCTTTTCTTCTTGATTTTCAATGCCCTTCATATATTTAATTCGATTTTGCTTGGAGGAATTACTAACTTGTTCATCCGCATGATAGGAAGAACGAACAAGTGGGCCGGATTCACAATGTTTAAATCCTTTTTCAAGTGCAATTTCTTTTAATTCGGCAAATTCATCTGGATGATAATAGCGTTCCACATTTAAATGTTTTTTGGTTGGTTGTAGGTATTGACCGATTGTCATAATATCCACGTCATGTGCTCGTAAATCATCCATTGCTTCGATGATTTCCTCTTTGGTTTCACCTAAACCTACCATTATACTAGATTTGGTTGGTATGTCTGGTGCAATCTCCTTCACACGCTGTAATAACTGTAAGGAACGATCATACTTGGCAATAGCGCGAACTTTCTTTGTTAATCTGCGAACGGTTTCTATATTATGATTAAAAATATCCGGCTTACTATCCATTAAGGTATGTAGGCTCTCATAATCACCTTTCATATCGGAAGGTAATACCTCAATCGTACAGCCAGGATTTGCGTTTCGAATGGCACGAACGGTGTTGGCAAATACAGCGGCGCCTCCATCATCTAAATCGTCTCGAGCTACAGCGGTTACAACGACGTGCTTTAATCCCATTATTTTAACAGAATCTGCAACCCGCTTCGGTTCTCCTAAATCTAATCCACTAGGTAGACCGGTTTTGACCGCACAGAACCTACAACCGCGTGTGCAGGTATCACCTAAGATCATAAATGTTGCTGTTTGTCTTTCACTCCAACATTCATGAATATTCGGGCATCTTGCTTCCTCACAAACAGTGTTTAGACTTTTCTCACGCATTAACTTCTTTAATCCAGTATAGGACTTATTCGTGTTTAATTTAATCTTTAACCATTCAGGTTTACGGAGATATTCCTCTTGTTTAGACACTTTTAATAGACTCCTTTAGTAATCGATGATAATTCCAATCCTCTGAACGATATTTAGTCTCTGCTAGATGATGTACTTCTTCCCATTGTTGTTTTGATAATTCAAAAGGACGGAAAGTAACGTTTAATCCATGTTGAAATCCTTGATAGAATGCATCCTTCACTTCGTCAAATGATTTCTGTTTATTTGTTAGTTGGTCGATAGTGATAGCTTTGCTTTGGAAAGCATCACGTCTACGTTGTTTTATTTTTTCAGATGGGAAACGGAATAAATCATAGAGCATCTTGATATCGAGACTCATTGGTATGGACCCATGCTGCAGTAGAACACCCTTCTTCCTTGTTTGCGCATTACCTGATAACTTTTTCCCATCTACTACCATTTCGTAAAATGCGGCCTTTTCAAAACATACAGCTGTCTTTTCTTTCATGGCGCTTCTATCGGGCATGGCATAATCAACCGTGATTCCTAGATTCTTGAAACCTTCATAAAGCCCTTTTGATAGGACGTGGTAGGCTTCTTTAATAGAGGTTGGAATTTCTGGGTGATCCTCTGAAACTACAATACTGTAAGTCAATTCATTATCATGTAGTACAGCGCTTCCTCCGGTTAGACGACGAACAAATTGGCAATGATAGCTATTTACATTGTCGAAATGGATTGATTTATGTACTTTTTGAAACTGACCAGCCGATAAAGTAGGATGTGACCAACCGTAAAAGCGTAATGTTGGCGGAATTTTACCCTCACTATGCCAGTTTAATAGGGATTCATCCATTGCCATATTAACTGCTGCATCCTGATGCCCACTGTCTAAAAAGAACCATTCTTCTTGCAAAAATTACCCCTCCTCTTAAATCAAAAAGACTGCACTCCAAAAAAGAGTGCAGTCTTTTGTACAATAGATGTATCTTACATCTAAAATCCTTTTGGCTGCACTTCCCCACGCTAGTATTATCCATATCGGGTTCAAAGGGTTTAAGCAATAGGGTATTGCTATTCTCAGCGACAAAGGCTCCCCTAGTGATTATTATATTACAAATTCATCATACCAATTGGTAAATCCTGGGTAAAGTAAATTGCTTTCTTAAAATGTTATGCATGAATACTAGTTTGAATGCTTCCTTGGATTAAATTTTTCACTTCGTTGTTTTTTCCTTGGTGTAAGAGGTCAACAATTTTACTACCAACGATAACCCCATCACAGTGAGAACTTAACTCATGCGCTTGTTCCACAGTAGATACACCAAATCCTGCTAATACAGGAACGGTACTATATTTCTTTAGGTTTTCTAAATAGCTTTTTACATTGTCGCCATGGGAACTTCTAGCGCCCGTAGTCCCCATTACGGCTACAGCATAAAGGAAACCTTCTGATTTACTTGCGATTTCTTTTAATCGTTCCTCTGGACTAGTCATAGCAGCAAGGCGAATAAATGCTATTTTCTCATTTTTTAAGTGGGTTGCAATCGGGCCTTCTTCTTCCATTGGGACATCTGGGATAATGATACCGTCTACCCCAGAATCCGCACAGTCCTTAGCAAACTGTTCCATTCCATAACGATAGATTGGGTTTACGTAGGTCATTAAAATAATCGGAATGGAGCGGTCTACCTTCGTTGACTTCAGAAATTCTAAAATGGATGCTAATGATGTACCATTAGCTAAAGCACGAATTCCAGCTTCTTGTATGGTTGGACCATCAGCGATTGGATCGGAAAAAGGAATGCCTAATTCAATGGCGGAAGCTCCACTTTCCTGTAAAAAGTTAATACGTTCTTCTAATAGATCTAATCCGCCATCACCAGCCATGATATAAGGAACAAACAAATTTTGGTTGGCTGCCTGTTTTTGTTGTAATGCCTGTTCTAGTTTTTGTCTCCCCATCTTATTCTGCCTCCAATCTAGCTTTTACTTGTTCCACGTCTTTGTCCCCACGACCAGAAAGACAGATTACTAGTGTTTCTTTAGAAGTCATTTCTTTTGCTAGTTTCATTGCAAGTGCAACAGCATGAGAGCTTTCTAAAGCTGGGATAATACCTTCTGTTTTCGATAAGAATTGAAATGCCTCTAGTGCTTCCTCGTCTGTAATTGGTTTGTATGTTGCTCGTTTTGTAACGTGTAAATGGCTGTGTTCTGGTCCGATTCCTGGATAATCCAATCCTGCTGAAATAGAGAAGGCTTCTTTTACTTGCCCGTTTTCATCCTGTAATAGATGAGACAACGTACCGTGAAAGATTCCAAGTTTTCCTTTGGTTAAAGATGCGGCGTGATCCTTTGTCTCGACACCTAAACCTGCAGCTTCTGCTCCATATAATTTTACTTCTTCGTCTTCAATAAATGGGTGAAACATGCCGATGGAATTACTTCCACCACCAACACAGGCTACGACAGCGTCAGGTAACTTCCCAGTTTGTTCGATGATTTGGAGCTTTGTTTCCTTACCTATAACGGATTGAAGGTCACGAACCATTTTAGGGAATGGGTGTGGTCCAACGGCCGATCCAAGAATATAGTGCGTATCATTCACATGACTAGCCCAATAACGTAGGGCTTCATTGGTTGCATCTTTCAATGTTGAGCTTCCCTGAGAGACACTACGCACCTCGGCACCTAATAGTTCCATACGAAATACATTAAGCTTCTGGCGTTTCATGTCTTCAGCACCCATGAATACGATACAATCAAGACCTAGAAGAGCACAAACGGTAGCAGTTGCCACTCCATGTTGCCCAGCACCGGTCTCTGCAACCACTTTTTTCTTACCCATTCTTATAGTTAGTAACGCCTGACCAATTGTGTTATTGATTTTATGCGCCCCAGTATGATTAAGGTCTTCCCGTTTTAAAAAGATTTTTGGACCACCTAGTTGTTTGGATAATTGTTCCGCGTAGTATAATGGTGTTTCTCTTCCTATATATTGTTTTAAATAGTAATCCAGTTCCTCTGTAAAGGAAGGATCAACCATAGCTTCCTCGTAAGCTTTTTCTAATTCTATTAATGCGGGCATTAATAATTCTGGTACAAACTGTCCTCCAAATTCTCCGTATCTTCCTTTATTATCAGGCATGGTGTACGTTGTCAATGTTCTCATCCTTTCTTGTTTGTTTAGCTATTTGGATAAATTGCTTTATTTTTTTATGATCCTTCACGCCATCTGTTTCAACGCCACTAGATACATCGACGCCTGCTGGGTTAATTGTAGTAATAGCTTCTCGAACGTTTTCAGTGTTTAGTCCACCTGCAAGCAGAATTTTACTGGAATCAATCGTAAGTTGATGAACTAATTCCCAATCAAATGTCTTTCCGTTTCCGCCTCGGTATTTACCTTTAGGACTATCTAATAGGTAAAAATCACAAGGATAATCAGAAATCGTAGAGACAGTTTCGGGTTCCATGGCAAAGGCCTTAATGACTTTATAAGGAATCCTTCGGGCGATATCAGGTGTTTCATCCCCATGTAATTGGATATAATCTAATCCAACCGTTTCGGCGATTTCTATCATTTTATCAATGGATTCATTTACGAATACGCCAACTTTTTTCACGTGATCTGGAATGGTTTCAGCAATTTTGGTAGCTTCTTCCGGTTCTATCTTCCGCTTACTTTTGGCAAAAACGAAGCCAATTAAATTTGCCCCATTTTCTACGGCAACCTCAGCAGCTGCTTTGGTCTGAATACCACATATCTTAACGAGCATGAATCATTTAGCTCCTTTCAATAGAAGGGGAACCTTTAATTCTCGGAAGGCCTCATCGATATCATCCGCTAGCATAAGTGTTTCTCCGACTAAAATTACCTTTGCACCAGCATCTCTAGCACGAATGACATCTTGCTGTGTTTTCATGCCACTTTCGCTGATTAGGATAGTGTCAGGATTTGTTACCATGGATGCTAGTTTTTCTGTAGTAGCTATATTAACGTCAAATGTCTTTAAGTTTCGGTTATTAATCCCGATAATCTCGGGATTTAATTTCAAGGCACGTTCCATTTCTTCTTCATTATGCACTTCAACGAGAATCTCCAAATCTAGGTTCTTTGCATAGTGATAAAGTTTTTCTAAATTTGTATCATCAAGTGCAGCGACAATTAGAAGGATAATATTCGCACCTGCTGCTTTAGCGCGGTCAATTTGAATCGAATCGATTATAAAGTCCTTACACAAAATAGGTAGGTTAACTGCCTTCCTTACTTCACGTAGATCCTCCATCGTTCCATTAAAAAATGCTGGATCGGTTAAAACAGAAATAGCTGAAGCTCCGGATGCTTCGTATTGTTTTGCTTGTTGAACAGGGTTTACCTCCATCTTAATGTTTCCCTTAGAAGGGGAGGACCGTTTAATTTCTGAGATGATACACATGGAATGAGATGATTGAACTTTTTCTTTTAATGAAATAGTAGAATCATAATCAATTGGTTCAAACGTTTGATTGAAATACTGTTTTATTTCCGTTTCTTTTTCTTTTAGGATTTTATCTAGAATAGTCAATTAATACACCCCGCTTGGAATTTTCTTACTATACTCGATTAGTTTTTCTAATTTCTCTAAAGCAGCTCCTGATTCAATACTTTCTCTTGCTAGTTCAATACCATCTTGGATTGTTTCGGCTTTTCCGTTTGTAAAAATACCGAGTCCTGCATTGAGAAGGATCGTGTCATAATAAGCACCTTTTTTTCCTTGTAACACACTTAATAAAATGTCTGCATTTTGTTTAGCGTCTCCACCCATGATTTCCTCTTTCGTATAGGTTGGTAATCCAACACTCTCAGGAGTTAAGGTGAGTTCTTCTATATGACCTTCATTTAAGAATATAAGGTTGTTTTTCCCGGATAATGTCGCTTCATCTACGTTTCCAGCGCCATTAATAACAACAGCGCGACGGCGTCCTAATTTTTTCAACGACTCGGCAAGAACGGGTAATAAGGCTTTGTTGTATACACCTAAGAGCTGCGTATCTAATGGAATTGGATTGGTTAATGGGCCAATGATATTAAAAACAGTTCGGATACCTAAGTCTTTTCGCACTTTCGTAAATGGTCTTAATGCTCCATGGACATTTGGTGCAAATAGAAATGCAATTTTATTCTCATGGAGTAATTCCTCCACATGGTCCTTGGATAAGCTTAGGGAGACACCTAATGCTTCTAAAACGTCCGCACTTCCAGATTTACTTGTAATACTCCGGTTTCCGTGCTTAGCAACCGTAATTCCAGCACCAGCTAGAACAAAAGCAGATGTGGTACTTATATTGAAGCTGAACGATTTGTCACCACCTGTCCCGCAATTATCTATGGCATCAGGGATTGGTGTGGTATGAAATGTTGACTTGGACCGAATAACTTCTACAATACCTGCAATCTCTTCCGCGGTTTCTCCTTTACTGTGTAAAGCCGTTAAAAGTGCGGCAATTTCTGAATAGGTAACGGTATCGGTTAAACAATATTCTGTTACTTCTTTCATTTCATCAAATGTTAAATCTACTCGGTTAATTAACTTTTCTAAATAGCTTTTCATTGAATACGCTCCTTTCTTATTTCCTTTAAAAAGTTTAGAATCATTGTTTTCCCTGTTGTCGTACCAATAGATTCAGGATGAAATTGTACGCCAAAAACAGGATATTCTTTATGTGCAATCGCCATTATCTCATCGTCTTCCATAGAGGCAGAAACCACCTCTAATTCAGCTGGAAGTTCATTAGAAACGTAGGAATGATATCGCATGACCTCTAAAGGATCAGGTAGTTGGTTAAAAATACCTTTTCCATTGTGGGTGATTAGCGATGTTTTTCCATGTTTTATTTCTTTTGCCTGTCTTAATGAACCACCAAAGGCTTCCGTGATTGCCTGATGACCTAAACAAATGCCGAGAATAGGAATCTGTTTGTAAAAGTGTTGGATAATTTCTATGCAATTCCCAGCTTGTTTAGGTAAACCTGGGCCAGGAGAAATGACAATAGCCTCAGGATTCATCTTCTCAATCTCATTTACTGTAATGACATCATTTCTAACCACGTTTACTTCGACATCAGCTTCACAAAAATACTGGTATAAGTTATAAGTAAAGGAATCATAGTTATCCATTAACAAAATCATACTTATCTACCTCCATTAAGGATCTGGCTTTATTTAATGTTTCTTCATATTCCGTTTCCGGGTTCGAGTCAAATACGATTCCTGCCCCAGCTTGAAGGTAAGCCTTGTTGTCTTTTACAATAAGCGAACGAATGGCAAGTGCTATATTAATGTCATGATTAAAGTTGATAAAGCCGATACCACCTGCATATGCCCCGCGTTTTTTCTCTTCTAATTCGTTAATAATTTGCATGGCGCGGATTTTAGGTGCTCCAGAAACGGTGCCTGCCGGTAAACATGAAATCAATGCATCGATACTAGAATAATTTGCTTTCAATTTTCCTTTCACTTCAGAAACAATGTGCATGACATGTTGGTATTTTTCGATGGTCATATAAGTAGGTATCGAAATTGTACCCGTTTCACAGACGCGCCCAAGATCATTTCGGCTCAAGTCTACCAACATTTTGTGTTCCGCAATTTCCTTTTCATCCTCAAGTAGTTCTTTCATTAATGCCAAATCTTCTTGAGCTGTTTTCCCACGTACCCTTGTTCCAGCTATGGGGTTTGTTATAATTTCGTCACCTTGTGTTTGCACAAGGCTTTCTGGTGAAGCACCTAAGAGTAGGTAGTCCTTAAAGTCAATGTAAAACATATAGGGGGACGGATTTGCTTCTCTTAATTTTTGATAAAATAGAAAAGCATCTCCTTCCACATCTGCAACTAAACGTTGGGACAATACGACTTGAAAAATATCTCCTTTTTGGATGTGCTCTTTTGCTTTGTTTACATTTTCCATAAAAGCTTCTTTAGAAATTTCTGGCGTGAAATTCATTGATGCATTATTAGGTACCTTATTACTGCCTTTCCTTTCTATACTTTTCTTTAATTTTTCTAAACGCTTATCTAGTACAATCTCAGCCTCATCTTTGATGTTAATCGTAATAAGATAGATTGCATCGCTATTATGGTCATAGACAATGATATTTTGAAAAAGCATAAAATGAATATCCGGCATGTTACGATCGTCTGGTAAGGTTTCACCAATGTCTTCAAACTGACGGATGGCATCATATCCGGTGTATCCAACCGCTCCACCATAAAAGGGGAGGGGGATAGGGAAATCTAATTTTGGTAGATGATTTTTTAAATAGATTAAGGCATTCTGTGTTATTACCTCTTGTGAATGTGAATCATGATTGATTACAGTTGTTTTATCGTGATATCCGATAATTTCTTCGTAAGGATTTGCTCCGATAAATGAATACTTTCCTTTTCTTTCATGTGGAAAGGTGCTCTCTAGTAAAAATTTCTTTTTCCCCGTTAATTTTCTGTAAATATCAGTAGGTGTTAAGGAATTGGCTTGTAATTTCGTTAATTTATAAGTTGGTGTACTCAATTTAGTCATTCCTTTCGTTAAAATAAAAGTCCTCAGGTAAACAAAACAATTTGTAATGTTTACCTGAGGACGAATTTGGTCGCGGTGCCACCCCAGTTGAAAAGATGTTATCTTTTCCACTTTTTCCGTTAACGTCGGAATCACGTGTTTCCCTACTTGAAAATGAACATTCACTTTATTTCAGGAAACCTCTCATAAGTCCATTCAGCAAAGATCGTGTACTGGATTTCCACCATCACCAGTTCTCTGTTTCACGATGATTTTGCTTACTACTCTTATTCAACGATTTTATTATTTAATAGTTTTTTTAAAATACAAAAAGGCCCCTCATCCTTAAAGGACGAGGGACCGCGGTACCACCTTTATTAGCTAAGTAGCTCAACTTTAGCAATACAAAGTTAAAATAATAACTTTTGTATTGTCTCGAGTAACGATGAGACGAAATCGCCAAAGCCTACTACAATCGATCGGTTCGGTTTGGAAGCTCGGAAGCCCATTCATCTACGTAATCACACTGGTTCGCACCATCCACCAGCTCTCTTAAGTGTCAGCATAGATTACTCTTCTTCGTCATTGCTTAGTCATTTAATTGATTGTGCTAATCTTAAAATAAATTATCTCAATTGTCAATAGTTATTTGAAAATTCCTTATGCGTAATTTTTTATCTCTGATCATTCATTTATCCCCAAACTTTATCCACAGATTGTGTTTCCCCTGTGGATAATGTTGTTAACCCTTTTTGTAAGAGAGGAGTGTTATGAACAATTTTATGTGCATAACCATATTGATTTCTGTGGATAATGTGCATAACTATAATACCCTATTTAATTGTGGATAAAAAAATAAAGCTGAAACAACACTCAGCTTTATTTTCTTAAATCGTTAAACCGAATAAACTTTTCATCTAATGAGATTCTTTCTTTCTTTTCTGGTGCCTGGTCAAAATATCCTAAATGAATAAATCCTACAATTTTTTCATTATCCTTCACATGAAGCAGTTCCTTTACCTTTGGATCATAGATATGTGGATTTGTTTTCCAAACTACACCAAGTTGTTTTTCCCAAGCTAATAACCAGAAATTTTGAATCATGGACGCGATTGCGCCAAAGTTTTCATCTCTTGTTTTTTCGATATCGGAATCTTCCATAATAGCAACAAGGATGGCGTTTGGCTCATTTAAATAATCTTCACGATTTTGTCTTCGCTCTTCAGGATATGTCGAAGCCACTTTTTTAGAGAAGTCAGGCAATTCATCTGCACCAACGAAAATAAATCGCCAAGGCTGGCGCATTCCATGAGTAGGTGCCCACATTGCAGAGTCTAATAAGTCTCGAACAACTTCTTCAGTTACTTCTTTATCTGTATAACCTTTTTTAATTGCACGGCGTTCACGAATGATATGAAGTAAGGAATTTTCTTTCTCCATTTGGTTTCCCCCTAGATAGTTATTAACCATAAATTTTACTTAAATACAGTACGAAAAGCAAATGATGCCGTTCTATAAACATGCTATTATCTATATATTAATTTTTTAGGAGAAATGTGATAAGAATCACAGCTTTGTTTATCGTCTTTTATTGTAAAATAGACATAGGCAGGGGGGAGATTAATGACGTTCTATGAATTTCTTGTATTTATCCATATTTTTTCTGCTATTTTAGGCATGGGTCCTGGTTTTGTAATGACCTTTGTGGTGACAAGCTCAAACCCTAGTAATATGACAGAATTAAGACAGTCATTTGCCATCCGAAATAAATTGCATATTTTAACTATGGTAGGAGGGACATTACTTCTTATTACGGGAATATGGATGGGAATTTTGAATACATATTGGTTTTCACAAGGATGGTATATAACTAGTTTGTTCCTATTTTTGGTTGCACTAGCATTTGGACCAACTTTACTTAAATCAAGATCCAAACCTTTAAAAAAGCTACTTCGGGATTATAGAGGGGAGGATATTCCTGTAGAATATTATCAACTATCCAAAAGGCTTTTCTTTGTAGAACATATTGAAAATATTATTTTTCTTATTATTATTGCGTTGATGATATTAAAGCCGTTTTAAAGGGAGAAAGAGAAAAAACAGCAATTTGTTCTTTTGTGAGAGTGTAGGAAATGAATATAATAATATTGCCCTTGCAGATGTCTGTAGTGCGGCCTAAAAAAGTTTACCTGACCATTTAATAGATACATAAAGGAAGAGCCACTCCGTTGAGGGGCTGATATCCTGGAGTGATTGCTGATATCCTTATATATCAGCAAAGATCTTCAGTAGGATATCGGTACTCGTGCACCATATATCAGCAAACGCTAGCAGAATATCAGTACACGTGCACCATATATCAGCAAACGCTGGTGGGATATCAGTACAGTGCACCATATATCAGTAAACGCAGGCAGGATATCAGTACACGTGCACGATATATCAGCAAACGCAGGCGGGATATCAGTACTCATGCATTACATATCAGCATCCGCTGGCTAGATGCCTCTTTATGTTATCCAATACCATCTACGGATATTTCTTAACCTGTCTTTTTGTAGGGGATTAATGTGAAAGTTATGTTTCGTCTTTTTTCCAATTATATGGTTTCTGGAGCCATTGCACAAAAATAAATAGTAACATTGCAAAAATAGAGGATCCGATATTTTCCACCCATTGTATTGTGTCATTAAAAATAAATTGTTTTATTGTTAAAAAGAGAAAAACGCTGATAAGTACAGTAATATTGTAAATCATTATTATTTCACTCTCTTTCATTTAAAGGTTAATTACTTTATTACTTAACGGGGTACTCATTTAACTTTATCATATAAGTAATTAGAGTGAAAAGTTAGTATATTAATTTGAAAAAGTACATATTTTTAACATAGACCTCACCTGAAAATAAAATAATAAAATCAGGTGAGGTCTATTTATTGAGGTGATTTATATGAGAAGGATAATGAGGTTTTCAATAATTCTTACTTCACTATTTTTTATTACTGTATTAGTGTTTAATTTAAACAAAACTGAAACTGTCTCTTCATTAACAGAAAGTGGGGATAATTATTTATACATAAATTTTGTAGATAAACAATTAAATCAAATATTTTATCAATATGATCTAAACAAAAAGACAAATAAGGAATTACTTAGAGAAAAAATAACAGAGTATCCGACTGCAACCTATTCTAAATCAAATAATGAAGTGTTTTTTACACAATTTTGGATTTAGAAAAGAAAGAAATCTATAAATGGGACAATAAAAATAACGACATATCGGTGCGGATGATGGATTATAACCCTAACAATAAACAACTACGGGTAGTTACGAATTCAGTAAAAGAAGAGTATGAAAAAATTGATCAAGCTAATAAAAAGGGGGTTGACCCTGTACCACCTGTTTTTACTTTTTCTATCTATAATATAAATGGGCAAAAAGTAAAGGATATAACAACTAGCAATACCTTCCTTACAGGTGCATCTCTATCTTCGGATGGAAAGAGCATACTGATTAGTTATTTTAATAATCACGAAGAGTTAATTTCCCATGTAGCAACAATTGATATAGCAACCGATAAAGTAACCGTGCTCTTAAAAGACTCAGAAATAGGTATACGAGAACCTGAATATAACAAAGATAAAAGTGGATTTTATTTCTTATCTGACCTAGATAAAGGAATAGTACTTAGTGATGAGGACCCTAATAAAGTAACTATAAACTTCTACGATATTAGAAAAAAGGAAATTACACAAATCTGGTCTTAAGTCGATGGTGATGTTGTGAATTTTGCTGTGGAAAACCAATAATTAAAGATCAATTTGGAAATAGTAAAGAAAAAATCCTGTTCAATTGAGCAGGATTTAATTCTTTAATATATATTCTTCTAACGTTAAATTATTTTCCATGATTTCTTTTGCGGCTTTTTCGCCAACATATCGTAAGTGCCAAGGTTCATATTGATATTTTGTAATATCTTCTTTTCCTTCAGGGTAGCGGATAATAAAGCCATATTCTGCAGCATGTTCCTTTATCCATTTACCTTCAGGTGTTTCACCAAATTCGATAATTAAATCAAAGTTAACCTCTGGACTAGTAACATCCATCGTTAGTCCGGATTGATGTTCACTTTCTCCAGGTCGTGCACTAAATATATTCGCTTCTTTTTCACCATCTTTTTCTACATTGGAAGCAAAAATGGCCTTCTGTCGATCATAGGAACGATAACCGGATTGAGCATATAGCTCTAGTTCCTCTTTTTCAGCTGCTTTAAACATTTTTTCTAAAGCATCAGCAGCCACTTTGCGCATTTGTTTCTTTGGTAGTTCTTCTGTAAAAGGAAAACGAACATTTGGTGTTACTAAGTCTTCAGGTTCATAGCTTTCCGGTAATGCAAATTCTTTATTAACAACAGCCAACACATCATATGGATTGGATAAAATTTTCGCATCTGACTCATCTGAAGTGGCTTCCTCGGCAAAAGGTAATCCTTTACCAGGTTCCACCGATTTATCTTCTTTTAAAAATTGGTTCATCATTTGTTCCGTGTCTTCATCATAAACTCCAGTGGCCATTAATTCTTCATTTTGTAATTGGAAGTCTGTAATTGCCCAAGTGGTAGTTTCGTCATAGATACCGTTCACTTCTAAATCATACCCAACTTTGTTTAAAGCTTGTTGAAGAAGTTTCACCTGTTTACCTTCATCCATCTTTTGGAGAAAAGCATCCGGAGCAGACGTGATATTATTTGTTGATGTTTCAACAGCCTCATTATCCTTCTTGCTATTAGGATTTGTACTAGAAGTAGAAGAGCATGCGGAAAGAAAAACAACTACTATAATAGAGAATAATAAAGCTTTGTTTTTAAACATGATAACTTCCCCTTTAAAAAAATAAGTTTCACTCTATTTTCTCACAGAAAGGGGAGTGCAACAATAGTGAATAAAAATCTCGGAATATTTTAGTAAAAGGCAAAAGTGCAAGCGCCCTTATAGGCTAAGAACGCAACGTCCTGTTGCAACGCCTGTACTCACACATCCTTTGCTTCGTAGCGATGTGTGGAGTATTGCGATTCTTGTTTCTCCTTCCTTCATAGGCAACAATCATATCAATTAAATAGTGAGTTATGTTAAAATGTTGTAATTATTAATAAGAGGAGATTGATTCATGATATCAAAGAAATTAAATGAAAATAATATCAGAATAAATATTTCTCGAACAATAATTACATTAGCTCTGATTTTTAGCATATATACTTTCTTTGGCAAGGAACAAATTGGAGCTAAGTTGCTTTCGGTTGGTGGTTTTATTGGATTCCTGTTTTTATTAATTATGTCATTTAAGTCGTCATCAAAATCAAAAGGGCAAAAATGAATTTAATGGAAATTACTTCTAAAAAGGTGGAAAATCCCTTTTCTTAATTATGTAAAAGTACCTTATTTTCAAATTCAAGAAAAATAGTAAGGCTCCCTACAAGGGGGTCAGCCTTAGGCAGAAGTAATCCACCAGAGCCGTTAACTCAAGGGTGGATTATTTTTTTGGTTAAATGACAGTACTGCAACATTCAAACTTGAAAAAGCTACAGCGAACATCCAAATCGAATCACTCGATTAATTTCTTTCCTCAAATAATCTACATATCTCAACAATAACCTTTGTAGCCTTTTCCATATTATCTATAGAAATATATTCGTATTTACCGTGGAAGTTTTCCCCGCCGGTAAAAATATTTGGAGTTGGGAGTCCCATGTAGGAAAGCTGAGAACCATCTGTACCACCACGAACCGGTTCGATAATCGGTTTGATATTTAAATTTTTCATGGCGTCTTCAGCTAAGTCAACAATTTCTTTGACTGGTTCAATTTTGTCGCGCATATTATAGTATTGATCTTTTAATTCTAAAGAAACGCTGTCCTCACCGTGTTTTTCTTTGATTTCTTGAACATAGGATTTAACTGTCTTTTTACGCGCTTCAAATTTGTTTCGGTCATGATCACGAATGATATAGTACACTTCGGTATGTTCCACATCACCATTAATGGATATAAGGTGGTAAAAACCTTCGTAGCCTTCTGTGTATTCAGGAGCTTCTTTTTCCGGAAACTTCTTAATGAAATCGGCAGCAAGCTTAGCGGAATTTATCATTTTATTTTTCGCTGTTCCGGGATGGACGTTATTTCCTTTAAATGTAACCTTAGCACTCGCTGCGTTAAAGCTTTCGTATTGTAATTCCCCTAATGGTCCTCCATCGATTGTGTATGCAAAGGCGGCATCAAATCGTGGAACATTGAATTTATGAGGCCCTCTGCCAATTTCCTCATCCGGGGTAAAAGCAATACGAATTCTTCCATGTTCTATTTCTGGATGTTGGATTAAATAATTCATCGCGGTCATAATCTCAGCTATTCCCGCTTTATTATCTGCTCCTAAGAGAGTTGTGCCGTCCGTAGTTATTAACGTATGACCTTTATAACTAGGTAATTCTGGAAATTCTTTTGCGGATAACACGACGTTTTTTTCTTTATTTAAAACGATATCCTCGCCGTCAAAGTTTTCGATGACTTGGGGTTTTACGTCTTTGCCTGTAAAATCTGTAGCCGTATCAACATGTGCTAAAAATCCAATCGTTGGAATATTTTTATTCGTGTTAGAAGGGAGCGTTGCCATTAAATAACCATTTTCATCAATTTCGACTTCTGTCATTCCGATATTCTTCAATTCCTCAGACAATAATTCTGCAAGTTTTAATTGGCCGGGTGTAGATGGAGTTGTGTTTGAATTTTCATTAGATTGGGTATCCACTTTTACATAGGAAGTAAATCGTTTGATCAATTCATCTTTCATTTTCTTAGCTCCTTTATTTAGATTCTTATTCGTATCATATCAAAGTTGGAAATCATTTTGAAATAATGAAGGAAATACATTTCATTTGTCGTATACATAGAAAGAGATTAATTGGAGGGATCACTATGTCATTTTTAATTGGTGTTGATGAACTAAAAGAAAGAATGATAAATAAAACGGAAAGTACTGTCATTGTGGATGTACGTTTCGTGTTAACGGATCCAGATGCTGGAAGAAAATTGTATTTAAATGAGCATATTCCCGGTGCAGTTTATTTGGACCTGAATCGCGATCTAGCTAGCAAAGCTGCAAAGCACGGTGGTGCACACCCACTCCCAGACATGGAATTGTTTGCAGCTAAAATGGGGAATATTGGTATTGATCACGAAACTACGGTCGTTATATATGATGAAGAAAATGACATGTTTGCAGCAAGAATGTGGTGGTTGTTACATTATCTAGGACATGAAAAAGCATATATTTTAGAAGGTGGTTATAAGAAATGGGTTGAAGAGGGGAATCCTGTAACTGCGGAACTTCCTTCATTAAAAAGAAAACAGTTTGAGCCCAAAATTCGTAGTAACGAAGTAGTCTCCATGAAGGATGTAAAAGAGAGGGTAGAAAACAAGAAAGCAATTTTAATTGACTCACGAGATAAGGAAAGGTATTTAGGTATTAGGGAACCGCTATATAGCAAAGCAGGTCATATTCCCGGCGCAGTAAATTATTTTTGGAAAGACGTTCTTAATTCCGATGGTTCATGGAAAAACAAAGAACAGCTCGCTAAACATTTTTCATCTTTACCAAAGGATAAGGAAATTATTGTTTCCTGCGGTTCAGGTGTCTCGGCTTGTCCCAATATCGTAGCGCTTAAGTCCCTTGGTTATGAAAATATTAAATTATATCCAGGTAGTTTTAGTGATTGGATTTCTTATGATGAAAATGACATTGAATTGGATGAGAGCACGTTGTGACACATGCCCGCGAATTCGTTAATCGGTGTGAATAATTCGGTGATCGATGATAACGCCGATGAGAAGCGGAACAAAACAATAATGAGCTTGTTCCGCTTCTCAAACGAGTGAATTCGTTACCAATCTTTTTCGAAATCTAAAATAGGGATTACTTCTTAATAATAATCGAATTTGATATGATTAATATATCTTAATTAGGAAGGGTGTTAATAATATGATAGATGTTACATTAAATAATGGTCTTAAAATGCCGCAATTGGGATTTGGAGTTTGGAAAATTCCGGATGAAGAAGCGACGGTTGCTGTGGAAAATGCATTCGAAGCGGGATACCGTTCTATCGATACTGCTAAAGTTTATGGAAATGAAGTGGGTGTAGGCAAAGCGATTGCTAATAGTAGCATTCCAAGAGAAGAATTATTTATAACAACGAAGGTTTGGAATACTGATCATGGATACGAAAATACACTTAAGGCATTTGATGCAAGCCTTGAAAGATTAGGCCTTGATTATGTTGATTTGTATTTAATACATTGGCCAACGCCGAAGTTTGATCAATACGTTGAGACGTATCAAGCACTTGAAAAGCTCTATAAGGATGGTCGTGTAAAAGCAATTGGTGTTTGTAATTTTGATATGGAGCATTTAGAGCGTATTTTAAATGAGTGTGAAGTAGTTCCAGTTATCAATCAGGTCGAATGCCATCCATACTTACAACAAAAAGAATTGAAAGCATTTTGTGAACAACATCAAATTAAGTTAGAAGCATATAGCCCACTTATGAATGGACGAGATATTCTACAAGATGAAGTAATCAAAGGGCTTGCGGAGCAATATGGTAAGACTCCTGCACAAATCATCTTACGTTGGCACTTACAAACAGGTGCTGTTGTGATACCGAAATCTGTTACGCCATCTCGGATTGAGGAAAATATCAATGTGTTCGACTTTGAATTGACCGAATCTGATATGGGTAAAATTGCAGAGTTAGATAGAAATCTTAGAATTAATAAAAACCCTAGTGAATTTAATGATAGATAAGATAAATACCAGATGGACGTAAAGTTTCATCTGGTATTTTAAATGCCTTCCACATCTTTAAGTTACTGAAAAAAACTCTTCACCGCTTCTTCGTACTCCCAAAAGTAATCAGGAATATCCTCTTTATCCAATCCAACAAACATATTTTTAACGATCGATTCGTTGTACCATTTTTGTTTTTCATAACCAGCATTAAAATTCTTCCAAATTCGATCACCTTGTTCTTGTAAATCTGTTTCAAGACCGAGTAAATTATCTAATTTATCTGCTACAATGAGATATTTTACCTCCTTACTGGCGGCTTTAACCGTATCAATTGTATGTTGCTTGCGCTCTTGCCAAGGTTTCGTTTTGTCTTCTGTGTGGGCTGCGACTAACTGTGCAACCACTGGACCGAATGCCTTTTCGATATCATTTATCGTATAGGGAGTGTCTTCCGCTACATCATGGAGGAATCCGGCGCATATTAGTTCATCATTAAAGCCCGCTTCCTGCAATCTTTTAGCTACTCTTATTGGATGTGTAACATAGGGGGTATCAGAATTTTTGCGTTTTTGATCTTTGTGCGCATTTATAGCGAATGTTTTTGCCTTTTCAATCAAATGAAACACTCCCTTGTAAGATGATTTTATATTTAGTATATAGTAATCATAAGAAAAGTCCTATTTTCTTTCAATTTTTTTCGTTAATGGGTAAACTAATATCAACTACTATTATACATAATGTGGAGGTACCTATCAGTATGGAAAGAGGCATTAACCAAAGGAAGACCGAGCATATTCGCTTATGTTTGACGAGGGATGTGGAAGGGGTTAACAAATCTACAGGCCTTGAGGGAATTGATTTTATACATAATGCGTTACCAGAAATTAACTTTCATGATATCGAAATAAATACGAGCTTTTTGGGAAAAGATCTAAGAACGCCATTTTTAGTTAGTTCGATGACAGGTGGTTCGGAATTAGCTACGATCATCAATCAGAATCTTGCTCGTGCTGCTGAGGAAAAAGGTTGGACTATGGCAATCGGATCTACTAGAGCAATGCTTGAGAGCAACGCACATAAAGAATCCTTTCTCATAAAAGAATATGCACCAAATGTACCACTCATTGTAAATTTAGGTGCAGTGCAATTAAATTATGGGTATGGAGCGGAAGAGGCACAGCGAATTGTAGATTTAACGAATGCAGATTCCATTGTCCTTCATTTAAATAGTTTACAGGAGGTTGTACAAGATGGGGGAGACCTCAACTTTGAAAATCTACTTCCAAAAATTGAGGAACTTTGCAAAGTAGTAAACGTTCCAGTTGGGGCAAAAGAAGTCGGATTTGGTATTGACGGAACGGTAGCGGAAAAACTATATAATGCGGGTATATCCTATATTGATGTTGCAGGTGCTGGTGGAACATCTTGGAGCCAAGTTGAAAAATTACGTTCTAAAGATCCATTAAGAAGAGCGGCTGCAGAAGCATTTAATAGTTGGGGGATTCCGACGAAGGATTGTATCGTTTCTGTTCGAAGTAAGTTACCAGATGTTCCACTAGTCTCAAGTGGAGGAATGAAAACAGGGATGGATGCTGCTAAGGCAATTACGATAGGAGCGGATATTATTGGTTTTGCCCGTCACTTATTAAAATCTGCTACGGAATCAACGGAAGAAGTACTAAAGACAATGGAACAAATTGAAATGGAATTAAAAATGACCATGTTCGGTATCGGTGTAAAAAACTTAGATGATCTAAAAAATACGAAGCGTGTTCAAATTATGGGTAAATCTTTATTAGATGAATAAAGAGGATAGGCACATCGTTTTTTTATCAAGTATAGCTGTGCTACAATATTTGAATAAGGCGGTGGATGGTATGAAAATTGAAGTTTGGTCTGACTTTGTTTGTCCATTTTGCTATATTGGTAAAAGAAGACTGGAACATGCGCTGGAGAACTTTGAAAACAAAGATAAAGTTGTTGTGGAATATAAGAGTTATCAATTAGATCCAAATGCAAAGCACATTCCGGGTAAAGACTTCTATCAAACATTTTCGGAATTAAAAGGTATACCATTGGAACAAGTGAAGACGATGAACCATCAAGTTGGTGAGCAAGCAAAAGCTGTTGGTTTAACTTATAATTTTGATACGATGAAGTACGCAAACACTTTTGATGCACATCGTGTTGCAAAATGTGCAGAAGAAAAAGGAAAAGGAAAGGAAGTTACAGAACGCTTCCTTCATGCTTATTTCACGGAATCTAAATTAATGAGTGATTTTGAAACCCTTATTTCTCTAGCCGAGGAAGTTGGATTAGACAAAGAAGAAGTAAGGGATGTATTAGAATCTAATCGTTATGCTAGAGCGGTTCGTGAAGATATAAATGTGGCCCGTCAAATAGGTGTACAAGGTGTGCCATTCTTTGTGTTTAACGAAAAATACGCTGTTTCTGGTGCGCAACCTGAAGAAGTATTTACACAAGTATTAAATCAAGTATGGGAAGAAGAACGTGAAAAACCCATCTTACAATCGTTAAATCCTAGTAAATCAGAAACATCGTATTGTACGGATGAAGGATGCAATATTGAAAAGTAAGGAACAAAGGCGGAAGCGCCCGTTTAGCGACGTACGGACTGGACTGAGCCGTAGGAGATAAAGGAAACACGACGAACGTAGTGAGTCGATGTTGACTTATCGTACGGAGGTGAAGGAAGTCTCGCTAGTCGCTGGGCGCTGGAGCTGGACGTAAAACACTTAAAAACATGCTACCTAAAGTGAACTGGTAGCATGTTTTTTAGTTTCCATATTTTTAAGGCTAGTTGTTATTGACTACGCCTACAAATCTGTTATACTTATAGTTGAGAAGCTAATTGATAATGAATCTCATTCTTAATTAGAATGTATAAAAGGTAATAATTATTCTTATTAGTGGTTCAAAAAGGAGGATGAAAAGGACCGAGCAGTTCGAGGCGGCGTAGCTTTGAGTACCGGAACGTATGCAGTTAATACGTGAGCAGACGCTCTTGCACGCCGGAAAAGTGGTTTTCTTTTCCAAGGAACGGAAAAGCAAGCATTCGTGAGAAATGCGAAGTGTCATTTTCACCGGACTTTTTGAAAAACCTCTATTAGCACTATGAAAATAATGAAAATATTATTGGGGAAGTATAAAACTACCGCTAAATTCGCGGGAGAATTATACAGAGAAGGACATTTTATGAAGATACGATACTTAGTATTTACAGTAATTATATTTTCAGTGACATCTCTATTCATTGGTGTTACCGATATTACACCATCATCTCTTCTTAATTTAAGTGAAGAACAACAACAGGTATTGTTTGTGAGTAGAATCCCGCGTTTGATTAGTATTATCATTGCTGGTGCTAGTATGAGTATTGTTGGTTTAATTATGCAGCAGTTAAGTAGAAATAAATTTGTTTCACCAACAACAGCGGGTACGATGGACTCAGCAAGACTAGGTATCCTTGTATCGATGATGGTCTTTACATCAGCTGCTCCATTTCTGAAAATGCTTGTATCTTTTGTTTTTGCACTAGCAGGTACATTCATCTTTATGAAGATACTTGACAAGATTAAATTTAAAGATGCCATATTCATCCCATTAGTAGGGTTGATGTTTGGTAATATAATTAGTTCTGTTTCCATGTTTTTTGCTTATCAAAATGATCTCATTCAAAATATGTCTTCCTGGATGCAAGGAGACTTTTCCATGATTATGAGTGGAAATTATGAAATGATGTATGTAAGTATTCCTGGTTTGATATTAGCATATATCTTTGCTAACAAATTTACTATCGCGGGAATGGGGGAGGACTTTTCAAAGAACTTAGGTCTGAATTATCGTCAAGTCGTGAACCTAGGACTCTCGATTAGTGCATTGGTTACTTCGTCAGTTGTATTGACGGTCGGTGTTATTCCATTTCTCGGACTAATCATCCCGAATATTGTAACCATTTACCAAGGAGATCATTTAAAGAATACGTTAGCTCACACAGCTTTGCTAGGTGCTGTTTTTGTTCTATTTTGCGATATAATAGGTAGGATCATTATTTATCCGTATGAGATTCCGATTAGTTTAACAGTTGGAGTTATCGGAAGTGGAATCTTTATCTACCTACTTCTAAGGAGAAAGAAATATGGGCTATAAGAAAAAAACCGTAATCCTAGCCATTATCGCATTAGCACTAGCATGTTTGTATATATTTTATGATTTACATGGAAACATTGGCTATATTTTGCCAAGAAGAACTATTAAACTGATTGCTATTATTATAACGGGTGGAGCAATTGCTTTTTCCACTACTATATTCATGACAATAACGAATAACAGAATTCTAACACCAAGTGTATTAGGGCTAGATTCTTTATATTTATTATTACAAACCGTTATTATATTTATATTTGGCTCCAATTCAATTGTCATGATGGAAAGTAGTATTAATTATTTAATTTCCATTGTATTGATGGTTTTATTTTCCTTATTACTTTACCAATTTCTTTTTAAAGGTGAGCAGAATAATATTTACTTCCTATTATTGATAGGTATGATATTAGGAACCTTTTTCAATAGCTTTACTGATTTTATGCAAGTACTTATTGACCCAAATGAATTTATGGTCGCACAGGATGCAATGTTTGCAAGTATTAACAATGTTCATACAGACTTAGTTTGGTTGTCTGTTGTGCTTATCGGATTAGTTTTAATTTACTTTTCACGTTTTTATAAATACATGGATGTTTTATCCTTGGGAAAAGATCATGCTGTGAATTTAGGCGTTCCTTATGATTATGTTGTAAAGCGATTATTAATCG
Source organism: Oceanobacillus caeni (assembly GCF_042678465.1). Lineage (NCBI taxonomy): Bacteria > Bacillati > Bacillota > Bacilli > Caryophanales > Bacillaceae > Oceanobacillus > Oceanobacillus caeni. Next base: position 25,471 of record NZ_JBHTKV010000012.1, on the reverse strand, counting down.
TTGTTGCAATACTTATTTCCGTAGCTACAGCACTAACAGGGCCAATTACTTTCCTAGGATTACTCGTAGTAAACGTAACGTATGAAATGATGAAGACTTTCCGTCATTTATACATACTTCTAGGGAGTGTATTCCTTAGCATCATAGCTTTAGTTGGTGGTCAATTTATAGTTGAGAAAATATTTACGTTTAACACAACGTTAAGTGTCATTATTAATTTTGTAGGTGGCGTGTACTTTATATATCTTTTGTTAAAGGAGAATAGATCATGGTAGATTTGAAAAATGTATTCAAAGCATATAATAATAAGCCGGTAATTGAAGATGTTTCTTTAACGATCGAAAAGGGAACCATTACTTCATTTATTGGCCCGAATGGTGCAGGGAAAAGTACGTTAATTTCTATGATCAGTCGATTAATTGCAAAGGATAATGGGGATATTACGATTGATGGAAAAGATATTTTTCAAGCGAAAAATAATGATCTTGCTAAGAAAATATCTATTCTGAAACAAACGAATTCTGTTAATTTAAAATTAACAGTTCGGGAGCTTGTTTCCTTTGGACGCTTCCCATACTCACAAGGGAAGTTAACGAAGGAAGACTGGGGTAAAGTAGACGAAGCAATTGAATATATGGAACTTCAAGATATGCAGGACAAATTTTTAGAAGAATTAAGTGGTGGTCAAAGGCAACGAGCACATATTGCAATGGTTATTGCCCAAGATACGGAATATATTCTTCTAGATGAGCCACTAAATAATTTAGATATGCGTGCATCTACTCAAATAATGAAGACTTTACGTAAACTTGTGGATGAAATGAATAAAACGATATTAATTGTTATTCACGATATAAATTTTGCTTCTTGTTATTCTGATAACATCGTCGCGTTAAAGGACGGAAAGGTAATGAAGCAAGGTAGAGCTTGTGATGTTATTGATAAATGTGTTCTTAGAGATTTGTATGATATGGATATTGATATTAAAGAAATTGATAATCGTCGAATTTGCGTTTATTTCTAAGCAGTAGGAAGGTTTTTCCTTTCTTACTGCAATTCTTAAACTTTAAATGAAATGCTGCATGCGATGTATAAAAAGTGAATGTAACTCGTTTTTTAAAGATAAAAAAATCCCATATAATGTCATGGAAAAAAACAATGACATTATACAGGAAACTAACCTAATATAATTGTAACTTACTTTTTTGTTTACGTAAACAGATAAAGCTTTTATAACTTCTATATGACTGACAGGTGCAACAGAAGCATTCGTAAAGGCCTAACGAATGCCAAGTTTTCTAAAGCGCTCAGATCATAAGAATAGTGTACATACCTTTTTATATAACATGCAGCATGGATTTAAAAAATATAATAGAAAAAGGGGAAGTAGTATGAAAAAGACCATTTATGTTCTTTTCATTGCAGCTATTTTACTATTTACTGCCGCATGTGGTTCAACGCAGAAAGATGAAAGTGGCTCAGATGCGCAGAAGGAGAATACATCACCAGAAACAATTACCGTTAAACATGAATTGGGTGAAACAGAAGTACCAAAGAATCCGCAAAAAGTTGTTGTCTTTGACTTTGGGATTTTAGATACACTAGATCAATTAGGTGTTAATGTCGCTGGAATACCAAAATCGGGCACTATTCCTAGTTATTTAGAGGATTATGCTTCTGACGAGTATGAAAATGTAGGAAGTTTAAAGGAACCAGATTTTGAAAAGATTGCTGAAATAAACCCTGATTTAATTATTATTTCCGGTCGTCAAGCAGAGTTATATGATCAGTTTTCAGAAATTGCACCAACGATTCATCTTGGTGTAGACACAACGAGATACATGGATTCTTTTAAAGAAAATATGAATATGGTTGGTGAAATTTTTGACAAGCAAGAAGAAATAGAAAGTGGACTTGCAGATATTGACAAATCCATTGACGCATTACATGAAAAGGCTACTGAAAGTGATAAGAATGCTCTTATTATACTAGCAAATGATGATAAAATAAGCGCATATGGAACAAAATCTCGCTTTGGACTCATTCATGATGTATTTGGTGTAAGGCCAGTCGATGAATCTATCGAAGCTTCTACACATGGAATGAACGTCTCGTTTGAATATGTAATGGAACAAGACCCTGATTTATTATATGTCATTGACAGGGGAGCAGTTGTTGGTGGGGAATCCTCCGCAAAACAACTTGTAGAGAATCAACTTGTAGAAAATACAAAAGCTTACAAAAATGACAATATCTATTATCTTGATCCAGACTACTGGTATTTATCAGGTGGAGGACTTCAATCTGTAGCAGAAATGGTTAAAGAAATAGACGCAACGATAAAATAATTTAACAGGATGGGGATGATATATAACTCCCCATCCTATTTTTGCTTTATGCGGAACTACTTGAAAAAACGCCGTAACTTATGTTTGAATGGAGTAAGACGAAGAAAAAGTGAGGGAATGCCATGACTAAAAAAGGGCTAGTTTTATTTATTTCTTGCTTATTATTTTTAGCTGCATGTGGAAATAGTGATAAAAAAGAGGAAAAAGAAACAGAAGAAGCGGCACAAGAACAACCGGAATTTACGGATGAAGAAATAGTAAATGATAAGACTCCTGTTGTGAATGTAGATGGACAAGAGTTAGAAGGTAAAAAATATAATCAAGTATATAGACAAATCAAAACAATCATGTACGAGAATGGTCAGGATGTTAGTGATTTAGATGTGATAAAAGAAAGGACACTAACGGCTCTTATTGAACAGGAATTAATTAATCAAGAAGCGTCAGAGAAGGGGATTGAAGTTAAAGAAGAAGAGGCAAGCAAAGAGTTGGAATCAATCAAGAAAGAAACTGGAGATCAGTTTTCTACTATCTTGGAACAACTTAATATGAATGAAAAAGACTTTGAACACCAACTATTAGAAGATTTAACAACAGAAAAATATATGAACCATGAATTTGATGTTGAAGTTACAGACAAAGAAGTAGAGGAATATTACAAACAATTAAAAGAGAAAAATAAAGAAATCCCTGAGCTAGAAGAAGTAAAGGATAATATTAAATCATTCCTTCATACGGAAAAGCAAAGAGAACAACTGAAATCTCGATTAACAGAACTAAAAGAAAAAACGAAGATCGAGGAGCTTATATAATACTATAGAAAAAACATCTCATTAGGAGATGTTTTTTCTATAGTTTATTTTTCTTATCTGTTTCTACGTGTCGATTCTTTAATTCGTCTTTAATATCTCTAATAGACACATGGAGTAACTCCATTAGAACAAGCGTATGGTATGTTAAATCTGCAATTTCATTTGTTATTTCTTGTTTATCATTATTTTTCGCGCCGATAATTACTTCGGTTGATTCTTCGCCAATTTTCTTGAGGATTTTATCTAATCCTTCGTTGAATAAATAATTTGTATAGGAACCATCTATAGGATTTTCACGACGTTCTTTTATTTTCGCCACAACTTGAGGAATGATATCCTGCGATGGGGCTTCGTTCTCATATAAATCATTGTGGAAGCAAGTTTCTTCTCCTTTATGACATGCAGGGCCAAGCGGTGTTACTTGAACTAAGAGAGCATCTGCGTCACAATCATAACTTATTTTATTGATTTTTTGTTTATTACCTGAAGTTTCTCCTTTATTCCAAAGTTCTTGTCTACTGCGTGAGAAGAACCATGTTTCGTTTGTTTCTATTGTTTTTTGTAGGGATTCTCTATTCATATAAGCTAATGTTAATACGTTTCCGGTCCCGGCATCTTGAACGATTGCTGGAATAAGTCCATTTTGGTCAAAGGATAAGTTCTCGATGTTTATTTCCACTAGTTTACCTCCTAACAGTAATATTTTCTTTATCTAAATAAGCTTTTAGTTTGGGTATAGGAATTTCCTCGTAGTGGAATACAGATGCTGCTAAAGCTGCGTCAGCATTGGCTTCCTTCAGTACGGTTGAAAAATGCTCAAGTGTACCAGCGCCACCGCTAGCAACAATTGGAATATTAACAGCATCAGCAATAGCTTTGGTTAATTCTAAGTTATAACCATTTTTCTCTCCATCCGTATCAATCGCATTCACAACGATTTCGCCGGCTCCTAGCTCTTCGCCTTTTTTCGCCCATTCTACTGCATCGATACCTGTATATTTGCGTCCGCCATTAATGACTACTTCCCATTTTCCTGATGCCGTTTCTTTTGCATCGATAGAAAGTACAATACATTGGTTGCCAAACTTTGCTGCTGCTTCTCGAATTAATTCGGGATTGCTAATGGCAGCGCTGTTGATCGAAACCTTTTCAGCGCCTGAACGTAAGACGCTATTGATATCGTCAATTGAGCGAATACCTCCACCAACTGCAAAGGGAATAGATATTTCGCGAGCAACCTTTTCCACAACATCTAGAAAAATATCTCTTTCTTCGTTGGAGGCAGTAATATCATAGAATACTAATTCATCGGCCCCGGCGTCATTGTAGCGTTTTGCTAGTTCAACAGGATCTGCGACATCTTGAATATCTTTAAATTTTTTCCCCTTTACAACACGGCCTTTATCAACGTCTAAGCATGGGATGATACGTTTAGCTAACACTACTGTCCGCCTCCAATGCTTCTTCAAATTTCAACGTGCCATCATATAATGCTTTACCGATAATGGCACCATACATATTTAGATCACCTAATCTTTGAATGTCTTCTTTTGTTGATACCCCACCAGAGGCGATTACATCCATTGTTGTAATTTCATTAATAGTTTGAAGTTCCTCGAAGTTAGGTCCTTTTAACATTCCATCTTTTAGAATATCGGTGTAAACGATAGTCTTCACACCGATAGATTCCAATTCTTTTACTAGGTCTGTAGCTTTTATATTGCTTCCTCTTGTCCAACCATCTGTTGCTACAAAACCATTTCTTGCATCGATAGACACTGCAATTCTATCACCGTATGTAGATACAGCTTCATTTAAAAACTCCTTATGATTAATGGCAGCTGTTCCAATAATGACACGGTTCACTCCAGCAGTTATGTATTTCTCGATTACTTCCATAGAGCGAATTCCTCCACCTACTTGAACAGGAATATTTACTAGATCTGCAATGGATTTAATGACAGATTGATTCATAGAATCCCCGGTCTTGGCACCATCTAAGTCAACCACATGTAAGAATTTTGCTCCCTTTTCTTGCCATGCTTGTGCCATCTTTTCTGGAGCGTCACTGTATACCTTCTCTTGGTTATAATCTCCTTGTGTTAGGCGGACACATTTTCCACCACGAATATCTATTGCTGGAAACAAGATCATGAAATCATCTCCTCGTAATTTTTTAATAATTGAAGCCCAACATCACCACTTTTTTCGGGGTGGAATTGCATACCTGTCACATTTCCTTTTTGTACAATCGCTGGGATTGTTATTCCGTATTGGGAACTTGATACAAGGGTATCTTTTTCATAATTACCGCCAATTGCATAGGAATGAACAAAGTATACAAAGGGGTCCTCAGAAATGTTATGAAATAAAGGACTCTCTTGATGCTTCTGTATGGTATTCCAACCCATATGAGGCACTTTAACAATATCAGGAATTCGATTGACACTTCCTTTTAGTAAACCAATCCCTTCCCATTCCCCATCTTCATAACTAGTTTCATAAAATAATTGCATCCCAAGACATATACCTAAAATTGGCTTTCCATTAATAACTTCTTTGCGAATAACCTCAGTCATTCCTAATTCATTTAAAGAGGCGATAGCATCTTTAAATGCGCCTACACCAGGAAGAATAATGGAGCTTGCGTTTTTAATTGTTTCGGGATCTTTTGTTAATACAGATTCTATTTTTAATTTATTTAATGCAAATTGTAAACTTTTAATATTTCCGGCATCGTAGTCGATGATTGCAATCAAAATGTTTTCCCCCTTGTTCTAGTGGTTACAATGAGCCTTTTGTAGATGGGATCCCTTGAATACGAGGGTTCTTCCATGTTGCTTGATCAAGGCAACGACCAAATCCTTTAAAAATAGATTCAATCATATGGTGTGTATTGTCGCCGTATGCAAGATTAATGTGCAAGGTTACTTTAGCATTACTAGCAAAAGCTTGAAAAAACTCTTGTACGAGTTCCGTATCGAAATTCCCTACTTTGTCTTTAAGACCTTCCACATTAAAAACGAGGTAAGCACGTCCGCTAATATCGATCGATACCGTTGATAGGGCCTCATCCATTGGAGTAGTAACTGTCGCATAACGAGTTATTCCTTCCTTTGTCCCTAATGATTCCAAAAACGCCTGTCCCAAAGCTATACCAATATCTTCAACTGTATGATGTTGATCAACCTGTAAATCACCATGACATTTCACGTCTAGGTCAAATAATCCATGCTTTGTCATAAGAATAAGCATATGATCGAAGAATCCTACACCTGACTCAATATTTGGTTTTCCAGTTCCATCAATATTTAATTCTAAATGAATATCTGTCTCACTTGTTTTTCTAGATATTTTTGCACTACGCATTTGGATGTTCCTTTCTTATTGTTATAGGTTGTTCAAAAAGTCCGGTGAAAATGACACTTCGCATTTCTTCGTTGGCTTGCTTTTCCGCTGCTCAAAGCTACGCCGCCTCGAACTGCTCGGTCCTTTTCATCCTCCTTTTTGATCACGTATTGCTATAGAATTTGCATGGGCAGTAAATCCTTCCACATTTGCAATGTTTGTGATTTTGTTCGTTGCTTCTAATAATGCTTCCTGTGAATAGTGAATAATACTTGATTTTTTCACAAAGTCATATACACCTAATGGAGAAGCAAATCTCGCTGTACCACTAGTAGGAAGTGTATGATTTGGACCAGCAAAATAATCTCCTAATGGTTCTGGTGAATAATTACCTAAGAAAATGGCTCCTGCATGTTTTACTTTATTAACCTTTTCGGTTGGGTTTTGAATCATTAATTGTAAATGTTCTGGGGCAATTTCATTAACCACCTTGAATGCATCATCTTCATTATTTGCAACAATAATTCGACCGTTTTGTTCTATTGATTTTTCCGTAATTGCTTTTCTTTCGAGTGTTTCAAGTTGTTTTTCTATCTCTATCTTAATTTCTTCCGCTAATTCCTTATTTGTAGTTACACAAATGGCGCTGGCTGATTCATCATGTTCTGCTTGAGAAAGTAAGTCTGCAGCGACATAATTTACTGGGGCAGATTTATCTGCAACTACACAAATTTCACTAGGCCCTGCAATCATATCAATGGCAACATCTCCGTATACCCATTTTTTCGCTCTTGCAACAAAGGCATTTCCCGGACCAACTATTTTATCTACTTTTTCAATCGATTCCGTTCCATAAGCTAATGCGGCAATGGCTTGTGCACCACCAACTTTATAAATACTAGTCACACCAACTTCCTCTGCAGCAACAAGTACATATGGACTGATTTTGCCATTTTGTTGAGGTGGTGTTGTAATAACGATTTTTTCCACACCAGCTATCTGTGCTGGGATTACATCCATTAAAATAGAAGAAGGGTATGCAGCTTTTCCTCCAGGGATATAAACGCCTACTTTTTCAAGTGGAGTTACTTTTTGGCCTAATACGATCCCATTTTCCTTTTCCATAAACCATGATTGTTCTTTTTGAGCCTCGTGGAAAGTACGAATATTTTGTTTTGCTTCTTGAATTGCTTCGATAAACGATGTATCTACTTTTTCTCTAGCTTCTTTGAATTCTGATTCCGAAACGAGCAAGCTATCCAGTTTAACGTTATCAAAATGCTCCGTATAACGGAATAAAGCGGTATCCTTATCTTTCCTTACTTGTGTAATGATATCTAAAACTATATTGTCTAGTTGCTTTTCGTTTATCTGTGTGGAGGTGGTGTTTTTTTTCTCCGTGAAAAACTCCCCGGATGTTATTATTTTCATCTATATCACTCCATAGCTGATTTTAATTGATTAATAAAATTCTGAACTTCTGTTGCCTTTGTTGCAAAACTAGCTTTATTAACGATTAATCTTGTACTAATATTTTCAATATCTTCTAATACTACCAGCCCGTTTTCTTTTAGAGTGCTACCCGTTTCAACAATATCAACGATGTAATCAGATAACCCAATAATAGGTGCTAATTCTACTGACCCATTTAATTTCACTATTTCAATTGCTTGGTCTTTTGTTTGAAAATGCTTCTTTGTTACATTTGGATATTTAGTAGCAATAGTTAACTTCTGATTATTTTTTATTTCATGATTCGGTTTTCCAGCAACAGAAAACTTACATGTTCCTATTTTCAAATCAAGTAGTTCATAAACATCGGCTTGAGATTCCATAATGTTATCTTTCCCGACAATCCCGATGTCTGCTGCTCCTTTTTCTACATATGTAGGAACGTCTAGTGCTTTAACGAAAATGACCTTCATGGATTGGTTTTCATTATAAAATACAAGTTTTCTGCTGTCCTCATGTAATTCAACAAAATGCTCTCCGGTTTTTTCTAACAATTCTATGGTGCTTTTAGCCGGTCTTCCTTTTGCAAGTGCTAGTGTAATAGGTTCCAATTATAGCTCCTCCTTCTGTAACAAGGACATTAGCTCTTCCTGATTGGAAAAAGATTGTTTCGTTCCTTGACCATATAATAGATAAGCTTCAGAAGAAAATCGGGCAGTGAACTTCGCCTCTAAGTTATTATTAATCATGTCGCTACTAGTAGAGTAGGTAAGTACCTGATATCCATAGTCGCGTAGAAGATATGCTGAGCGAAGTGCTTCTGTTTGTACTTCTTGATCGTACTGAATAATCATATCCGCCACCGCCCCAAGATTATTGGTTAGTCCTTGTTGTTGCAATGCGTGAATTAATAAATCTACCTCAAAGGCAAATCCAATAGCTGGATTAGGTTGACCGAATTGTTCACTTAAATGATCATATCTACCACCCATTAATACAGGCTTACCTACACTGTCTACAAATCCTTGGAATATAACCCCTGAGTAATAGTTCATATTATTAATAAGGCCAAGGTTTAAAACAATGGAGTTTTCTTCTCCGTATGCTTTTAATAATTCATAAATATCAATAAGATTTTGCAGAATCGATTGCATGGATTCATTTTGGATAATGGATTTTGCCTGTTCCATAACTACTTCCGGGTCTCCATAAAGCATTGGGATGGATTGAATGGCCTTTCTTACATCTTCCTTGATATCCAATTGTGTTAGAAATGGTTCTATTTCAATTGAATTTTTTGAGTGAACGAGTGATTGCAAAGCATCTAACTGATGTGAAGTTAATGTTGTTTGCTGAATCAATTCTTTAAAAAACCCGGCGTGCCCAACCTCTAATTTAAAATTTCGAAAACCTAAATCTTTTAATGTGTGTATAGCCATCATAATGATTTCGGAATCAGTTTCGGCTGATTGGTTACCAAAACACTCCACACCAGCCTGTGTACTTTCCTTTTGATCTGCCTGTTCTTTAGACTGGCGGAACACATCTAATACATAGAATACGCGTTGATTATCTTGATGAAGACCATTTAATGTTGTCATTCGATTTAATGGAATCGTAACATCTGGCCTTAGCACTAATACTTTCCCTGAAGAATCAATTACTTTAATCATCTCATCCTTATTTACGGTTCCAATAATATTCGAGTACATGTCATAGGATTCAAATGTTGATGTTCGAACTTGTTTATATCCATAGGTAGAAAATCTGTTTTTTAAGCTTTGAATAAGTTCATCCCTTATTTGAAAGTCTTTTACATTTGTATTTTTATTGTTATCCATCACGTATCTCTGCATGAAGAATTCTCCTTTTCGTTAAAGGTTTTAACAAACTACAGTTCAACTGTTATACAATTTGAAAAAAATATATATTCCAAAAGCTTTATCGCTTTATTACTTTATCTAATTAAAGTTATATTGTATTATAAAGAAGATAAGAATAAAAGTCAATGCACAAAAGGAGCGTTTTACATGTTTGATTATCATATACATAGTGATTTTTCCGCAGACTGTGATACGGAAATGGAAAAGACAGTTGAAAAGGCAATCGAAATTGGTTTAGAGGAAATTTGCTTTACAGATCATATTGATTACGATTATCCGGATAAAGATTGGATTTTTGAGTTTGACTTAAAAGAATATGATAAAAAGATAAAGGAACTACAAGAAACATATCGCAGCAAAATTCGTATTAAAAAAGGAGTAGAAATCGGGGTAGAACCACGGTTGCTTGATAGATATGAAAAATTAATGCAAGAGGAAACCTTTGATTTTGTTATATGTTCCATGCACTCAACGGAAGAAAAGGATCTTCATTCGGGAGACTTTTTCAAAGATAAAACAGTTGATAAGGCATACGAAATTTATTATGAGGAATTACTAGAATGTGTCAAACGTTTTAAAGGTTTTCATATTTTAGGTCACCTTGACTTAGTTAAGCGTTATACAAACGAGAAAAGTAAACATCATTTTCATGAGGTCATTCGAGAAATCTTTGCAGAAATTATTCCAGCAGGAAAAGGGATTGAATTAAATACCTCAGGATATAGATATGGCCTTGAAGGTGGAATGCCAAGTCCGGATATCTTATCTCTATATAAAGAATGCGGTGGAGAGATTATTACATTAGGTTCGGATTCTCATCTAGAAACAACGCTAGCATACAAATTCAAAGAATCACTGGAACTCTTAGAATCCATTGGCTTTCAATACATTGCTACATTTAAAAATGGGCAACCTATCTTTAATCCAATTACTGAGATAAAACGATAAGCGGTTGTGCAAAAGGTCCGGTGAAAATAAATAGGACGTTGCGTTTTTAGCCGATCTCGGTCCTTTTTCATCCCCTTTTTGAACGCGCATAATAAACGGACATCCGTATAAGATGTCATAAAATGTTCTAAACCATACAGATCAAACAGTTATTAATGGTGTTATAATGAGTACGATTGCTTAATTAGTAGGTGTAAAAATATGCAAACAGTGAAAAAGCTATTTTTGATAACTGTAGGTTCTCTTTCATTGGGAATAGGTATTATAGGGATATTTTTACCTTTAATACCAACAACACCATTACTTTTACTAGCAGCTGCTTGTTATATCCGTAGCTCAAAGAGACTTTATCATTGGCTAATTACAAATAAACACTTTGGCCAATATATTTTAGATTACCGAGAAGGAAGAGGGATTCCTTTAAAGGCAAAGGTGATTGGTGTTACGATGATTTGGGTTTCTATGTTATACACCGTTATCTTCGTCGTTCCGTTAATCTTTGTTAAAATACTTTTATTATGTATCGCTGCATATTTTACTTGGTTTATATTAAAACAAAAAACATTACAAAATCATACAACTTGAGAAAGGGTTCAACAAGTTCGGTAAAAATGATACTTCGACGTTTCTAGTTGGCGATAGCTTACGGTGGGGCGAGTAATCGGATCCCCAGGACGTTGCACATTTAGCCGACCTAGGTTTTTTCATCGTACTTTTGAACTCACGCTTAAAGAGGGAAGAATTTGAAAAATAAAATCAGACTAATTATCGGTATCATTCTATTTATACTTTTTCTAACTGGTATTACTGCATATATTTATATCCCAAATAAAGCAAGGTCAGAAACAACGAATAGTATACCAACTGTGTTTATTCATGGGTACAAAGGGACAGCTAAATCTTTTAATACGATGCTTAACCGTTTTGAAAAGAATGGTTGGGGGAAAAAAGGATTGGTCTATTTTATTTCTTCAAATGGACGAATCCTGGATTATAAAGTAAATGGGGCACAAGCCGATCAAATGTTTGTTCAAATTATACTGCAAAATAATCGAGCTAATTTTTCGGATAGTGCCAGATGGCTATCTGATGCATTACGCCATTTGAAAGAGAATTATAATGTAAACACAGTTAATTTAGTTGGACATTCCATGGGGGGAATTATTTCCGTTTATTACATGCAGCAATATAATACGGAAGACTATCCTAATGTTCGACGATTTGTTGCAATCGGAAGTCCATTTGATGGGATTTATAATAAGGAATATTTTAAAAAGCATCAAGATGCAGCTGCAAATGATTTGAAACCAAATTCAGTAGCACTCCGAATGCTTTACCAAGGGGGATTTCCTCAAACAGTTGATGTATTAAACATCGGTAGTACAGGAGATTTAGTTGCTTATCCTGAAAGTGTCCAAACGATTCGGAATATCGTTCCAGAAAATCAACTAAAAGAAGTTATCATACAGGATGATGATTTAGGACATAGTGATTTGCATGAAAGTCAGAAAGTTGATCAAATGATTCATTCTTTTTTGTGGCAAGATGAGTCACAATGACTTACAATATAAAAGGAAATTATCTATTTAAAAAATCACCAAATACTTTGGTGGTTTTTTAAATACTTTTAACATATAGTTGAAATGTAAAGAGCAAAGCGGAAGTGCTAGTCGCCGGACGTGGCCTTTCTTATAAAAAGATTAATAAGCTGAATTGTTATGCTTCCATATATATTAAATAAAAGGAATGATTTTGTTGGAAATCAATCATCATCTTTATAATAAACTAATCGAGATTACTTCAAAAGAAAATGTATTAGCAAATGAGGAACTAAGGAATCATACGTATACCAAATTAGGTGGGAGTGCAGATTTTTATGTTACTCCAGAAAACTATAAAGAAGTACAAGATATTGTAAAACTTGCAAACAGTGAAAACACTACTTTTACTTTGTTAGGAAATGGTTCTAATTTAATTGTAAAAGATGGTGGGATTCGAGGTATTGTATTAAATTTACAAAAGCTAAATGAAATTAAGACAGAGGAAAATGTCGTTGTTGCACAAAGTGGGGCAAGAATTATTGATGTTTCTAGGCACGCTTTAAAAGAGGAGCTAACTGGTCTGGAGTTTGCCTGTGGAATTCCAGGTTCTGTAGGTGGAGCATTATATATGAATGCCGGTGCTTATGGTGGCGAAATTAAAGATGTATTAACAAGTGCAGTCGTTGTTACAAAAGAAGGGGAATTACATACTGTTGCAGCTGATGAGTTAGATTTGACTTATCGGAAAAGTAATATCCCAGATAATGGGTACATTGTCCTTGAAGCTGAATTTTCATTAAAGAATGGAAAATATGATGAAATTAAAGCAATTATGGATGATTTGACGTATAAGCGTGAATCGAAACAGCCTTTAGAATATCCATCTTGCGGAAGTGTATTTAAACGCCCACCTGGATATTTTGCAGGTAAATTAATTCAAGATAGTCATTTACAAGGTAAACAAATAGGAGGGGCACAGGTCTCTCGTAAACATGCAGGATTTATCGTAAATGTCGATAATGCGACTGCAAGTGAATATATCGAATTAATTCACTTTGTTCAACATACAGTAAAAGACAAATTCGGTGTAGCGTTGGAACGTGAAGTTCGTATTATTGGGGAAGATAAATAAAAGGCTTGGAAAAATAAGCGTGATACTTTTATCAACAAAGAGTTGGTGGGGTATCACGCTTATTTTTTTGGTTAGATGTGTCTGTATTAGTTGGACTTTAACCGTGTTATCACGGACAGATTTCCCTCTTTTTCCAAGCAAATGTCCATGAGTGGTTATCAGGGACAAAATCTCCTTCTTTTTCCGAATTCGGTAACTCATTCGCCTTATGAGTGCCGGAACGCAGCTTCTTTTTCCAGATTCGGGCACTCATCCGCCTTATGAGTGCCGGAACAGGGCTTCTTTTTCCGAATTCGGTAACTCATCCGCCTTATGAGTGCCGGAACACGGATTCCTTTTCCGAATTCTGTAACTCATTCACCTTATGAGTGCCGGAACGCAGCTTCTTTTTCCAAATTCGGTAACTCATCCGTTTATGAACATCTCAACATGGATTCTTCAAACACTCCGAAAACGGTGCAAGAATGTTTGTAATCGTTCGTTTGTGGAGTGCTCGATGACTTCATTTGCGGTGCCTTGTTCTGCAATCACTCCATTATCTAAAAATAATACTTTGTCAGCAATATCTAGTGCGAAGTCCATTTCATGTGTGACGAGAACCATTGCCATATCGTCGTTGCGTGCTATATCACGAATAACTTCAAGTACTTCCCCGACTAGTTCGGGATCTAAAGCAGATGTTACTTCATCAAATAACATGATTTTTGGTCTCATCACTAATGCTCTTGCCATGGCAACACGCTGTTTTTGCCCGCCAGAAAGTTGGCTAGGATAATTGTTCAACTTGTCACCGAGTCCAACTCTTTCCAACATTTGAATTGCACGTTCGTGTACCTCACGTTTATCTTCCTTTTTTACGTGGATTGGAGCGGCCATGCAATTCTCTAAAATAGTCATATGAGGGAATAAGTTGAAATGTTGAAAGACCATTCCGATATCTCCGCGAACGTCTCTTAAATGTTTCTCATTCGCGCGAATCATTTTCCCATTCTTTGCCATTTTCCATAAATTCGTTCCATCGATAATGATGTCTCCAGAAGTTGGTTCTTCTAATGTCATTAGCATACGAATAATCGTTGTTTTCCCCGAGCCACTTGGACCAATAACGGCAATCTTTTCAGCTGGAAAAATATCTAAATCGATGCCTTTAAGAACCTTGACATCGCCGAATGCCTTATGAACATTCCTATACGTTACAATTGGTTCTGACATTACATCATCGCTCCTTTTTTCATATTTTCCAATGTTGCTTTCTTATCAAAACGTGTGTTCAATTTTATTTCTAATCTTTTAATGAGAATGGCGGACGGATAACTTAGCAATAAGAAAATGATACCAACGATAGTCAATGGTTCTAGATAGGCCCAATTTTGTGCCCCATACGTATTTGCCATTAACAGGATACCTGCGACACCGATAGTTGATGCTAATGGAACCTCTTTAAACATAATAATGAAATAGTTTCCTAGCATTGGAATGGTTGGAGGGAGTGCCTGTGGTAAGATGATTCTTCTCCATTTATCAACGGTAGAGAAATTTAGTGCCTTGGCAGCTTCCCATTGCCCTTTATCCACGCTTTCAATTCCCGAACGATAGATTTCACCGATATACGTACTAAAATGAATACCTAAGCCAATAACCGCACTTGTAAAAGGACTAAGTGTCACGCCAATTCCGGGAATCATTGGCCAAGCATAAAAAATGAAAAAAAGTTGCACAAGTGGTGGGGTAGATCTAATAAATTCCATCGTCCAAGTAATGATCCAATTTAGTGGCTTATTCGGGATTCTTCGTAAAAATGTCCAAACAAAACCAAAAAGTAATGCAAAGAAAAAACATGTAAAGGTAAGTCCTATCGTAATTCCCAAACCTTTTAGAACAATGGGGAGGGCTTCGAGGAATGTATCCCAATTCCAATAGTTGCTATTCATCCACTAGCCACCCCTTTCTTAGATATGCTTTCTCCTTTTCTAGTTAACCAGATAAGTGGGAGAGCAAGAATAAAATAGAGTACTAATACTAATAAATAGATAAGTGGTGCTTGGGATAGGTTCGTACTTCGCATTATATCACCATAATAAAGGACATCCTTTAAACCGATTAATGATACTAAGGCAGTCCCTTTTAACATTTGAATGGTGTAGTTGCCGAACTCGGGTAACATCATCCGAACGGCTTGCGGAAATATAATGAGACGCATCCGTTGGAATCTTGACATATTTAACGCAATCGCTGCTTCTGTTTGTCCTTTTGCGACAGACTGTATGGATCCGCGTACAACTTCTGATAAATAGGCACCATAGTTTAAACCAATGGCAATAACCCCTGCCCACCAATTGGAACCTAACTGAATTCCGAAGAGCATTGGTATGGCGTAATACAACCAGAATAACTGTACGATTAGAGATGTTCCGCGGAATACCTCTACATAAAATCCTGTAACTTTTCGAATGACTATATGATTAGAAAGACGGCATAAGCCAGCAATAAAAGCCATGAGATAGGCGATAAGTGCGGATGCGATCAGAACGGTAACTGTAACGCCAAGCCCTTTTAGTAGTTGTGGGAATATGTCTATTATTGCACTAATGTTCATCACTCCTTTATAAAAATAGGTGTAGAAAAAAATATAGAGTCAGGCCCCTAGGCGAGGGAACCGGACCCTATGGAGTCATCGTCTATTTTTCCTTCATTAAAATTCCCCATTGCAAACGGCTTCTGTTGTAACTTCATCAGGCACGGCATTCATTTGTGCGCTGTAACCATTTTTCTCCAGTAATTCAGTAACGGTTCCATTTTCTTTTAGTTCAGCCAGTTTTTCGTTGTATGCGTCTACTAGTTCTTGATCTTCTAGATTAAATGCAGCAGCACCATAGCTAGGCACTCCATCGATATCGGGTTGTTCAAATGTCTCAACAAATTCCAAAGCATCTGTATTAGCGGATTCTAGCGCCATTTTAACTGTCATCTCTGTTCCAGTTGTCGCATCTGCACGCCCAGATTGAACGGCAGAGAATGTAGCTGGGATATCTGGAGCCGTAGTGATTTGGTCCTCACTTACTCCTTCTGATTTTAAAAATTCAATTTCTGTAGCACCCTCCATAACTACTACGGTTACGTCGGGATTATCTGCTATATCTTTATAGCTTTCTAGACCTAGTGGATTCCCAGCTTCCACAATTAAACCTTCTCCATATTGCATTTCTGGTTCCCCAAATAATGCATTTTTGCAACGGTCAGGGTTAATTGCCATACCAGCCGTTACGACATCAAATTGTTGTGCTTGTAAACCAGGGATAAGTTGACCAAAGTCTGCTAGTTGTGAATCCATTTCTTCAATTCCTAGTTCTTTAAAAACTGCTTCTGCGATGTCAACAGCCGCCCCTTTTAATTCACCACCTTGTTCATAAGCATAAGGCGGTTCATTGGCAAAACCAATCTTTACGGTTCCCTTTTCTTGAAGTTGCTCTAATTTACTTTTTCCTCCTTCTGCGCCGGCATCACCTGATCCGCCGCATGCAGCTAAAAAGATTAAACCTATTATGGTTACAAAAGTTAAAAATAATTTCTTCAAGTTTAAATGTCCTCTCCTTTTAAATGAAGTATTTGTATCCATATTTCTAATTAAGAAAAATAATTCAGTTGGAACTTTTACCACTGGATCCATGGTAAGAAAGAAGTTAAGATAGTGAAAAAACGTCAAGAAAATGGGTGAAATACTGGGGAACTGTAAAAAAGTAAATTTCTATTATAATGATAGAGGTGTTCATAAATGGATTCAAATCCAGTATTTTCTGAAAATAGAGGATTATCCGTGAATGCTTTTTATTAAACGAGTACAAATGATGTATCCAAAGATATCCGAGCGAATCATCTATTATTCTCTTAAATCCTAAAAATTTGTTAGGGAACCCCTTATTTGAAAAGGAAAGAATGATATAATAAAGAAGGCTTCTATCAGTTGGGGGTTTCTTTCATTCGCCACTGATGGTTACCTTTACGGGCAGTTGATTTCCCACCTACCTTCTAGAAGCTTGAGGTGGAAGTCTTACTGCCTGTTTAGGTGGGGTATATATTTAGCAGAGAACTACTTCTAAGAAGAATTGGGGGGATGAAAGTGAGTACATTAACACTCATTACTATCGTGTCTGTCTTTATTGTCATCCTTATTTTAGTATTAGTCATTGTACAAATTAATAAGGGATATGAATATCAACATACGATTGACCCACACCCAGATGAAACTAAACAAGATGAAGAGAGGGATAATGCTTGATTTCTTATTCTACAATTGGGACAAGTTGGATTACCGAATCATTTATTGAAGCAGTTAACCTAACTGGAAAAGCAGTGCTTTCTTCGGTTTACTCTAGAACAGAGGACGGAGCTAAGTCTTTTGCAACAAAAAATGGAGCAGACCGTTGGTATACTGAATTAGATGAGATGTTAAAGGAAAATACTGATTTTGTTTATATTGCTTCTCCAAATACATTACACGTTGAACACATTATTAAAGTGATAAAGGCAAAAAAACATGTTTTTTGTGAAAAACCAATGGCATTAACTGAAGAACAGCTCCAAATCATTTCAGGATTAGCTGAAGAAGAAAATGTATTTGTATTTGAAGGATACCGACATTTATACTCTCCTAATTATGAAATATTTAAGAATACGGTAGAAAAAATTGGATCGGTTCGTAGTTGTGTTCTTCATTTCAATCAATACTCTTCCCGTTATGATGCATTAAAAGAGGGAAAGAAACCAAATGTATTTTCAAAAGAGTTTGCTGGGGGAGCTCTTACGGATTTAGGTGTTTACCCATTAAGTATGGCAATTGATATGTTCGGTGAGCCTAGTAATCTGGATTATTACCCAGTCATGTTGGAGAACGGGGTGGATGGTAGTGGTACCCTAGTTTTAGATTATAGGAGTTTCGTTGTAACTATCCTTTGCTCTAAAATAACTCAAGCAATCATGCCTTCTGAAATACAAGGGGAAGAAGGAACGATTACGATGGATCACATTGCTCCTATTAGAAAAATTTCCTATTATGATCGTAAAAATAAACAAATGAACGAGCTTGCTGTTGAACAGGAAGAGCAAGACATGGTTTATGAGGCGGAGGCATTTATTCAAATGATCTCAGAAAGCAATGATACTACGTATAAACAAGCATTGGAAAGAAGTAAAATAGTAGTTAAGGCGTTAGAAGCTGCTAGACTTAAACTCAATCCATAATACATATGAGATGTCTGTTAGAAAAGAAATGACAGACATCTTTTTTGGTAATAAAACATTTAATTGGAGGTTGTAAAATAGTAAAATAAACTGTACGGAAAGACAAGCTTTAATAAGGAGATTATGAAATGAAAAAATTATCATTTATTGTTTTATTTTTTGCAATGATAAGCTTAGTTGCTTGCTCTAATACGGAGACTGAAAAAAGTGAGGATGCTAATAAACAAAGTGACGAGTTAATTCTTGCAGTTGGAAGTGAGCCGGAAGAGGGATTTGACCCTACTACAGGGTGGGGGAGATATGGCTCGCCTTTATTTCAAAGTACATTACTTCGATATGACAAAATCTTTGAAATTCAAAATGACCTCGCAGAAAGTTATCAAGTGAGCGATGATGGACTTACATGGACGGTGGAAATTCGCCAAGACGTTCAGTTTTCTGATGGAGAACAGTTGAACGCGGATGATGTTGTGTTTACTTTTCAACAAACCAAAGGAAGTGGTTCGGTTGTGGATTTAAGTAATGTAAAAGGCATAGAAGCGGTTGATGATTACACGGTTCGCTTTCATTTAGAGAAGCCAGATTCAACCTTTATCGATTTACTTGTAACAACTGGAATTGTTCCAGAACATGCCTATGATGAAAATTATCGGGAACATCCTATAGGTTCAGGACCATATCAACTTGTTCAGTGGGATAAAGGTCAACAAATTATAGTAGAACGAAATCCACACTATTATGGAAAAGAACCATACTTTAAAAAATTAACGTTTCTTTTCCTATCTGAAGATGCGGGATATGCTGCTGCAAAGGCTGGAGAAGTAGATGTAGTTTCCATTCCTTCCAGCTTTGCGAACGAAAAAGTGCCAGGTATGAAATTAATCCAACTAGAATCTGTTGATAATCGAGGAGTTATGTTCCCATTTGTCCCTAGTGGGGATATGACAGAGGATGGGTTTCCGATTGGAAATGATGTAACAGCAGATATTTCTATTCGAAAAGCCATAAACGTTGGAGTGGATAGAAAGGCCTTGGTAGACGGGGTATTGGATGGATATGGAACACCAGCTTATTCCGTTGCCGATCGATTACCGTGGTGGAATCCGGATACGGTGATAGAGGATCATGATATCGAACAGGCAAAGGAAATTCTAGACGAAGGTGGCTGGAAGGAAACAGATGAAGGTGTCAGAGTGAAAGATGGTAAGGAAGCCGCTTTTACGTTATTTTATCCTGCAGATGATCAAAATCGTCAGTCTCTATCCATGGCTTTCGCTGAAATGATGAAACCATTAGGAATTTCCGTTACGACAGAGGGAAAAAGCTGGAATGAATTAGAACAATTAATGTATTCCGAGCCTATCATGATGGGCTGGGGTAGTCATGATCCGCTTGAAATGTATAACTTGTACAGTAGTAAAACACGAGGAATAGGTTATTATAATACGAATTATTATTCGAATGAAGTTGTTGATCAATATATGGAACAAGCGTTACGGGCAACATCAACAGAAGAAGCGAATGAGTATTGGAAGAAAGCACAATGGGATGGAAAAGAAGGCTTCTCAGCAAAAGGGGATGCGCCATGGGCATGGCTTGTTAACCTGCAACATTTGTATTTAATCGATGAAAATCTAGAAATTGGGGAACAAAAGATTCAACCACATGGACATGGGTGGCCAATTACAGACTTTATTGAAGACTGGCATTGGAAGGAGTAGGAGAGGCTGAGTTTGAATTTAAAACGTGTATTTAAGTTTATTTTGAGTAAGGCAGTAAAACTATTAAGTTTACTTTTTGCAGTTAGTGTTATTTCTTTTACATTAGTGGCAATTTCACCAATTGATCCTATTCAGTCCTATGTAGGTGCGGATATAACGAGGGTGAGTCCGGAACAAAGAGAAGAGATTGCTGAATATTGGGGCCTGAATGAATCTAGAATATTGCAATTTATGAATTGGGGAAGTGCGGTCATCCAAGGGGATCTTGGGACTTCCTTAATCTATCGGGCCCCTGTAATCGATATTATCTTGGAGCGTTTCCTAGCCTCATTAGGATTAATGGGGCTAGCTTGGCTATTATCAGGGGTTATCGGTTTTTTACTAGGTGTCGTTGCGGCGGTTAAGCAAGGGACAATCATAGATCGGTTCATTAAAACTTATTGCTATACATTAGCTTCCACGCCCACTTTTTGGTTAGGTTTATTATTATTAACTGTTTTTTCAGTATGGCTCGGTTGGTTCCCAATTGGTCTAGGCACTCCAGCTGGTGTATTGGCAGAAGATGTATTTATACTAGATAAGTTCAAGCATTTATTATTGCCAGTTTTAACATTAAGTATTATCGGGGTATCCAACATTGCGCTTCATACTAGGGAAAAGCTAGTAGAAGTATTACAAAGTGAATATATCCTTTATGCGAAGGCTAAAGGAAAAAAAGGCTATCAACTTGCTTATCAACATGGCTTACGTAATATCGCCTTGCCTGCTATTTCTATTCATTTTTCATCTTTCGGGGAAATTTTTGGCGGATCTGTTATTGCGGAGCAAGTATTTTCCTATCCAGGTCTTGGGCAAGCAGTTGTACAAGCTGGTCTTGGTGGAGATGTTCCTTTATTATTAGGTATTGTATTATTTAGTTCGGTATTTGTATTTATCGGAAACTTACTTGCCGATATTCTTTACAAAGTAATTGACCCCCGTATAAGAAAGGGGGACCTTCATTGAATCGGATAAATATAAGAAGAAAAACAATGATAAAAATAGCCGTTTCGGTTCTTTTCCTTTTAGCCATTATCAGTTCCGGAATGTCGATAACGGATGAGGAACTTCTTATCCATATGGAAGGGAAAAATGAGGCACCATCCTGGAATCATATATTTGGTACGGATTGGTTAGGGCGTGACATGTTAGCAAGAACCTTAAAGGGCTTAACGTTAAGTATTGGAGTAGGTATAGTAGCCGCATTAACGAGTTCCATTCTTGCTTTATTTTTTAGTTTATTAGCTTCGTGGAATAGAATGTGGGATCGGTTTGTCACATGGTTAATAGATCTATTTTTAAGTGTCCCCCATATAGTCGTTTTAATATTAATTTCCTTCGCCGCGGGTGGGGGTTTTTATGGTGTGGTGATTGGTTTAGCACTCACTCATTGGCCTAGTATAACAAGGATCTTGCGTGCAGAAATCTTACAAATAAAAACAGCTGAATATGTTAACATTTCCATGAAATTAGGAAAAAGCAAATTATGGATTGCTAGAAATCATTTTTTTCCACATGTATTCCCGCAATTGTTTATAGGTTTCTTGTTAATCTTTCCACATGCCATTCTCCATGAAGCTGCCATAACCTTTCTAGGCTTTGGATTATCACCTGAACAACCAGCAATAGGTATTATATTATCAGAGTCTATGCGTTATCTTTCGGTAGGTATGTGGTGGCTTGCCTTTTTCCCGGGACTAGCTCTATTAGTTATGGTAAGCCTATTTGATATGTTAGGGAAAAATGTGAAACGATTTATCGATCCCTTTGATGGGATGAAGTCTTAGTGCAAGGAGGGGAAATGGATGGAAAACCCGCAACCTCC
This sequence comes from Oceanobacillus caeni, assembly GCF_042678465.1. Taxonomy (NCBI): domain Bacteria; kingdom Bacillati; phylum Bacillota; class Bacilli; order Caryophanales; family Bacillaceae; genus Oceanobacillus; species Oceanobacillus caeni. The sequence goes on along the minus strand of NZ_JBHTKV010000012.1, from coordinate 3,184 downwards.
ATTATTAGAAGTGAAGAATTTTTCATTAGCGTTTCGAACCTTTAAAAAAGGGTTAGTAGAAACAGAGATGAAAGTGATTAAAAACCTTAACATGACGATAAATGAAGGAGAAATTGTTGCAGTCGTTGGTGCTAGTGGTTCCGGGAAAAGCTTATTGGCCAGTGCGATTCTTGGTATCTTACCAAAGCATGCATTAACGGACGGAGAAATTATTTATAAAGGCAACAAATTGAGAGAGAAATATAGGGGGAAGGAAATTTCATATATCCCCCAATCTACTCAAGCTTTGAATCCTTTAATGAAAGTTGGGAAACAGGTTCAAGAGGTTATACAGAATCAAGATAAAAAGCTTGTTCAACAAAAGGTTTTTACTCAAGTAGGTCTTTCAAGTGAGGTTTCTGATAAATATCCATTTGAATTATCTGGTGGGATGGCAAGAAGAATTTTAGCGGCTACGGCTATCGTTAGCCCGGCAAAATTGATTATTGCTGATGAGCCAACACCGGGACTTGATCCACAAACCCTAGACGAACTTACCTCTCTTCTTAAACAGCTATCCCAAAAAGGGAAAGGTATCATGTTCATTACTCATGATATTGATACGGCATTAAAATTGGCAAATAAGGTAGTTGTTTTCCGTGATGGTGAAACAGTTGAAATAGCTAAGGTTGAGGATTTCTCGGGAAAAGGGGAAATGCTACAACATCCATTTACAAAGGAGTTGTGGAATGCACTTCCGCGAAATGATTTTTTTGTTAAGGAAAAGGAGATTATTCCAATAACGAACGAATCATCGAAACTTGAGGTGGAAGGAATTAGCTTTAAATATGGGAATGGAGATTATTTATTTAAGGACCTTCATCTAACCATTCACCCTGGTGAAATCGTTGGTTTGCATGGATATAGCGGGTCAGGAAAAACAACGATGGCTAAAATCATTGCCGGTTATATGAAGCCTGAAAGTGGTAGGGTATTGCTTGGCGGTAAGCAAATTAAAAATAGGGGAATACATCCTGTTCAGTTTATTTGGCAACATCCGGAGAAGTCCATCAATCCAAGATGGAAAATGCAAAAAATATGGATGGAAAGTAATATGGATCGTAAAGTATTAGATGAACTTGGAATAAAAGAAGAGTGGTTATCCCGTTGGCCAAGTGAATTGTCAGGAGGAGAGCTACAACGATTTTGTATAGCAAGAGCATTTCAAGACGAGACTAAATTCATTATAGCCGATGAAATTACGACAATGCTTGATGCCATTACACAAGCGCATTTGTGGAAAATGTTACATCGTGTTGCGAAGGAGCGGAATATTGGTGTCCTTGCGATAAGTCATGATTCCTATTTATTGCAGCGTATAAGCGACCGTATGATAGACTTCCAGGATTTTCAAGGCGCCCAATTTCAAAAATGACTCAAACTTTTGAACCCAATAGGGCATTTTTTTAATATAATAGAAATAAGTAATCGTACAGGGGAAGAATCATATGTATTTTCTAATCTCAACTTTGATTGGATACTTATTCGGTTGCCTAAATGGTTCACAGCTTGTTGCTAAACGAAAACAGATAGATATTAAAAAATTAGGGAGTAAGAATGCAGGCGCCTCTAACACTACGATGTTGTTAGGGTGGAAATATGGTATATTCGTTGCTCTCGTAGATATTTTTAAAGCAACCTTGGCAATTTTATTAATGGTATCCTTCTTGGAATATAATGGAGTAATGGATGAATATCAGATTATACTACTATATAATACTGCCTTTTTTGTTATTTTAGGTCATAACTATCCAATAACAATGAATTTCAAAGGTGGAAAAGGTACAGCCTCTATTATAGGTGCTTTTTAGCAATCGATTTTAGAATTGCAATTATTGGGGTTATTATATTACTACTAGTAACATTTACAACGGATTATGCTGTATTCGGAATTCTGAGTATGTATGTAGCTTATTTTATAGAGACATACATGGTTTAAGGTACTGATCCAGCAACAATTGTTTTAGTACTTATTCTAATGGGTATGATGAAACATTGGGAAAATCTAAGACGTTTTATGAATAAGGAAGAGATTAAACTTTCCAGTATATATCGGAAAACTTCTTAACAAATGGTTCTAGGCCTTATTCAAATTTCTTTTTGGAGGAAGCATATATGTTAGATTGGATGGTCTGGATTGTCATTATTGTGTTGTTCATATTGAGTTTTGCCGGAATCATTTATCCAATCATTCCGTCAGTCCTTGTCATTTGGGTTGGTTTTTTGCTTTATCAGTTTATCATCAACCCAGATGAACTCACGATTGTTTTCTGGATAATAATGGCTATCTTTACTCTGTTTTTATTTTTAGCAGATATATTAGCAAATAGTTATTTTGTGAAAAAATATGGTGGCAGTAAATGGGGAGAACGAGGTGCGGTAGTAGCGGTTATTGTTGGATCATTTATTATCCCACCTTTTGGTATTCTTATTGTTCCCTTTATTACCGTATTTGTCATAGAGTTATTACAACAGAGACCTCCTAACGACGCAATCAAGGCATCCATCGGTTCGTTGCTTGGCTTTTTAGGCGGGTCTATTGCCAAAGTATTGATTCAGTTGATTATGATCATTTGGTTTTTTATTGTTATTATATTTTGAGGATGACGTTTTTAGTAAATTCTTACACTTGATGTGGGTCCATCACAAAGGATATCGAGAAAGTGAAGAAAATCCTGTTTTATCAACTAAATTATATAGGATTTTCTTCACCAAAAAATAAACAGTTTTAAAATTCAGTTACCCGGTCTTTCAAGTGTGAATAGAAAGGCTATTTCTCCACCTGCCTATTTATAAAACTATATATACCCCAATATACTAAAGGGAAAATAGTTATTATGAGAAAGGCTGTTTGATTACTAATATACTTTGAAGAAATATATAGGAAGACCATTATTATTAAAAAAATTATATATACAGTTTTTCCAGATAATCTATTTTTCATAAAAACCACCGCTCTTCAAATTAAATACCTGCAAATATTTTTTTACTGACTTTATTATTACATTAGATTAAGTAACGAGTAAAGATCTAAAATAATAAAGGAATCGATCATACTACTTTTAATCCCCTATGTGTAAAATAGTTCTCGGGGATTTGAAACAAAATTCTAGAAAAAAAAGAAAAGGCGCTCTATCATAAATGT
>NZ_JBHTKV010000011.1:80676-110760 GCF_042678465.1 Oceanobacillus caeni | reverse complement strand
ATTCCTATTATTAATAATATTGACACAAAAGGTTTCGCTTGACTTTTTCCTGAAAACTTTATGCAACACTAGTGATATTTCTTAGATTTCCAAAACCTTGTCATATTTAATTTCTAAACAGCTTTCTTTTTATCATCTTTAAATACCACTTTATTATTGCCTAATGCGATTGCAAGAAGGCTAAAGCATAATGACATAAATAAGAATACCATCCCAGCAAAAAGGATCACTGCATTAGCTAATTGAATATAACCCCCCCATGATAAAAAAGTTAATCCCAGAAAAAACAAATAAAAAAATGAAATGAAGAAAAAATGCTTCCATGACTGTGGTCTAATCCATAACCGTACCGGTGAATGTTGTTTAAGATCAACTACCTGGGCTAGCTTTTTTTTTAATCTAATATTTATATACAAATATATGGATACTACAATAAAAAAAACAATCGCTACAATTATTGAATTAACAACGGGGGAACTTTCAACGTCAAAGAAATTGACCAAAGGCTGCAATAGATTAGCTAAAAACACCCCTATAAGACCAGCTAGAACACCTTCTCCTCCTGATTTTTTTTGTTTCACTTCCGGCGTCTTTATTTTTTCTATTAATTCATGATCATTCACTTTATAAGCGGTTTGCGGAAGTATCCAGTAAAAAAACGGAAATAATATTTTCCAAAAGGGACGTCCCATATCTAAAATATAGCTTTGTTCATCAATGGTCAGAATTCTATACCTTAGATTCATATATACTCCCTGTACCTTACCATTCATTATATGATCTCCTCTCCTTCTAAACCTACTAAACCCACCTACCAAGAAAATGGATTTATTAAATTAAAACTGTCATGCAAGGCCTCTCCAGCATCGCCTGCCCAATTTGTTATAGTATCCCAACCTCTATCTATTTGTTTACCGGCCCAATCCAAGCCATCTTGTATACCGAAGAAATTATTATCGTATGCCCAGTTAAATGTCATTGTTCCAAGAGTACCTACTGCTACACTGCCTAGTGTCGCCCATCCAACTGGAGTAGCTGAAAGGAATGCTCCTCCTAATCCTGTTATAGCAGTTGAGGTACCCCATCCCGCTAAAAGACCAGCTCCTGTTGATGCAGTATTCTTTGTAACAGCCTCTCCCACAGTTTTATCACTATATTTATAATCAAGCATAGTTCCATATCCAATACTTAATACGGTTAACGGACCATTTAGAGCCTTTCCGAAATTGTTAACTTTGTTAATCTCATTCATTTTGTAATTATAAGAATTACCAGGTTTACCACCATTTATTTCTAAAAGTTTCTCGGCATTTTTTTTCAAGTTATCTACTTTGACTCCAGTTTGATAGTCAACTTTTCCAGTAGCCAAATTTCCTATAAGAGTAGCCTCAACGCCATCAAAATTATCGGCAAGGTATTTAAGAAAGTTCTCTGATACCTCACCTTTCTCTTCATTATGAATCTTTTTAGTCTCAGCCAAATATTCATAATATTGGTTTTCGTCAATTTCGCCGTTTTTTAAGTCACTATAGGCTTTATTTAATACATCTTGTAAAGGTTTATCCATATCTTTTATGACAGCGTCCTTGGATCTTTCTGCCTTATCTATCACCTCTGCCCGCTTTTCCGCATTATAAGCCTTCAACATCGGCAACCCAACTGTCATGGAGTTTCCTGTATAATCCGTAAACCTACCACTTCCCGCTACAGCACCAGCGTTATTTATTGTCGCTTTTATGTGGTTCAGCAAATCTTCTATTTCAGAAATCTGCTTTCCTGTACTTGAAAAAGAATCCAAGTCTTCATCTAACTCTGTCAATGTATCTACTGCATCATTTTTAGCGTATCTAGCAGAATAGGTTGATGGTGCACTGGCACTGCTAATATCGGATACGCTATTAATAATTTCTCTCACGCTTTTTTGTTCTGCATCCAGTTTCTCGAAAACATCGGTAATATCTTCTTCTGTATCTTTTAAATAATCGCTTTTGATCAGCGCTGATTCACTTCCATCTACCCTACTTCCGAAAGAATTTATGTGTCGGTTTAAAGCGTCTTGAAGATCCGTGAATAATCCATCAAACGATGTTAAAATCGTTTGATGCAAATCCTGAAAATAACCTTTTGCTTCCGTCGCAGTCTTTCCCGAGAATGTGCTTAAAGCAGTCAGCTGATCAATACTTCCCTTGACGCTAGTTAGACTTGATTTTATTTCTTCCGAGGCTGTTTCTAAGTCTTTTGACAGCTCAATAACTTCGGATATATCCACTTTATTTCCCATTTATATTCTCTCCTTTCATCAGCGTATTGGTTGTGGTCCAGTTACATTGACATTCATTCACTTGTCCCAATCTCTCATCATTTTCCTGCATCGTTGCTCCTGTATCTTCTAAAATTGTAATATCTGAATCAAGAAGGGCTTTATATTTCTCCAGAAGTTCGATGGCTTCAATGGTTAGCTCCAATTCTTTTGTAAATGGTTCAATATTCGTCTTCTCCAATGTTCGGCTTGTTTTCAAACTGCTTGATATACTTGAACCGGAAGTTCTCTGCTCCGATATAGCTGACTGAAACTGTTCCATATGAATACTAACTAATCCCGCCATACGATCACTCCTTATCCGCTTCTGCTAATTTACGAATTTGATTATGAAGTGAATCCAGTGAGTTTTCAAGATTTTCCAATCCAATTAAATAATTCGTTCTGCTAGTCTCATACTTCGCTATCTCTTGTTCCATTGTCTCTTTTGCATCTTCTGTATTAGAAACATAATTCTTAACTGCTTCCTGGTATTCACTGTACTGTTCCTCAAAGGTATCCTTGTTTTCACCTTTCCAGCTTGCCTCATCAATTGTTAACCCGTCAATGGATGTTTTCGTAGTTTTCAATTCTTCAATACTTGTCTGAAGTTCTTTGACGGCTTCTTCTAATCGTGCAATTTTGTCTTCTAAATCAGAGATATTTTCCTTTGTATTGGCCATGCCCAGCATTACAGTCCGTACTTGATCATGCAACAATCCCATTGAAGTACTCAATCCATCCTCTCCTCCTAATCTGGTATTTTAATTTTCAAATGATCATGATCCATTGCAAAATAAACTTCATATGCTTTTGGATACTTTTCCTGCCTAATAAAAGGCTGTTTGAATATATCTTGATCGCCAAGACGCATGCTGACTAAACCTACTGTCGTTTGACTTCTGGCGTATTTTGCTATTCGTTCATAACTGATTCCAATATAACTGTAGTCACTGCATAGAATAAAGTGGATGCCGGATTTTACGCCGTCATTTAAGAATTTCTCTATTTCTTCTTCCAAGTTGCTGCGTTCGGTGAAGTCTTTGAAATCGGCAATCATCACCAACCATGGCTTCGATCCCTCTTGATTTCAAGATATCAGTACTCACTCTTGAGATTTCAGTACTCGTATCCGAGATATCAGCACTCACTCTTGGGATTTCAGTACTTGTATCCGAGATATCAGTACGCTTTTCCCCACCTATTTCTTATATTTTTTATTTTCAAATACTATTTAAAAGAACAAGCTTTTTCCTTTTGCTTAATCTTAATATTTAAGTTTCTCTGCTTACACTTACAATTAAAACTATGATTCATACTTTTTCAAGTTAGTTCTTTGTTTATCTACATACTTTTTCCCGTACCACTTACTCTTGTCTACCCCAAATTTTATTCTGAACTCTTCGGAGTATTTATTAAGGTAATAGCTTCTATCGTTTATGTTTTTAATCGCAGTTATCAAAATGCGAAAGAAATGGTGTTTGGGGAGAAAAAGAAAAGAAGTGCCATCGTTGAATGGTTCAGCAGAAACAGGAAAAGTGTATTAGGTGTATTGGCAAGTGTTGGTGGTCTGTATAATCTTGGCAAGGTTATTTTTCCTACAGCAGGGGAACACAGAATATATAAAACCGTATGCACCATACGTAATGGAAAGGAATATACAACTAATTGTGCAAACTTTAAAAATAATAATATAAACAGGAGTACAAAAACTGTAAGAAAAGTATTATAAATATAAAATGCTTTCACATTATTTTTCCTCCTATAATATCCCCCCCAAATACAGTAATTAAAAATAATATACCTTGTACTATTGGATACCAAATATTTGTTAGGAATGGAATGTACTCATTATTCATATCAAGTACAATTGATCCACTATCCATATTATTTCCCAGATATATACTTACTCCATAAAAAGCATAGAACCCACCCATAAAAATTACTAGAACTATCATAGCCTTTTCAAAAGAAAACCTCTCTATTGTATCAATAGAGTTTTTTGCAAAGCTCTCACTGACCGTATCTTCCAGTTGGGAGAATGACCCTGAGAATATATTTTTCATATAACATTTCCTTTCTTTTTTGCATAATGTTTCTTGCTTCAAATTATGTCAAAGATTAATCTCTCTTCCGACTTAATTCACCCCACAAAAGACATTATACCGTTTTTTAATGAATCCAACCCAGACTGAAGAACTCTGCTTCTCAGACATTATCTGCAACAAGAACCACGCATAAAAAGACTAAAACGATCATATCTCATAATTCTTTAGTCGCTTCTCACCACTTAATGAGCTTTTCATCATTGGGTGAAAAGGAGGCTAAATCACTGCGTCTGTCCCTCTATCGCTCTTTTTATAAGGTAAATAGTTAACAAGTGCTGTTTCAAATGAATTCTCATTGACCCATTCAGGGGATAATGGCAAGACACAGACTATACGGTCATCTTGTTTTGCTGTGATATATGCTGCTTGAATTGTGTCAAATTTATCTGAAACCTCATGAGGCAATGATCCAACCTGTTTCTCCGCATATTTAACTTCCATACGCAATCCACCAAGAATTGCTTTTCTTTTCTTATTTACCTTTTCCAATTGCAGATTATGCTGATAGACACTTAATGGCGCAATTTTAAAATGACTAAGCTCTTCCCAATGTAAGAAAACCTTTCTGCTTTCATCTTCTGTGTTAAAAACATTTATACAAATGCCTGTAGAATCAATAAAATAAAATGGAATTATTTCATCTCTTGGGGCGTGGTGAATCTTTTCTTTGGTTCTTCTAAAAGTGCGCTTAAGCGAGAAAGTGTAGTATAAGGACCATATATATATTCCAATCCCGGCTAAAACACCTACTGTTCCTATTGTTAGCATGGGGTTTGAATTTAGTAAAAAGGATAAAAATAAAAGTACAACACTGGTGACACCTACTATTTTAGCAAGTGTTTTTAATAAAAGTTCTATCATTGCAAATTTCTCAAGCTGAATAGTTTCATTTTTTAGTTCCTCAGATAAGTCACTTTCTTTTAAGAGTACATTCCGTAAATATATTCGTAAAAAGTACCATTCCTGGGCACTTGTCTTAAATACTTTCATAACTTTATCATCCTATCTTTTGTTTCATTTAGAAAAAATAAGTAAAAAGGCAAAGGAATCTCCCTTGCCTTGCATCTATATAAATTAAATTCCATCTATATTTTTAATCTTTAATCGTAAATTTTGGAAACATGACGTTTTTTATTTTTTCCTCATATTGTTGCTGAAACAGTTCTTCTTGCTCATCTACATATCCCCTAAAATACACTTCCTCGATGTTTTCATTATTAAAGAAATAGACTTGTTCTTCCACTTTACCAGCAGGGTATACGCATGCTGAGTAATCAAAGTATCCTATTTTTCCATCTTGATTATATAATGGGGCTCTATTTAAAATCATTAATTTTACATCCCCGTTATTTAATTTAACAACACTGCCAATTGGTAAAATTTCCATAGTTAAAAACTCCTTTTCTAACCTGAATGAATTTTGAAGTTTTTCATCTTATTTTTCTTCACTTCGCACTGACTTGTATCACAATAAACGGTTCACAAAATCATCGTCTATATTTATATAATTTCCATCTATCTATGGACAGACTGTTGAACATCATTCCCGATATAGCAAAAGACATAAAAGAAAACAGAAGCCAAACAAGCCAATTATAAATGATAAACAAGCCAACTAAAATAACAGAAACTAGTAAAAGAATTGCTGCAATAATGACCTCTCTTTTAAATAAAGTGCTGCCCTCATCTATAAAATCCTCTACCATTGGTTCGGATGGATAGATCTCTATTAAATCTCCCATAAATTTCTTTTGAATTATCATGCCGATGTAAACACTAATAGATGCTCCCGTTAAAATGAATATTAATATCAAAAATGGATGAAAATCAGGAAGTGAAACATCAGTTAGGAATCTCATCAAAATGATAGTTGCAAAAAAACTTATCATAAACGTTGATTGACTGACTTCCTTATGAAACGCTCGATATACTTTTTTTGTATGTAAATCTATAAATATAGTGTACCCTGATTTCCCTTTTTCTTTTTTTCCATAGATAGGAATAATTTTTTCACTCATCTAATTCTCCTCATAAAACTCGTTAAAAATAGTGATTTAACCAAACACAGAACCTAAATTTCCGAAAAACCCAGAAACAGCTTCTCCTATTTTTTCACCTGCATCCTTAACTGTATCAACAACACTCTCTCCTATATCTTGGATGTTTTTTGCAATTCTATCTTTATTATTGTAGAACCAATCAAATGCCATCGAGCCACCAACAGCAAGGCCGAATCCTATTGCACCACCAATGATTGTTCCGCCTACAGGTATAACGGAGCCTATTGCCCCTCCTATCTCCGCCCCAGTTAACCCGATAGCAGTATGACTTGCTGCTTTCACTGCTGCATCCGTCACATTCTCGCCTGAATATAATTGAATCCCAAAATCAATTGCTGTACCTACAATTGAAGTACCATGCCTTGCTCCCGTGCGTATTGCGTTAGTCAGACTAGAAGGTGGTTCCGTAAATGTTTGAACATTCCCATATACAGGTGCTGCTACTAAACCACGATTAACAAATTTGAAGGTATTATGTTGCAACCATTGGTGCACTTTCGTTGCGATGCCTTCTGACATTTTATCACTAACTACTTGTTGAATTGAGTTTTGTGTAAAACTAGAAGTAAATCCTGAATTAATTAAAATACCTTTGATCGAATCATAAACAGCCTCATCAATTACTCCGAGTTCATAATCTTTTTCTGCTTTTTGCAGAACGGATAAAGTCTCGTAGAATTCAGCTTTATCAATCTCCCCATTTTTCAAGTCATTATAAACTTTATTTAATACTTCTTGGGAATCTTCATCCATATCGTTAATTGCCTCGTCCTTGACTTCCCTGGCCTTTTCGACTTCCGCTTCCCTTTGCTTTTCTTCATTATAAGCCTTCAATATTGGCAACCCTAGAGTCATAGAGGTTCCTGTATAATCCATAAATCTTCCGCTTCCTGAAACAGCTCCGGCATCATTGATCGTCATCTCAATATTACTCAGCAAGGTGTCTATATCAGAAATCTGATCTTCTCCTTCACTCGTGAAAGAATTCAAGTTTTCCTCTAATTCTATTAAGGTATCCACTGCGTCATTTTTAGCGGTATCGATAGATGCAGTTGATGGTGCAGTGGCACTGCTGATATCTTCAACACTATTAATAATGTCTCTTACGGTTTGTTGTGCAGCATCTAATTTTTTATAGTCATCGTTCATATCTTCTTCTTTGTTCTTTAAATAATCACTTTTTATCAATGCTGTTTCGCTTTCATCTACCTTTGAATGGAAGGTTTTTATATGCAGTTCTAAATTTTCATGAAGATCCGTGAACAGTCCCTTGAAAGATGTTAAAACAGTTTGATGAAGATCTTGATAATAATTTTTTGCCGCGGTTGCAGTTTCTCCTGAAAACGAATTTAAGGAAATTAGACTATCAATGCTATCTTCAACACTCGTTAAACTGTCCTTTATTTCTTCCGAAGCGGATTTCAAGTCATTTGACAGTTCAATAACTTCTGAGAGATCCACTTTGTTTCCCATTTATCATCACTCCTAATCTTTAGCTTATTGGCTGTGAATCGATTGCATTGTTATTTGCTTGAGCTATTTGTTCATCATTCTCTTTCATCGTTTCTCCTGTATCTTTCAAAATTGTATTATCTGACTCAAGAAGGGCTTTATATTTTTCTAGTAATTCAATGGCTGTTATTGTCTGTTCCAAATCTTTTGTGAATGGATTAATGTTCGTCATTTCCAATGTTCGGTTTGTTTTCATACTGCTTGATATATTTCCAGTTGAAGATTTCAACGACGATGTAACTGTCAGAAATTCATCCATATTAATTTTTATCTCCATGCTTATCACCCCTTCTCTGTTTCAGCTCTGCTAATTTGATTTTCTAATGAAGTCAGTGTGTTTTCAAGATTATTCAATCCAGTTATATAGTTCGTTCTGGAGACCTCGTAACGCGTGATTTCTTGTTCCATTGTCTCTTTCGCATCTTCTGCTTTGGAAACATAACTTTTGACAGATTCCTGATATTCACTGTATTGATCTTCAAAAGTCTTTCTGGATTCACCTCTCCAGTTGTTATCACCAATGGTTAACCTATCGTCAATAGATGTTTTTGTAGTTTCCAGCTTCTCAATACTTGTCTGGAGTTCCCCTACAGCCGCTTCTAATCGTGCAATTTTATCCTCTACTGCAGAAATATTACCTTTAGCATTTGTAATTCCAATTTGCACATTCCGCTTTTGTGAGTTTAATAGGCTCAATGAAGTACTCATTCATCCTCTCCTCCTAATCTGGTATTTTAATTTTCAAATGATCATGATCCATTGCAAAATAAACTTCATATGCTTTTGGATACTTTTCATTCCTGATAAAAGGCTGTTTGAATATATCTTGATCGCCCAAGCGCATGCTGACTAAACCTACTGTTGCCTGACTTCTGGCATATTTTGCTATTCGTTCATAACTGATTCCAATATAACTATAGTCACTACATAGAATAAAGTGGATGCCGGATTTTACGCCGTCATTTAAGAATTTCTCGATTTCTTCTTCTTCCAAGTTGCTACGTTCGGTGAAGTCTTTGAAATCGGCAATCATCACCAACCATGGCCCCGACCCCTCTTGATTTGTTTTTCGGTTATTTATTTCTTGCAGCAAATCCGCTTTTACAGCGGTCACACTGTCTATTTCGGATATATACGCATTCACGTCTCTGCTGAAACTGGCAAGCTTTTGTTCGTCTGTATCGATGATCATTGTCTGATAGTTTTTCATAAGTGTCATGTTTTTGGATAATGCCTGGTTCATTCTATCCAGTCCGTCTTTTCGGTCACTGACAACGGTTAAGTGACCATGTTCCTGTGGCTGAAAGGCGATTGGTGTTACTTCTTCAAATTCAAGGCCAAGTGGCAATAATCCTTTTTCTGCCATGGCTTTCGTTTTTCTGTTTTGCTTAAATTTCTCAAAGTCTAGCACTCCCTCAGGCATCATCGGGATTTCCTCAGGAAGGTCGCCGTCCCAATATTCATCCATTTGTTTAGCCGTGTCCTGAATCCCATCAATTATGGCTAGTGCTTCTTCCCCTGCTGCCGGTAACATCGTCTGGAATAATGCAGGTTCCTCCAACTTAATTAACCCGCGTCCAGGGATTTCTTCTACTTCTATATCGGTTCTGCCGACAATCGTTCTTGCTTCTGTTTGTTCAATCAAGTAGAGAGCAATTTGACGTTTAATATTCGATAATAAAGGCATTCGCATCGCACTTTGTCTTCCTGCACTAATAGTTAAGTGGATCCCAAGCCCTGCACCTTCTCTCGCAATTTGAGTGATGATTTTCGTGAAATCTTCGTCAAAGTCACTATCCCGGACGGAATCATAATTATCAATGACAATTAGCGTGTTCGGTACGGTTTCTCCACTTGCTTTTTCATACATTTCCATATTAGCAACACCGAACCTGCTTAAGCGTTGCTTGCGTTCCTTGACTTCATTCGATAATAGACGCATCCATTTGCCAATCTTCTCTGTTTCATCAACTAGTATCGTGTCTGCAACATGTGGCAAGTTTTTCAATGGCAATAACCCATTTGTTCCAAAATCTAATAGATACACATGTAAATGTTCGGGATGATGCTGTCTGGCAAGATCCATAACAATCGTTTGCAAGAAGGTGGATTTGCCATACCCGGGACTTGCGAAAACAGCAACATGTCCGTCTTTCGTTAAATGAAGGGAAAGCGGTGTTTGTGCTTGCAGTTCCGGTTGATCCAACAGACCAATGGTTGCTTCCAGCGGTTTCTTCGGTTCCTGCCAAGCCTCTTTGAAATCGACTGGATGCAGTTCATGAGCAAAGATCCGCTCTGAAAGTGGTGACAGCCATGGCCTTGGTATTGGTGTAATTTGCTGTTCTTCGGTATAGTCCTGGATATAATCAATCACTGCATCTAGCTCTGTTGGTGTTTTTTCAATGGTTTCTCGTTTATCCAACCCGCTTAAGTCTTCCGTTAAAATATCATATTGTCCAAGTTCATTAATGGCATAAATGGTTGTGTCCACAAAGTTCTGATCTTCTTTTTCCGGAACATAGTCCGCTCCACTAAAGGCACTTTGGAATAATTCATAGATTTCATTGTTGCCTACTTGCAAATAAGCTCGTCCGGGTAAGGTGATTTCTGCCGCATCTGGTGTTTTCAAAATTTCATTGGAATCACTAGCATTCTGTACTTTCAGTGCCAGTTTAAATTTCGAGTTGGACCAGATTTGGTCATCCACAACCCCGCTTGGTTTTTGTGTTGCCAAAATCAAGTGAATTCCTAGTGATCGACCAATTCTGGCAGTGGAAACGAGTTCTTTCATGAAATCTGGCTGTTCGGATTTTAGTTCCGCGAATTCATCGGAAATCAGGAATAAATGGGCCATCGGTTCCTTTGCTTTTCCTTGTTTATACAGTTTTTGGTATTGATTAATATGGTTCACGTCATGTTCCCCAAAGAGACGCTGACGCTTTTGTAGTTCCGCTTTAATCGAGGCAAGGGCACGCATTGACTGTGCCTTATCCAAGTTCGTGATCGCTCCCACTAAATGCGGCAAGTTTTTAAATAAGTTTGCCATCCCGCCACCTTTATAGTCGATTAATAAAAAGGCTACTTCATGGGGATGGAAATTGACTGCAAGGGACAGAATATACGATTGAATGATTTCCGATTTCCCTGAGCCGGTTGTACCTGCAACCAATCCATGAGGTCCATGTGCTTTTTCATGTAAATTTAATTGGACAAGATCTTCTTTTCCCCTGAGGCCAAGTGGGACGGCAAGGGATTTATAGGTTTCATTTTTCATCCAACGCGCTTGGATGCCCAATTGTTCTACTTTCTCTACCCCATACATTTCTAAAAATGTCACACTTTCCGGGATGGAGTTCTTCAATCCCTGCAGATGGTTGAGCGGTGCCAACGCACGAGAAACATCTTCTTTCTGGAAGTTTTCAGGGAAGTGATCAGGCACAAAGCTTCGGTTCACAAGCTCCCCTTCTTCCAATAGTATATTGCCGTTTTTGGCGTCACGAATATCAATAACTGTTGTCACATGCTCTGGCAACGACTGTAGCACGTCCTGTACAAACACAAGGGAAACACCCATTTCCGTTGGGTCCTCATTAAAGAATTCCATGATTGTATGATCCAGTATCAGCTTTTCGTCTGTAATCAGCACAACATAATGTGGGCTGAAATAAACTTTTTCATTTCGGTTCTCTTTCTCGTCCAACACAAGTTTTCGCTCTTTTAAAATTTGATACAAGGAATGCAATACCTGATCACGAGTTCTTTCATGGTAAACAAATGCTCTTACGTTTACATCTCGTAATCTTGCGTGGGGTAGCCAGCGCATCCAGTTCCATTCTGACTTCTCTTCTTCCGGAAAAATCGTAATAAACTGCACATCGTAATAACTGTGAAATAAAGCCAGTTGCATGACCATTAATTGCAGTTGCTCCACCACAAGAGGGCGTCCACCAATATAGCCGACAGGTCCCTTTATCAGCGACGTGACAACTGGTACATCGTTTAATTTCTCATATTGGGAATGAAGCTTTTGTGCCAGTTCAACGAGTTCATCCTCTTCCAGTGTGAATTCTTCTTCTTTAAAATCAATTTCAAAGCTTGCGTCCACTGGTCCGAGCCCCGTACGATAATGTAGAAAATCATGGTGGAAGTTGCTTTTCTCATAAACACGAGCATCTACCTTCTTCGCCATTTCCCGAATTTGTGTAACATCTGGATAATGGTATTCCAAGGCATGACGCTGCTCCTCTGCTTTTATGTATAAATCCTTTGTTTTTCGTTTCAGATATTCTTTATAACTTTTATCCCGATGCTTCATATCGGCTTTATATTTTCTCACACTGCGCACATAGTAAACGATCGATATAATAATCGTCGTTACGGTCATTGCAAGCATCACGATAATGAAAATCCCTCTTGGCTGGATCATGGTAATGATCACAAATGTAATAATCATAACGAGTGGTGGGATGATCGTCCGTCCTAATTGCTCACTTGGCTTTGCCGGTTTATTGGTTGGCTGCGCAATTGTTTGTTTCTCATCAGGCTCCCTGTAAATAATCCGTGGGGATCGATGATAATCCGGATATTCTTCCCAATAAGGATGTTGCCCTTCAACAAGTGGCATTAATTTGGAATGGATATCCTTCCCAGATGGGTAAATATAGGTCGCTTCCTCGTGAATAGAAAGGGTGACACCATGGAAGAATAGTTCATCCCCGGCTTCAAGGACTTTCCGCTTATTTACAAGGAAATAATTATGATAGACACTTCCTTGATAAACTTCCAGCTGAAATGAATCCTCCAAATCATCTCGTGTGATAACAAAATCAACTGGGATCCCTTTTATTTGAATATCATCGTACGTCTGCTCACCAACCGTGATGATTTGCTTACCAGCAGTATCCAATAGATGTTCTTCCGTTGCATCGGTCACATAAAGATGGACAGGACTTTCTTGATTAATTGTCAACGGTTCCTGTAAATGAACCGGCTCATCGCCCCAAAAACAAGCACGCCCATCCCAGTTAAGGTGTATGGATTCATCCAGTCCAGTAAACGTTAATGTATCTGACCAATTTATACCAATCGTTATTTCTTTCGGTACGTCTGCTGGTAACTGGCATTTATGTAATTGATCTTTAAAACTTACGAAGAGTGTTTGTTGCAACGTATTTCTACCTCTCTCTACAGATCGTTTTAAACAAGCTGTTAATTTTCATCTTCATTGTTCGTTTTTTGGGCTTTTCCAGATGAATCACTATCCTCCTGCTCTTCATCTGTCTCGATGTATTCTTCGCGGTATTTTTCCAGTTCGTTTTGTAAATCCGTTATTTCTTCATCACGTTCGGTTCCACTTAAATCTGGATTGTTTCTCGCTTGTTCGATTTGTTTTATAAGCCCATACATTATCAATGTCGGGTCATCGAGATATTTTGCCTTCTCAAGGGATGCCTCAAACTCCCCGCGGCCATTGTAAATCCAATACAGTAAATAATCTTCATTGCTTTTTAAGCTAACATTTTTCATGATCACTTCTTTTTCCTTATCGGCTAAATTCTCCACTTGAATGGAAGAAGTAGCAAGAATATATTTCACCGCATTTGGTAAATTTTCCGGATCTTCTCCTTCAAGGGTTGTAATCACCCCATTATAATCCGATGCCAGATACTTACCTTGAGCGTCTAATAGGTTATCCAGATATGGCATCCTAACAAACAACATATAGGCAAGTGGGACCACCAGTAGAATGGAAACAACGATCATAATGATGGACAGCCGCTTAAACAGACGGAAGCGTTTCATCGGAACAACTTGCATTTCCTTCTCTGTTTTCTTTTGTTCTGCTCGGTAACTATCCTGTAAATATTTCTTTAATTCGGTTAGATCAGCAGTTGCTCTGACCTGACGTTCGAATTCTGTATCATTCGCATTGGAGAGTGACCCATGATAAAGCTGATCATAGCTATATTTACAGGAAAAAAGTGCAATACTAAAGGCCTGTAATTGCTTGTGAAAGTTTTGTTCATCCATCTGATAAGGTGGGAGTAAGTCACGAATTCCGCGATAAATAATTTTCGGCATTAGATTAGCATCAAACACGAGATTATCCGGATGGATGAAGAATGTGATTCTTGTAGATAAATAGTTTTTCAGCTCGGCAACATTGCAAAGCAAACGCAGCTTTTCATTACGTGCCAGCTTATCGATGTCACTCCATTTCTTCATCTCAGGATCCACCTGAAATAAAAAGCGAAATTGATCTTGTTCCTCATCGACTTTTACCGGTACAAATGAATCGCTCGTTTCGGTCATGATCCGCATTTGCTGAATATCTTTTATACGGGTTTGTGATTTTGCGAGTGACAGTCGCCAAGTATCCTCCTCGATGACAAAAGGAAGTGTAAGGTTTTCAAACTCCATTGTCTTTTCCTTCATTGTTATTGACTCCTTTAAGCGCTTCATTCTTCATATCGTGCTCAAAAAGGTACCAAATGGAAGGCATTTGATAGCTTTTTGAACAGGCATTTAACGTGAGTGTTAAATGCACTATTCATGTTTTTACAATCGATGACTTATAAAACCGTTAAAATATCGCCATCTGCCACCGGGTAGTCCATCAATAGATCATCGTCAGCAATTAGCAAATTTTTTGTCATTACTTTAATGGCTACTCGTGATCCATCTTGTACATCAAGCTGCAAAGTTTCCATTACATTTAACAGTAACTGCTTAACAGATATTTGCACCGGGATACGTAAATCATAGGCTGCCCCGTATCCCTTTCTGCTAAAATCCATTGTAACATTAATGTGTGTGTTGCCTGCCATCTGTCATTCTCCTAATTTGCCAGTTTTCGAATCAGTACAAAAACAATACCTAACACAACGAATACTAAACCAGCCATGCCAGCGATCAGAGCTGTATCCAACCAAGGACTGCTTTGATCTTCATCCTCATCATTACCTGCCGCAACGGTTGGTGCAGTGTAGGTTGTTTCGAACAAGGACTCCCTTGTATCTTTTATAACAGAGCTTTCACCAACTTCTCCTTCAAACAAGGCTTGTTCCAGGTTATCTAGTTCCGTTTCCTGCTGGATTTGAGTCGACTCGATCTTCTGTGTTGTCTCTTCTTTAAATAAATCAGGAAAGACCTGTTCCAATTCAGTTTCCGTATTTTGCTGGTTATGTCCTGATTCATTTTCAATAATTCGATCGATCTTCCACTGCATCTCTCCACTATTTTCTGAACTGTCCTCTGCTGAAGCTAAACTAATTGGCAGCAGCAGAAAACATCCAAGCAAGATACTAATTAGCCTTTTCCAATTGTTCATCATCTTCCCCCTCATTTCCTTGGGAAGGATGTAGGACAAGCAAATTCGCTAACACACCGATGGCAGTAATACCGATAAATACAACAATGCCAATGATGTTATTTGCTGTTCCTTGTATGACGTTTGCTACAAAGCTTTCCACATGTTGCAGTGGCGAATACATGCGTAAACTCTCCATACTGGCAAGACCATTTCCAAGTGCTCTTGTTAAAAGTAAGTACATGCTTAATATAGTAAGTAGGATAAACATTCCAACCATCTTCAACTGTCTTAACAAATATGTCACAATAAAAAGCATGCTCGCCATAGCTAAGACAATGAGAACCGTCCACATGATGAATTCTCCACTTGAGAAATTCAAGAAGTAACCGGAAACAAGGCCAATGATGAGACCTTCAAGCACCCCAATGCCTCCGGTAATTCCAGTAACCAAGGCGTTTTCTCCGACGAGAGACCTTTCTGATTCAAACTGATCTTCATGAATCCGTTTTTGATTAATGGTTGAAATAGCATAGGCTGTAAATAATGCAACAATGAAACAGATTAACACAACGAAATACGGTGTAAATGTATCACCAGTGGAAATAACTCCCTGGCTTTGTGTCTGCACTGGGTTAGAAAGAAAATCATATAAATCTTCATTCGGACGATCACCAATTCGACTATTTGCCAGTACTTCTGTGAAATTATTGACAAATTCCTGATCATTTATCAATTGATCCGTCATAGTAGCGGATAAATTCTCTGCATTACCTACCAGTTCGACGCCACTTTCTTGAATCGCTGTCGCCTGCTTATCAATCGTATCAAAGGTTTGGTAAACTGTTTCAGCTGAATAAAGATTGCTGCTTGCCTGATCTGCAAGGGATTGACTTGTCATTAAGAGCGGCTGAAAATCTTGTGAAAGTGCCATCACGGCAGTTTGTTCCTCTTTTTTATTTGCTTGAATTTCTGATTGTTGCTCCAACATAATTTCCGATTGTTGTTCAACCATTTTCAGGCTTTGTTCCCGCTGTTCGGAAGCATTTGCGATCATTTTAGCAAGTTCTTCATTAAGTCCCTGAGCCTGTTCCCTTGTTGCTGCTACTCTTTCTATCAGCTGACTTGCATTGTCATCCGCTGTTTCAACCAATTGGCGATACGCAGCAATTTGTGCTTGCCAATTTTCAAGTGGGGTGCGGACTTCACTTGTCACTGCCTCGATTGCTCTCCCTGCAACATAATCTTCAAGCAGTGTACTAATATCTTTTCTATTAAAAATAGTGTACAACGAATCTTCGCCTGCGATTTCTTGTAGAGACCCTTGATTTATTGCAGAAGATATATCTCCATTCAAATGTAAGCCAAAATAACTTTCATAAAGGGAAGCTAATTTTTGATAAGGACTAATGGTATTTGACACATTCTTGATTAAGTCTTGTGTCACCTTATCCAAATCCGTTACTTCTGACATTACTTGATGTTGAATGGTATTGTTGATTACTTCTACTATTTCAATTTCAACTTCTTTGTCTTCCTCATTTTTTTCTGTACCTTCACCATTATTTTCTTCATCGTTGCCTTCTTCATTTCCAGATGACTCAGGGTCTTCATTTTGACCAGGTTGTCCTAGATTTGTTTGACCATCACCAGAGCCACTATCATTGGGATTCCCGTTTGAGTTATCTTCCTGTTGATCGGATGAACCAGATTCGTCTTCAGGTTGGTCGTATTCTGACTCAGCATTTTCACCTTCATTGCCAGGTTGACCATTCTCTTCTGTTGGTTCCGGTTCTTGCTGTTCTTCCTCTGGTGATTGTCCTTCCGTTTCATTACCTGAGTCGCTATTGGTATCTTCCTCTTCTCCCTCTGATGGGTTCACAGGTGTAAAAGACATATTGGCTACTTGCGGAATATAAGAAACTTGTTTAGATGCAATTTCCTCGGATTTCCCTTTTTGTTTTTCTTTTTCTATCTTCTCAATTTTACTTTCTGCATCTGTTGTATCTTCCTGTACTAGTTTCCAACCCCATTTAATCGGCTCAAAAATATCCGGGGAATCAGCATTTCCATCTAGCTTAAAGGTTGCTTTCACCGTGAATTCTCCAGCTTTATTGGCAGGTAGTTCTATTTCCTTATTGCTAGAGCTTATCGTCTTTTGATCTGGAAGTTTCACAGATAAATTGGTAACCTGATAGTTTTCAGGAAGGTTCGTTAAAATGAATGTCTGCCCGGCCTTTTTATTTTCCGGAATTTTCACCGTATCTGTCACGGATACACCCTCAGTGGTTAAATGACGCTTCAGGCTATTGAATTGATCCGATATTAATTCCATATCGCCGCTTGATGCGACATATTCAAAATCTTGATTGTATTTCTTCGTTACAGCAATCACATTTTTAATCTCGTTAACCGTATGTTGCGGTAACCCAATTCCTTCAAAATCACTTCCATCTAAAGACGGCAGTTCGGATATGAAATTGTTGATATTTGCCCGCACATTTTTATCTGGCTGTTCTAATAGGATACTGATTTTCAATGTTTCATCCTCAGGAAAAACATCATTCATCATGCCAGATATCGTTTCTTTCGCCTTCTGATCCAATGCGTCAGGATCTAATCTTTCATTTACCCGTTTTTCGGTCTCATTTATGACATCTAGCATCTCTTTAAAATGCACATTTAGCTCTTTTGTACCAGTCATGAGGCTTGCATTGTTTTCATCTGCTTGGGCGAATTGGGTTTGAAGCAACTGATTCATTTCATCCAATTGACTAAGCTGCTGTTCCACTTCCCTACCTGTGATGCCTTCACGTAGACCGCGTAACCTATCATAAAATTCAATTGCTAAGCCGCTGTTGGCCTGCTGTAATTCAGCCGCTTGCCGAACGCTAGATTGATAGTCTTGTGATATATCCCATTCCGTTGTCAGACTTTCCTCAAAAGATGCAAGCACATCTTCCAGGCCACTAAAGCTATCCTTTGAAATTTGCGTGTTATCCTTTACCGTTTCAAACTGATTGGTATAGTTAGAAAGCGGGTTTTGGATCGTATTTTGGTATGTATAGGTGTGCTTGGCACTGTTATTTACGATTTGTGCCACACTGTCCTGGGCATCCTGCAGATTACCAATAATGCTGGCAAAGTAAACATCAATAATACGTTGATTAAAATTATTTAAGACGGTACTTGCTGTCTTTTCCGCCTCACCTTGTACATGTTCATTACCAGTTGCATTTATTTTATAATTTAGGACAACTTGTTCAGGTGCTTCAGAATTAATGGATAATGCTTTCTCAGAAAAATCATTAGGAATAACAATCATCATGTCATATGTATTATTCTCAAGCCCACTCTCGGCTACTCCACGACTGACAACATACCATTCATGTTCATTATTTTTCTCCACACTGCTGACAAATGCATCCCCAAAGGCTAGTTCACTGCTGTTAAATATTGCCCCCTTATCCTCGTTCACCAGAGCAATGGACATGACTTGTGAGTCCGGACTATCCTTTACCTCAGAGACAGGATTCACCGCCAAGTAAGACAGCCCTGCAGCAAGAACGAGCGCTAATCCTAGGAATAACAACCATTTTATATAGGTTTTTTTCATTTAAATATCATCCTTTAATCCCTGTAATTTAGTCCATATAAGTGAAAGAAAAACAGGGTTTGACATAATCGATAAAATGAATTAAAAAGCTACACAACGTCTGTCGTGTAGCCCTAAATAAGTGATGTATGGACTAAGAATCCAATTTGATCTTAAAAATAATGTCCCTTATCTAAGACCAAAGTTCTGAGCCAAAGCTTGATCCTGTTGAGCCACTGCTTCAGCTGTTTTCTGTAATTGTGTCTCAATATCTTTTAATAACTCTGAAAAATTTTGCACTTTTGGTGATAACTCGTTAAATTGTGCATTAAAACCCTCAAAAGCAGCACCTTTCCATTCAGCTTCTAATTGAACTTGTAAGTTAGTTAAATTTGTTAGTATGTCATGGATCATTTGAGAACTGTCACCATAGGTCTTTGCCTTTCTTATCAGTTCCTCCGGCGTCATTTGAATTTGTCCTGCCATGTCACTCATCTCCTCCCTATTAATAAAAAATATTATTCTTCCTAGTTAATCCTAAATAACAATATTTCGACAGTCAACCGACATTTTTCACTTTTTTGTAATAATTGGGAACATCTGCTTATATTTCCGGAAAATGAATAAAAATACCTAATAGAGGCAACAGTCCATACAAACGGAT
This sequence comes from Oceanobacillus caeni, assembly GCF_042678465.1. NCBI lineage: Bacteria > Bacillati > Bacillota > Bacilli > Caryophanales > Bacillaceae > Oceanobacillus > Oceanobacillus caeni. The sequence continues at coordinate 91,213 of NZ_JBHTKV010000011.1, read as the reverse complement.
CTAACTAGGTAAAAAGTGGCATAGATTAAGTGCAAACCATTTTTATGCAGCCGATGTATAGTCAGGTTGTAATCGTACATGCTGGTGGCTACATTGCATATGAAATCACTCGTTAGGGAGGATAATGTGCGATATTCCTATTCAGGAAAAATATGCAGGTTTTGACAACATGATACAACCAAAGAAACAGAAGACGGCCTAAAGCCTTATTTATCAACAAAATCGAGTAATCTCCTGTATAGAGATTACTCGATTTTTGTTGAATTAGCTACAGTCCCTCCCACTCGAAGTGGCACGAGAAACCTGTACAACTCACTACATATCCCAATGATCCGCTCTAGCTTGTTTTGCTTTTTCCTTATGTGCTTGATTTGCCTTCCCACTACCGAACTCCTTGGAAAACTCTGTATCCTGCTTGCTGGAATCAAATCCTTGTTTATTCTTTTGCTGTGGATCGTTTTTCTTTGTACGTTTCGCCATAATACTCCCTCCTTCCTCTCTTTATTATGAAGAGGGAATTTGGAAATATACGCGAAAAACGGGAAAGCATAAGCAATCCCGTTTTAGAATAGTTTACCTGGATTTAATATTCCATATGGATCCAACAATTGTTTTATACCCTTCATCACCTTAATAGCTGGACCATGTTCGATTTCTTGATATTTTATTTTCCCGATACCAACACCGTGTTCACCGGTACATGTTCCGCCGACCTCAATTGCCTTTTTAGCAAGAGCTTCATTCGTTGATTCTGCAAGCTCTCGTTCTCCTTCTACATTTGGATCAAAAAGAACGAGGGTGTGAAAGTTTCCATCCCCAACATGCCCCCAGACACCACCTCTTAGTCCTGTGTCCTGAATAAGTTTGCGCGCATAGATCAATAATTCAGATAATTTGGATACTGGAACACAAACGTCGGCACCGACTTCATCCATTCCTTCCTGAACAAAGCCTAGAGAAAGTTCTTTACGTGCTCTCCATAGCTCCTGTTGCTCTCGGGGATCATTAGACACAGACCAATTTTCACATCCGAGTTCATGGAGTAAATGATTTACATGCTCCACTTCTTGCTTTACTATTTGTTTATTCCCTGCAAATTCCAAAAATAATGAATGCTTCTCTGGAAAATGATAACCATTTTGTCGATTGATTTCTTCGATACTTTCTTGATCAATTAATTCTAAACGCAAAATAGGAATACCTTTTAAAGAAATAGCTTGGGCTGCCTTTGCACACATTTCCAATGTATCAAATGTACATCTTGCCATAATCGTTTCTTCAGGAATTCCGTAAAGCTTCAGGGTAACTTCCGTAAAAACTCCTAACGTACCCTCTGAACCAACAAATAAATTGGTTACAAGATAGCCAGAAGATGATTTTCTTGCCTTTGTTCCGGTATGAATCACGGTTCCGTCTACCAATACTACTTCTAAATCAAGAATTTGATCTTTCATCGCACCATAACGAACACCGGTTGTACCACTTGCATTCGTCGCTACCATTCCACCAATGGAGGCATCGGTATTTGGATCAATTGGAAACATGAGACCATATTCTTGCAAATATTGATTTAATTCCACCCGAGTAACCCCTGGTTGGACCGTTACCGTCAAATCCTCAGGTGAGAAGTCAATAATCTGTTTCATATTTTTAAAATTAACAGAAATGCCTTTATGTATAGGAATAGAAGCTCCTTCCAGGCCACTACCAATTCCATAAGGTGTCACCGGTATTTCGTGTGATCGAGCAATTTCTAAGATACCCTCAATATCTTGCCGGTTTTCCGGGAAAACAACAACATCGGGTTTGACCGATTCATGTGGTGATTCATCATGACTATGTTGTATTAAAACACTATCCTCTACATTAACTTTATCTGATCCAAGCTTATTAATAAGTTGTTGAATAAACATAAATACTCCTTCTTTTTAGGACAAGGAACCCTCGTCTCAATAAATCATATGAGCAATAAGTACAATAATTGGTAAAGAAATTACGGTACGTTCTATGAAAATAACAAGTAAATGCCATAGTTTAACTGGGACTTTAGAGATCAGTAGCAACGTTCCCATTTCCGTTAAATAAATAATTTGCACAAGGGATAATGCTCCGATTACAAATCTAGTAATTTCCGCTTCAATACCAGATGCTAAAACGGCTGGAAGGAACATGTCAATAAAACCAACAATCGTTGCTGGTGCTGCCTCAGCTGCTTCTGGTAGTCCCATAAGTTCTAGCACTGGAATAATTGGTGATGATATAATTTGAAAAAATGGAGTAAACTCAGCAATGATCAAAGCAATCGTACCAATCGCCATTACTTGTGGCATAAGGACAAATGCAATACCGAGAAAAATATCATTTCCTTGTTTAATTTGATCTTTAAACGTTCCTGCAACTTTTGCGCGTTTCACAGCTTGTTCTACTGCCCAACGGAATTTAGATACATTTTCAGGTACATTTTCTTCATAATGATTTTCCGTATAATACGTATCTGGTATTTTTGAAATGGGTGGTATTCTTGGCATGATTACCGCACTAACCACACCAGCAATGACAATCGTTAAGTAAAAAATCGGAAACATGTGGTCGACACCAAGCATGCCCGCTATAACTAAACAGAATGGAAGAGATACTGTAGAGAAACACGTAGCGATAGCTGCAGCCTCACGACCAGTATAATAACCCGTTTCATATTGTTCTCTAGTAATTACCACCCCAACATTAACATTTCCTATCCAAGAAGCTAGTAAGTCAATGGCTGAACGTCCCGGTAATGTAAATAATGGCTTAATGACCCCTCTAAACAATGTTCCGAAAAACTCCATAATCCCAAAATTAATTAAATACGGCATTAAAAAGGATGCGACAAAAAACCAGACAATTAAACTTGTAAGTAAGCCATACATTACCTGTCCAGTGCCTTCCGAATAAATAACCTCCCACCCTGAGCCCCAAAATGTCATGACGGCAAAAATACCGCCAATCGTTCGAGTTATAGTCCAGAAAATATTCACATCAAATAATGAAGTTAATGTTTCGCTTTTTTGAATAAAGGACGGTTTAAATATTGCTGAAATCAAGCTCATTACCGTTGAAGCGACAATAACAATGGTTACGATTGTAGGTAAAAATGCCGCTAATAAATCAATAAAATATTCCGTTATAATACCTAAAGGGATGTTAAAAGCACCCCCATCAATGATTGGGAATAGAAAAATAAACGCACCAAATAAAGATGGTAAGACAAATTTCATTAATCCTTTTCTATCAATGGAAGCATTTTTTTCTAACTTATGTACTTCATCCGCCTGTTTCAAACTTTCACTCAATGGAAAAACCCCTTCTTGTTTGTCTATTTTTTAAAATAGGAGGTTTAGCTTTCTATAATTCTCCCAATGCCTCATCAAGCCACTCGATACCTTGATCGATTTGTTCTTTTGTTACGGTTAAAGGTGGTAACATACGTATAACCTCACCCGAGTTACCACATAGATAATAAAGAACCCCTTTTTCTAAACAGCTGTTTAATACCGTCATCACGGCATCCCCATCTGGTTCCTTAGTTTCCGCATTTTGAAGCTCAATCCCTAGCATTAATCCAACACCACGAACATCTTTTACGGCATCGTATTTTTCCTTCAGTTTATTTAATTGAGATAATGCATATTCTCCCATTGCTTTCGTGTTATCAAGTAATTTTTCTTCTTTCATGACGGATAAGGATGCAAGTGCTGCTGAACAAGCAATTGGATTTCCGCCAAAGGTTGTCCCATGGGAGCCAAGTGGCCATTGTTGCATCAATTCTTTGGATGCAACGGTAGCACTTAACGGTAATCCAGCTGCAATCCCTTTAGCAATTGCCATAATATCCGGAGTGACATCGAATGTTTGGGCAGCAAACCATTCTCCAGTTCGGCCAAAACCTGTCTGTACCTCATCAAAAATAAGTAAAATTCCATACCGATCACAAATCTCACGCAATTTTTTCATCCATGATTTGGGTGGAATAATATATCCTCCCTCCCCCATTACAGGTTCTAAAATCATACATGCCACTTCTTCTGGATCCACTTGATGTTTGAATAACGACTTCACGTCTTTTTCTAATTTTTCCGGAAAAAATTCTTCAGGATCCGCTCCTTCCGGTAAATATTCTGGTAATGCATACGGCAACTGATACGTTAACCAAGAAGGTTGTTGGTATTTACGGTATTTACTTTTTGACGTTGTTACACTTAGTGCACCAATTGATCTTCCATGAAAATTACCGGTAAATGATAGGACATATGGTCTTCTTGTTACATGTTTTGCAAGTTTAATACATCCTTCAATCGCTTCCGTTCCACTATTTGCGAAGAAAAAGTTATCTAAACCAGATGGCAAAATTTCCTGTAATTCCGCTGCTAGTTTTAAAATAGATTCATAGATGATGACGCCTGATGGACCGTGAACTAAAGAATCCGCAGCTTCCTTTATCGCTTCTACAACTTTTGGATGGCGGTGACCAACGTTTTCCACCGCAATTCCCGAAGTAAAATCTAAATATGTTTTTCCGTCTGCACCATAGTAGTAGCACCCCTCAGCCTTCACAACAGGCAGATTGGGATGATCTTTTGCCATACTCGGTGCTAAATAATTCCCAATGGAGTCCACCAAATGTTGCCAATCATAACTCGTTGTTTTTTCCATATGTACTTCTCCTCCATGTAAATTTTTTCATTTATTCCAATATTAACTTATGTAATTTTATACATTTTATTGCATGAATATAAATTATTATATATAAAAAAAGTTAAATATACAATAACTATTTTAGGGTCGTGGGGACATGGGATAAGGATCCCGTCCCCACTAGCTCTATTCTAGCGCCTGTTCTAAATCTTCTATTAAATCTTCACTATCTTCTATTCCAACAGAAAGGCGGATTAATCCATCTGTAATTCCGAGCTCTTCTCTTCTTTCTTTTGGAATGGAAGCATGCGTCATTTTTGCTGGTACGGATATGAGACTTTCCACCGCACCTAGACTCTCCGCAAGTGTAAAATATTTCACCTTTTGTAACACTTGATCTGTTAATTCTCCGCTTCCAACATCAAAGGAAATCATCCCGCCAAAACCACTAGATTGTTGTTTTGCAATATCGTGACCGCGATGGTCGGTGAGCCCTGGATAATGGATGGATGATACTTTATGATGTGATTGTAGAAATGCTGCAATGCTCCTTGTATTTTCCTCAATTGCTTCCATTCGCAGTCCTAATGTTTTGATCCCTCTCATTAATAGCCAAGAATCATGTGGACCTAAAACCGCACCAACTGAATTCTGGATGAAATGCATTTTTTCCGCTAATTCAATGGAATCAACAACAACTAATCCCGCTACAACATCACTATGTCCGCCAATATATTTCGTTGCACTGTGTAAAACAATATTGGCACCTAAGTCAATAGGTTGTTGCCAGTATGGTGTTGCGAATGTATTATCCACAATTAATAAAAGATCATGCTTCTTAGCGATTTCAGACATCTTTTGTAAGTCAGTGATTTTTAACAATGGATTTGTCGGTGTTTCAATATACAATGCTCTCGTTTTTGGGGTAATAGCCGCTTCTACCTTTTCTGGAACACTAGTATCAACATACGTATGGTCCAATTTGAAACGATTGAATACCTTTGTCATTAAACGATAGGTTCCACCATAAATATCATCTGTCATAACAACGTGATCCTCTGCATCCAATAACATCATGACGGTGGTAATGGCTGCCATACCAGAACCAAAAGCAAAACCGGCTACCCCGTTTTCTAAATTAGCAATTGTTTCCTCAAGGGCATATCTTGTCGGGTTTCCTGTTCGTGAATATTCATAACCGCGATGTTTGCCAGCAGCATCCTGTTTATACGTACTTACTTGATAAATTGGAACAGATACAGCACCTGTTTGTTCATCCGAAGTAATTCCACCATGCACCATTTTAGTTCTATTTCTCATTTTCTTTTCTCCCCTTATATACGATAAATATTTTTACTTAGATATCTGTCACTACCATCTGGAAAGACTATTACAATATTCGTTCCCTCTTTTGCTTGTTCTGCCTCTTTTAACGCGGCTACCATGGCAGCACCAGAAGAACTTCCGACTAGCAGTCCTTCTTTTTGAGCCAATTCTTTAACCATCCGAAAAGCATCTTCATCCGAAATGGTGTGAATGGCATTTAAATAGGACCGTTCCATATAATCAGGTAAAAATTCCATCCCAATTCCCTCTGTTTCATGTGGTCCCGGCTTTCCTCCTGCAATGATTGATCCTTCGGGTTCCACAATAGCTGTCTTCACATCTGGATTCTTTTCTTTTAAATACTGGGAAACTCCCATAAAAGTACCGCCAGAACCTGCACCAGCAACAAAAATATCTACTTTTCCATTTAAATCATTCCAAATCTCCGGTGCGAGGGTTTTATAATATGCTTTTGGATTAGCGGGATTAGCAAATTGTTGCGGACAATAGCTGTTTGGAATGTCATGTACTAATTGCTTTGATTTCTCAATGGCACCAACCATCCCTAAATCTCGTGGTGTATGGACAATTTCTGCACCGAGGGCTTTCATGATCATTTGTTTTTCCCTACTAAAATGTTCCGGTACACAAAAAATAATATGAAGTCCTTTTTCTTTCGCTGCAAGGGCTAAGCCAATCCCAGTATTTCCAGCGGTTGGTTCAATAATGGTACCGCCTTTTGTCACGACACCACGTTCGAATGCATCCTCTATTAATTCCATTCCGAGACGATCTTTCACACTTCCTCCAGGGTTAAAAAATTCTAACTTAGCATACAACCTAACCCCTTTAGGTAAGGAAAAATGGCTAAGCTCTAATAATGGGGTCTCACCAATTAATTCTTTAATTGCGTGATAAACTGCCATGTCACTTCCCCCTTACCTGATCATGCTTCGTAGCAATGAATAGCCAGACAAAGTCATTCATTTTTTCAAATGTTACATCAAAGTGATTTCGGTTAAAAATCTGACGCAATACTTCAATCGTTGTATAATATTCGCTCTTCAAATCATTGGCTAACCGGTGATATTCTTTCTTCATTGCATCTTCTATCATGTCTTCCTTTGCTTTTTCAGTTTCAAAAACAGTATCCGCAAAAATAATTTTTCCATGTGAAGGAAGTAAGGAAGCATATTTTCTTATTGCATCTTCTTTTTCCAAATCTGTTAAGTGATGAAAAGCATAGGTGCTTACAATCGAATCAACGGTCTCGCGGATAGTTGGAAATTCTAGAAAATCTCCATCAAAAACTTGTATAGACGGATATTTTTCTTTTACAATCTTCCGCATTGCTACGGATGGCTCAATGCCAATCAGTTCCTGTCCCTTTTCCATGATTTTCTTAGATAAATTTCCTGTCCCAACTCCAAACTCCAATACATTCCCTTCTGCTTTATTGGCTACTTCTTCCAATATTTCATCATAACGTTCGAATACGGTTCTATATTCCTTATCCGATCCACTAATCGTGTCGTCATAGGAATTTGCCCATTCATTAAACAACGGCAGAAATTCTCTTCCCATTTTTATTCAACTCCAATATTAATTCATTGTTTACAACTCGTATTAATATGAATTATATGTCTAATGATTCCAAATGTTACTGCCTCCCCTTTAATCATCCCATAGGTTTAACATGATGAAAAAAGAGATATAGTTAGAAAAGAAGAATTAGTAAATAGAAGGAGCTTATACAACATGATTACATTTGAAAATGTTAGTAAAGTTTATGAAGATGGGACTAGAGCAGTGGATTCGATAAACTTTACGATTAACAAAGGAGAATTCTTTGTTCTCATTGGTCCCAGTGGTTGTGGTAAGACGACTACTTTAAAAATGATGAATCGACTCATTCCATTGTCAGATGGTACGATTTTCGTCAATGGAAGGAAAATAAGTGATTTTAATATTCACGAACTTCGCTGGGACATTGGTTATGTCTTACAACAAATTGCATTATTTCCTCATATGACGATTGAGGAAAATATCGCGATTGTCCCTGAATTAAAAAAATGGAAAAAAGATAACATTTATCGCCGCGTTACGGAACTATTAGAAATGGTGGGGCTTGACCCGGATACATATCGAAATCGTAAACCGAGTGAACTATCTGGAGGGGAACAGCAGAGAGTTGGAGTAATTCGCGCTCTAGCAGCTGATCCAGAAATCATTTTAATGGACGAACCCTTTAGTGCACTTGATCCACTTAGCCGGGAGAAATTACAAGATGATATCATTCATTTACAAAAAAGTATTAAGAAAACAATAATTTTTGTTACGCACGACATGAAGGAAGCAATGAAATTAGCGGATCGAATTTGTTTGATGAATGATGGGAAAATCGTACAATTGGCAACTCCAGAAGAATTGATAAGTCACCCTTCCAATGACTTTGTTAGAGATTTTGTAAGTGGGGCATCATGGATGAATTCTGATTTCAGCTTAGAGGATCTGATGGAACCTGCACATCATAATAATCTGTCGTCTTCTCCATCATTAACTGCCCATGCGTCACTTGAGGAAGTTTTAACGCTTTTATCTGAACACGAACAAATTAGGGTAGAAAAAAATGGACAAGCGATTGGGTATATCAACAGACAAATGCTCATCCATTATCTTTCTGAAAGTGTACCGGTGGGAGGAAACAATCATGTCTAACTTCATAAATGTATTCCAAAACCGCCAAGATCAATTGATTCAAGCACTTTTTGAACATATTCAACTATCTTTTATCGCGTTATTCTTTGCTGTCATTATTTCCATTCCATTGGGGATTTACTTAACAAAAAAAGCACGTATTGCTGAAAGTATTATTGAAATTACCGCTGTTTTACAAACCATTCCTTCGTTAGCATTATTAGGTTTATTCATCCCATTATTCGGTATTGGAAAGGTTCCTGCTATCATTGCGCTTATTATTTACGCACTTCTTCCCATTCTACGTAATACATATACCGGAATAAAAGAAGTGGACTCTTCTTTAATCGAAGCGGCCATGGCAATGGGAATGAACACACCGAGAAGATTGTTGAAAGTAGAGTTACCTCTTGCAATGCCAGTCATTATGGCGGGAATTCGTACGGCAATGGTGTTAATAATTGGTACTGCTACTCTTGCCGCATTAATAGGCGCAGGTGGTTTAGGTGATCTTATTTTACTAGGAATCGACCGAAATGATTCTTCTCTTATTATTCTTGGTGCTATTCCCGCTGCACTATTGGCCATTATATTTGATTTGTTGTTACGAGGAATGCAAAAACTTTCTTACAAAAAATTACTGGTATCGATTCTTGTAATTGTTATATTGGCTGCCGGTATTTCCATCGCACCTAACGCCTTGAAGGGAAGCCAAGAAAGCATCGTTATTGGCGGAAAATTAGGTTCTGAACCCGAAATTCTGATTAATATGTACAAATTATTAATTGAGGATGAAACAGATTTAAACGTGAAATTAGAACCTGGACTTGGGAAAACATCTTTCTTATTTAACGCTTTACAGTCAGGTGAAATTGATATATACCCTGAGTTCACTGGAACGATTGTAACACAATTTTTAAAAGAAACTCCGATAAGTAATGATAAACAAGAGGTATATGAGCAAGCACGAGATGGATTATTCGAGAAATTTGATTTTACTTTACTCGAACCAATGCAATATAACAATACGTATGCACTAGCTGTTTCTGCACCATTCGCAGAAAAACATAGTCTTGAATCCATATCCGATTTACATGGTATAGAAGGTGACGTGAAAGCAGGTTTCACTTTGGAATTTTCTGACCGTGAAGATGGTTATGTTGGGATTCAAGAAAAATATAATCTTGAATTTCCTAATCTCGTAACAATGGAGCCAAAACTTAGGTATACAGCTATGGAGCAAAATGAAATCAATTTGATCGACGCCTATTCAACAGATAGTGAATTGAGAAGATATAATCTTAAAGTTCTAGAGGATGACCAAGAATTATTCCCACCATATCAAGGAGCTGCTTTACTTAGGAGTGAAACATTAGAGAAGTATCCGGAATTAGAAGCGATTCTTAATCAACTTGCTGGAAAGATCACCGATGAACAGATGCGCGAGATGAACTATCAAGTAGCAGTTGAAGGAAAAAGTGCTTATAAAATCGCACAGAACTATCTTGAAGAAGAAGGGTTAATTGAAAAGAACAATTAATATAATGAAAGGAACAAGCCATTCCCTTACACCAAATAGGGAATGGCTTTTCAGCTACTTTGTATAAAGAAGACTTCCATCAGCGGTGGTTTTCCCACATCCCCCTCTCACGGTTAGTCGCACTTATCGGACCTTTACGGGCAGGTGATCTCCCACCTACCTTCTTAGTTTCCTCAGAAGCTTAAGGTGGGAGTCTTAAAACGGGTCAAGAACCTTATATTTGAAGCGGGGTAACGGAAATCCTGATCATATACTTACGAATCCTGATTTCTTGCTCCCGTGTACTGATATCCCAATGGT
>NZ_JBHTKV010000011.1:0-80578 GCF_042678465.1 Oceanobacillus caeni | reverse complement strand
GTGTTTACCGATATCTTGCTTCCGTGTACTGATATCCCAGCAGTGTTTACCGATATCTTGCTTCCGTGTACTGATATCCCAGCAGTGTTTACCGATATCTTGCTTCCGTGTACTGATATCCTAGTGGTATTTACCGATATCTCGCTTCCGTGTACTGATATCCTAGTGGTGATTCCTGATTTCTTGCCCTCGAATACTGATATCCTAGTGGTGATTCTTGATAAAAATTTCATCAAAGCAAGCGGGACATGGAACCCACTGACCCACTGTCTCTACACCTTTCTCGCCATTTGTTGCGTTGGATCCCACACTCCATTGTACGGTGGAGCATAGGCAAGGTCTAAATCTAGCAGTTGGTGAATGGTCATTTTATTATACAGTGCAGTAGCTAACACATCGATTCGTTTATCCACACCTTTTTTACCGATTATTTGACCACCAAGTAATTCACTAGTCTTTGTATGGTAGAGAAGTTTAATATGCAATGTTTCCCCACCTGGGTAATACCCTGCATGTGAATTTGCTTTCGTCGTCTGTATGGAATACGGCAGATTTAATTGTTTTGCCTCTCTTTCCGATAAACCTGTTCTTCCTAACGTTAAATCAAAAAATTTCACAATCGATGTTCCTACAATCCCTTTAAACGATAATGGATTTCCTGCCATATTTGCTCCAGCGATTCTTCCTTGTTTATTAGCAGTTGTCCCTAATGGAATGTGATCATCTAGTTGTTTTACTATATGATACTGCGTCGCACAGTCTCCTGCTGAATAAATATTTTTAATCGATGTTTTCATATATGCATTCACATGAATGGCTCCTTGTTCATTCATATGGATACCTGTATCTTTTAAGATGCTTGTGTTTGGCTGCACCCCAATAGCTAATAGAACGAAGTCAGTATCATGTGATCGCTTGTCCGTTTTTACCGCTTCTACTCGGTCCTTACCTAAAAAGGCTTCAACGGATTCCCCTAATATCAGTTCAATATCGTTTTTCTTTGCTTCCTCATGAATAAGCTCGGCCATATCCTCATCAAAAATCTTCGCCACTTGTTGGCCACGTTGAATAAGGGTTACATTTTGCCGAGTGTTTTAAAACTTTCAGCCATTTCTAAACCGACATATCCTCCACCAACAATCGTGACATGGTTTACATTGTCAGTTAAGTCGTTCATCATTCCTTCCGTATCACGTAATGTTTTCAATGTATGAATCCCTTTTAATTGAACTCCTTCCCAATCCGGAACAATTGGGTCGGAACCTGAAGCGATTAGTAAGCGATCATATGGAACTTCAATAGTCTCTTTCGTTTCTGTATCGATCCCTTTCACCTTTTGGTCTTGCACATCTATGTTAGTTACCTCTGTATTTACTCTTGCATCCATATGATATTTTTCTCTGAATGTCTTAACACTTCGGGCAACTACATCATCTAATGAAGGAACTACTCCATTTACTACATAAGGTAACCCGCACTGCCCGTATGAATAATCGGTACCTCGTTCTAAAACCGTAATTTCCGCTGATTCATCCGTACGAACAATCTCCATTGCTGCACTCATCCCTGCAGCAACACCACCTATAATGACGTAATGCAATCTTATTCCCCCCTTTTCTATACAATACCCCTGTTAGATAGAAAATAACCATTGTATGCTTAGTTTTAATTAGTACTCAGACAATATTTCTACTATTAAAAAACTTGGCATTTTAGGTTAGGCAAGTGCCTTAGTTGCACTTATTCAAATCTTTACAATGTGGTAAGTAATCGGAGCCCCATCGTAAAGATGTTTATGCTTTCCCTACCTACTAAAAACTGGCCAAAAATGGATATGAATAAGGTAGTTGGGAATATTATGGTTATCACGAAAAAAAGGAGTTCTTTTGACCATGTCTTCCAAACTACGATATATCCTTTTTAATATGTTACTTATAGTAATTCCTTGGTTATCTGTCATTTTTATTGGGAAACGAAGCTTTAAACGCTATTCCATTTCCGGACTAATCATCGTGATTTTCGAAACCATTAATCATATAATAGGTAATAAAAAGAAGTGGTGGATTTTTTACAATAAGAAAGGAAGCTTTTTAACCAATGAGCTTCCGTTTAGTATTGGTCCATATATGCCAGCTTCCATGTGGATTCTGAAATATACGTATAGCAATTTCAAGAAGTTTGTAATTGTTAATATAATATCTCATGGATTATTTGCATTCATTTTTATGGGTATTCTAAAGAAAATAAGGATTGTCAAACTTCATAGGTTAAACAAATTACAATTTTTCTGTTATCTCCATTATAAAGCTTATTTATTATATGGACTTCAGTACTTAAAGGAAAATTTTAAAAATCCCTTATACGAAACAAAAGGTAAATTAAAAGTATGATTTGTCATCTTATAAACACTTGAAAAGCCATCCAATTTTCTTGGATGGCTTTTCCTGTTCATGCCGCCCCTTGTCATTACGATAAAGATGGGGTATAGTTAGATATACATATTCAAATATTTGAATATGTTTAGTTGAAAGGGTGTTTTTCCATTGTGGTCTGATTTACAGGAGTTTAAAGCAGATTTTTTTAAAGCACTAGCTCATCCATTAAGAATTCGTATTTTAGAATTATTGGCAGAGGGTGATAAGAGTGTGAATGAAATACAGAGTGTTTTAAACAGTGAGGGTTCTAATGTTTCTCAACAACTAAGTGTATTACGGGCAAAAAATATTGTTGTTGGAACGAAGGACGGAAAAAGAGTTATCTATTCTCTCCGCGACCCTTCCATTATTAAATTACTTGAGGTGGCAAAGGAAATATTCGATAACCACCTAATTAATACGATATCTATGTATAAGGAATTAGATAAAAAGTAAAGATTTAGACAGCAATTTAAATAGATTAATAATAACTTAAAGGGGTATAGATAAAGAAATGAAGGGGCTTTTGTTTGAACGTTTAAACGGTTACTCATGGAATCACTTTCAAAAGGATCTTCTTTCGGGAACGATTGTCGGCGTCATCGCGATCCCTTTGGCCATGGCTTTTGCTATCGCGTCCGGTGTAAAACCAGAGTACGGTATTTATACTTCTTGTATCGCAGGGATTATTATCTCGATTCTTGGTGGTTCCAAATTTCAAATTGGGGGTCCTACCGGCGCTTTTGTTCCCATACTACTCGGCATTGTCATCACTTATGGATATGAAGATTTATTACTTGCTGGTTTATTAGCCGGGGTTATGTTGTGTATTATGGGCTTTTTCAAAATCGGGTCATTAATAAAATATATCCCACGTCCGGTAACGATTGGATTTACTTCAGGGATTGCTGTCATTATATTTTCTGGACAAATTGGCAACTTTCTAGGATTATCCGATTTAGAGAAGCATGAAAAATTCATCGATAACATGAAGGAAATTCTTCTTCATCTAAATTCTATTAATCTATATAGTATTATCACAGCTATCGTGTGTTTAGTTGTTATTTTAATTACACCAAAGTTATTCCCAAAAATACCTGGATCGATTATTGGTCTCATTATCTCTACCATCATTGCGATGCTATTCTTCAAAGAAAACATTGCCACAATCGGTTCAACTTATGGTAATATTCCGAGTCAATTGCCAACATTTCATTTTCCAGAAATAACATTGGAACGAATCATGTATTTATTAGTCCCTGCCTTTACCATCGCTGCATTGGGCGGTATTGAATCTTTATTATCAGCAGTGGTTGCAGATGGAATGACTAATAGTAAACATAATAGTAACCGAGAATTAGTTGGCCAAGGGGTTGCGAATATCGTCACGCCTTTATTTGGTGGTATTCCTGCTACAGGAGCTATTGCGAGAACAGCAACCAATATTAAATCTGGGGCGGCTACCCGCATGTCAGGTGTTATCCATGGCGTTATTGTCTTAATGACTGTCCTTATCTTTGCACCTTATGCCTCCCAAATTCCATTAGCAAGTATAGCGCCAGTCTTAATGATTGTGGCATGGAATATGGCAGAAAGAAAACAGTTTGCACATTTATTACAGTTAAAAACTGGGGACTCTCTCGTTCTATTAGTTACATTTCTTTTGACCGTATTTACTAGTATTACAACGGCGGTATTAGTAGGTCTTATTCTGGCACTTGTATTATTTGCAAAGCGAATGAGTAACATTTCCATAGTTTCCAGAGTACTACCCGACCATAGCAATCAACATGAAACTGTTGCATCTCATGTAGTCCATGATACTCATGATTGTCCACAAATTAGCATCTATACCATTGAAGGGCCTCTTTTCTTTGGTGCGGCGCAACTTTTTGAACAACGAGTCATGGAGTCTATCCATTACAAACCAAAAGTGTTGATATTACGGATGGGCAATGTTCCATTTATGGATACAACAGGAGAAGCCAACTTTAGAAATATCGTTCAATACTTTAGGAAAAATGGTGGAACTATTCTTATTTCCGGTCTTCAACCAGAAATAAAAGAGCAAATGAGACTATCTGGTTTATACAAGGAAGTAGGGGAAGAACATATATTTGAACGGACTGGTGAAGCAATTAACGTTGCTTTAACGAAAATTAATTTTCAGAAATGTCTTGGGTGTAAGCATTTTGCTTTTCATGAATGTGAGCAACTGTCGAACTCAGGTACTTTAGATAAAAGAGAATTAAATATGGCGCAAAAGTAGGTGGAATTGGGGAGGTGCAATGCCCCCCTACCCCATAACTTTTTCAAGAACTTCATAAATTTCTGGTGCGACTTTATTCATTCGCACTGGTTTCCATTCCTGGTTTACCCACATATGTTTCGTCGTTCCTTTTGCAAGTAGCTCACCAAAGGGTTCCATTGTTTCCCCTTTTTCTTGTGCAAATTCTTCCTCACTTATTTTTCTTACTTCATAATAAAATTCAATACGTACTGGGGAATATTTGGTAACTTTTGAAAAAACCGCTACGCAATCATCGTAGTGAGCGGATTTCTTATATTGAATGTTTACATCTAATACAGGAAGAAGAACTCCGTATTCCTCCATTTTACTATAAGCAAATCCGTAGTGGCGAATCCATTCTGTGCGGCTTACCTCAAACCACGTTACATAATTTCCGTGATGTACGACACCCATCTGATCTGTATCTTTATATTGGACACGCATATTTTCTTGATGCCATCTATCTGTCATTTTTGTCTCTCCTTACTTAATTTTCTATTATTAAGATAGTTTAGCTTTAGCAATATCTTTTAGACGAAATTTTTGAACTTTACCTGTACTTGTCATTGGCCATTCAGATGCTTCGACAAACCATACATGACGTGGTATTTTAAACTTTGCTAGCCGAGAAGAACACCATTCTATTATATCTCTTCTTGTACAAGTTTCGCCTAGTTTAAGCTCAATAAAAGCTGCTCCTATTTCTGTTGTTATGGAATCCGGTACTCCAATGACGTTGACTTGACTAACTGCCGGATGCTCAGAAATAACGACCTCCACTTCACGCGGGGATACTAATTCTCCAGAAACCTTGTACATTTCCTTACTTCTTCCAAGAAGCTGGATATAGCCATTTTCATCGATTCTACCTACATCTCCAGTACGTAACCATCCGTCTTTATCGATCGCTTCCGCTGTTTCTTTAGGTTTCTTATAATAGCCATGCGTTACTGTGTTTCCTCTAACTACAAGTTCACCGACAGAACCAGCTGGTAAGGTTTTTCTTGTGTCCGGATCAATCGTTTTATATTGAACATTACTTCCGTTAAATTCCGTTACACTACTGGAACCACCTAATTTTGGACGTCCTACTCTTGTGGAAATACGCTCTAATGGATCGCCAATTTCCGTTGTTACTCCTGATGAAGAAACCTCTGTTTGTCCATAACCTGTAATCATTTCTGTTAGTCCCAATACATTCATTGCTTTTTGCCAAACGGGAATAGGAGCAGGTGCCGCACCGCACCACATGGCAAAAAGATTCGATAAATCAAATTCCGAAACACGTGGATGATTTAACAATGGTACCAAAGTAGATGGAACACATAAATAGTCATTTGCTTTATATTTTTCCATTAATTGTAAAGACTGAAGTGGTGATGCCCCGAGAGCCGAAATAAACGAACCCCCAACAAAGGACATCGCTAAAATCGCTTCAATAATCGCAAAGCAATGATAAAACGGCAATGGTGCAAATGTGACACGACCATCTTCAATTGCTCTACTCATACATGTGGCATAACTAGCACGAAGAAGCATATCTTCCGTTAGCATAACACCTTTTGGACTCCCTGTTGAACCAGATGTATACATAATTATAGCTACCTCATCAGGGTAACGAGACTCATCCCATCTTTGTTGGAACTCCTCATCGGTAATGGAATCCGACCCTTTTAGAAAATCATTCCAAAGAAGAAAACGTCTATCCATTGCATCTTTCTCATCAGTCGGGATACCTATCACTTTTTCAATCTGGCTATTCTCCTGAAATTCTGGAGTATCCAGCAATTCTGCTACTACTTCTGCATGACGTTGATTTTTTACCGTTTGCTGTACTAACAAATACTGTGTATCCGATTGAGAAACAATATACCCTAGCTCATCTTTCGTAAGCATCGCATTAATTGGAATAAACACTGCCCCAACCATGGAGGACGCAATCATTAAAGATGGATACGTAGCATCATTATTCATTAAAATCGCGATATGATCTCTTCGTTTTACCCCAAGTTTCATGAACGCTTTCGCATATTGAACTGCCAGGTCCCATACTTCTCCGTATGTTAATTCTTTTCCATCTATGTACATATACGGTCTATCTTTATATTCTGAGCATGCTTTTTCAAAATGTCTTGCAATCGTATCCCTTGGCCAGATTGGATAGCGATCTTCCAATGCCTTTCTTCTTTCCGCTATACTTAATATCGTTTTTGTGGACAATCGAACTCCTCCTTCTATTTTTTTAAAAATTGCGAAGTGTCGTGTTCAGCGGATTTTTTTGAACCGCCTCCATTACCATCATACAATGAATGGAAGTAATTGAACGCTTATTTTGCTTTTATTGTTCTTGGGCTATCCGTTCCTTCATTCCCCACTGATGATTAGTCGTACTTATAGGATCTTTACGGTAGGTTAATGTCTCACCTACCCTCTTTGTTTCCCTAGAAATTTGAGGCGAGAGTCTTACTACCTGTTTAGGTAGGATAAAAATGTAATTAATGTTTACAATATGAATATCAAACAAGAATAAGGAGTGAGGTCTATGTCATTTCCTGAAATACACACAAACTTTTGGGATGCAGTTATTGCAGTGCCACTAATTGTAATCATTACACAGTTTTTTAAGCTATTTCCAATTCCTCATAAATATTTTCCTACTATCGCATCAGCTTTAGGTTTTCTAATCTCCATATTCATTAGTCACCGTCACGATTTAATAGCTGGGATTTTTATGGGAGGTTTTTATGGAGCAGCAGCAATCGGATTGTACTCCTCATTAAAAACCACTTGGATCACTTTTCGAAAAAAATATATGAAAAACAAACTACAATCAATCAGTAAGGGATAAATGAAAAAACGAGAAAGCTACTTGACTTGTAGCAATCTCGTTTTTTTGAAAGCAGGAAAGTATAAAGTTATAATTATTTACAGTACAAAAGGGGCAGAAAGAATATCCAGCATCTTTACTAATGATTACTTTAATCCTATTCTTCTTTGTAATTTTGAAATAATTACGCTAAATTAGCTTTACCTATTTTTCCACTTTCTCTAACTCATTCAAAAATGCAGGTTTTCGGTCATAAGTTTGCTTCAGTTCTTTTACTAGCTCCTTAAATTTCGTTTCTCCACATGCTTCCTTGAATACGGTAAGTTTTCGGCAAACGTTACGATATGTTTTTCTTTCCGAAGCGTGATCTGCCTCAAATCTTATATATTTTGTAAATATATCTTCTACCTTTTCGGGATAATCATTTATTAAATATGGATAGAGCTCTACAATGGTAATTGGTGATTGCTCGCAGTATATAAGTACTTTATCACTTCTGTTTTCTGTTTTAGCTATATACACATAAACATGCGGCAAGTAACCAGACTTATTTTCAAATACATCAAAAATTTTATCTAAAACATCGTTCCATTCCTCTTCAGAATATAAATCTTTTAGTTTCGCATATGCTTCATATTCATTATCATAAACAAAATCAAGCAATACCTCTTTTTGTTTTTCCATGTCCTCTATCGCTTCATAAATTTGTAACCGATATTGTTTCCACTTCTTTAGAAGACCTGGATAGTCACAATCATTCTCTTCCCCGTCTTCACATATTTTTAAGGCCGTGTCATAACTGCCATTAGCCATTTCTTTTTCAATCGCTAGTTCTCTAAACTCGTCAAAATCTAAGTTATCATTAATAAGTTGCTCCGCTTTATCTAGTTCCCCATTTCGTTCTAGAATTTTCAGCTGCAATTGTTTAATAGACTGCTGATCATAATCTGAAGACCTTGAGGAAATAGTCGAAATATCAGCCAGAAGTTTTTCCAGTGTTTCTTCCAACTTAAGTCTTGCATGGATACGAGCGGAATAAATCGTGCAAACATCTAATAATTCATAGCGTATATCATTCCAGCCATCATATCGTTTTTGCATAGATTCCTTCAAAATTAGTTGGAACATTTTATCTTGTATTCGGAGGTCAGTTGATACTAGAATCATAGACGAGGCATCCTTCAGAAGTGTAATGCTTTCATTCACAATATACCCTACTTCTCCGCCTGAATCATCGGTGTACTGAAGCATATCTATCACAATGGAAAGTACGGAAATTCCTAATCGAATTGCAGTATCTTCCTCCCCGTTCACCAATTTTTCTCGGCCTTTGTCAAGGACCATCTCTGCTCCTTGCAACGCAGCATGGACATTTCTCCAGGAAATAAACCCTTGCCTCTTATTCTCGTTTATATATTTTCTGATTAGTTGTTTACTAGCTTTCACTTCATCATTAGGGGTCAAAAGCTTAAACTCTGCCTTTCTCCCCACATCTTCGTCCCCTTCAACAAGATATAGGACTAATTCTACTAATTCATCTTTCGAAAGCTTCGATACTTTTTTCTGTAAATCCAAAATCTCGGACTCCTCTCCAAAAGCAAAAACCATTTATTTTAGTGTAACATATTCTGAATTATCTTTCTGTAATGAATCTTTCAAGGGAATATGTTAATTTTATACTCTTCAAAAAATTCACCTGTTTATTCTTATATGAATATTGTATTACGGAAGTTTAGTCAAATTACTAAAGGGAGCGAAAAAATTGGAAAGATTATACACCCACTCTATCCAACCAGGAGATGATTACTGGATCTTAGCCCAAAGATACAACACAACTGTTAACCATATCCTTGCGCTAAATCCATTTGTTAATCCCAATCATCTTTATATTGGTCAGCAAATTTCCATACCTATTTCTGAAAATATTACGAGGCAACCTGAACATTGCATCAGTCAGGCCGAGGTAGATTATAGAAATGACATGCGTAGTCTATGGGAAGAACATGTAGCCTGGACAAGAATGGCGATTATTAGCTTAACATTCAACTTACCTGACATTGAATTTGTCCTTAAGCGACTTTTACTAAATGCAACAGACATGGGTAAGCTGCAAAATCAGTATTCACATTTGATTTATCATGGAAAATTATTTAAAGTAATATAAGTAGATAAGTAATAACTAAAGGAGGACTAAGAATGGCTGACAAAATTAGACTAGGAATCGTTGGTTACGGAAATCTAGGAAAAGGTGCAGTAAAAGCGATTAAAGAAACTCCTGATATGGAATTAGTAGCAGTTTTTACAAGAAGAGAACCTGAATCTCTAACACTAAATGAACCTAGTGTTAAAGCTGTACATATATCAGATGCAATTAATTTTAAAGATGAAATAGATGTTATGCTCCTTTGCGGAGGATCTGCAACAGACTTACCTGAACAAACTCCACACTTTGCAAGCATGTTCAATACAGTAGACAGTTTTGATACACATGCTAAAATCCCCGAATTTTATCAATCCGTGGATGAAGCAGCTAGCAAAAACAATACAACTGCAATTATCTCAGTAGGTTGGGACCCAGGTTTATTTTCCATTAACCGCGTGATGGCTGATGCAATTATCCCAAATGGTGAAAATTATACATTCTGGGGTAAAGGGTTAAGCCAAGGACACTCTGACGCAGTAAGAAGAGTAAATGGAGTAAAAAATGGCGTACAATACACGATTCCATCTGAAAAGGCAATCGAAAAAGTACGTAGTGGCGAAAATCCAAAACTAGAAACTGCTGAAAAACACCGTCGTGTTTGCTATATTGTAGCAGAAGAGGGTGCAGACACAGCAGCTATTGAAAATGAAATTAAAACAATGCCAAACTATTTTGCTGATTACGAAACAGAAGTCAATTTTATAACAGATGAAGAATTACAACGTGATCACTCAAAAGCTCCTCATGGTGGATTTGTCATTCGCGGTGGTAACACAGGAGACAACAAACAAATTTATGAATTCTCCCTTAAACTGGACAGTAACCCAGAATTCACCGCTAGTGTATTAGTAGCGTATGCAAGAGCAGCACACCGCCTAAGTCAAGAAAAACAATACGGAGCAAAAACCGTTTATGATGTAGCACCAGCATACATCTCCCCACGCTCTCAGGAAGATTTGAGAAGAGATTATCTATAGGATAAAAATCCCCTACTTTTATCGAGTAGGGGGTTTACTTTATTATTAAGTGAGGGAGATTATACGGAATTTGCTCATGAATACTGATCTTTTTCTTAAGTTTGCTTAAAAAACAATGCTACTAATGGTAAATAACACTAGCCTTTGATTTTTCTCTTAATTAATAATAATATGGATAACCATAGCCTCCATAATACGGATATGGATAACCATAGCCATATGCATAAGGGCTGATTAAGGCACTACCTAATAGGCCACCTAAAACTCCTCCAACAAAGGGGCCTCCGAAGCCATAACCGAATGGTCTGCCGAAGCCATAATCAAATGGTCTACCGAAACCATGGCCAAATGGCCTACCAATTATTCTCTCGTCAACTTCTTGTATTTGTGGAACTTGCTCTTCATTATACATTTGATTTCCTCCTTATATTTCCAGTAAAATCGCAAAACAAAGAATATAATCAAATACCTATACCTAACGATATTAAGCTATTCGTAATAAATAAATTTGACTAGACGTTAGCCCAATTTTATATAATTCTATCCTAAACAACGAATTCATTTTGAAATAAATAAAGCACGCTCTTCCAAGCATGCTCCATGATGGGATACATAATTAAAATAAACGAGGGATCCTCTTGTATAAGAAGGTTTTCCCTCGTTTATTCCTCAAGCTTTTATATTAAAGATGTTCGTGTTGGAATATAATAAAGTTTGGTCAAAAATATATGCTATAACGTTGATTTTCCAAATATAGCTATTAAGAAAGAAGACTATGGCTTATTAAACTTATTCGTTTTTATTCAATAAGATGATCTATAATTAAACCGTTATAGTTTTATTTCCCTTTGATAAAATTCATATAATTGGTCAATAGAAGAGCTGGACAAAATATGACTAGCTCGTTCAATTTTCTCACGTTCCCAATCGTACCAACGCATTTCCTTTAACTTTTCGACTTCTTCGTCTGTAAAGCGTTTCTTTATCTCTTTAACGGGGTTTCCGCCTACTATCGTATATGGTGGGACGTCTTTTGTAACAACCGATCCAGCCGCAACAATTGCACCTTCACCTACTGTCACACCAAGCATAATCATTGCATTCATGCCAATCCAGGCATCACTTTCGATGATCGTATCCCCTTTTGGCTCGTAGGAGGTTTTAATTTGCTCCTCAAAAGGATACACTGTAATCCATTCAGGATGATGATTGTGATTTCCACCCATTAAAATAACTACACCACTCGCAATGCATACGTAATTTCCTATGATCAACTTATCTAAATGCCAACCATGTTCTTCAATAGGGTTAAATAACTTTCTTGATTTTTCATCTCCCCATAGGTATCTAACGCATCCGTCTTCAAAATCAAAGTTATCGTAATAACCGGAATAGTAGGAATACTCCCCTACCTCAATCATGGGGTTAGTGACAATATCCTTTAAATACTTAATTTCTGACCAGTGATTAAATCGATGTTGTTTCATTCTTTTCCCTCGCTTCTAAGTAGAATAAATCTTTTTTTACTTAGAAGCTTAATACCGTAGCAACATTCTTTAACCTTTTCAAACGACGAACCATCGTCCTCATCCTTTTCCTGTTTAATGGGGAAATTGTAACAAACTAAGTTTTTTTTAAACCCGCACCCGTGGATTTATATCAGTATTCATTTATTGTTAACTTATGACGCATCATAACCCATCTTATATACGAGGCCCCTTTGTCATGCCACAAATATTTATACTTCCTCGTCTGCCAAAAAACGTTTTCTCTCATTCGGGGAAGGTAACATACAACTTTCCTTCTTTCCAAACCATCTATATCTATTTTTAGCGACTATTTCATAAAAGCAATCTCTTAAGGCGCTTGGAACAACTAGTAAGAGGTATAATAGTTTCCATGCTCCCTTCAAGTGTTTGCAAACTCGGAGGGCTGCAGAAGATTTGAAATAGCACCGATTATCTTCTATTAATACAAAACTATCTATGTCTAGTGGGGCGTTGTATTTTTTCAATAATCCTTTTCCAATTTCACTTTGTAACGAAGCAAACTGAAAATGTCCTTTTGGATCTCTTTTGATGATGAATTGAACACTATAATCACAAAAATTACATTCGCCATCAAACAAAATAATTCTTTTCATAATACCTCACCTTTTTTCTATATTCCCGCGCCAAAATAAGCCCCTCCATTGTTATTAATTATATCAAACAATGGGGAGCTTCTTCTATAATATAGAAATGAAATCCAAGCTATATACATCAGCCAAGTAATTTTGCTTTACCTTTTTTATTCAAGAATCTTCTTTGGTTTTATTTTAATATAGACAAAGTTCTACAACGTTGCAAACGGATTCATTTTATTCGTCTAAGTTTTCTTACGGGCTTCCACCTATGTAATACGAAATTCTTATTCACTGTATGGTACACGGTCGTTCCGTCTTTAGCATTAGAAAGCTCTTTGTTTGCGTCTTCAAAATTAATTGGACGAATCGGTACTACTTCATCAATGATTGCTTTATCATCTTCAAAATGGTAGTCCAGAATTGAAACTAAAAGAAATTGATCCGGGAATATTTCCCTCGCCTCTTGCCATTTCATTTTAGCACCCTCCCCTTACCACCATTATAGTCGAATCTTTCGAAAATAGCACCACTAATTTAAGAATCCGTTTACAACATTGGGTCGATGAAAATGTTCATTTATGGAATAGAAGTGTTCCTCGTTACTTTACATTTATTCCACGCTCTCAAGTGTCAGTTCTCTACAGATTTTAGACGATAAAAAATGAAGAACGTGTTATAAATTGTTCCAAATAAGGCCGATGAACGTGAATGCTTATCCTAAAAATTAAAAAAAGACACATACCTCATGATATTAAGAATATGGTGAGTACAGATTTATCGCGTGCGGATACCGATAATCGGTGCAACTAGTAAATGACTCTGGTATGGAACCAGGGTCATTTACACTAAGTCACTCTTAAAATCTACAATACTACCAACGTAGTGCAATGAGCAGATTACAACATTGCCCAGCTATTTCAGAGTTATTCAGTATAATCCTTATGCCTGTTGGGGTAAAAGACGTTTTAACATCAATGGTAATTCCTGTGGATTCAATCATTTTATTAACTTTCTCCGATTTCGATTGTTGTGCTTCAGTCATAAGTTCCTTTGCAAATACTGGATCTTCTGCTAATTTAGCAAGTAATAAATTAGCCTGTTTCATTAGATCCTGGAACTTGTGAACGGATTTATCTAACTGCTCGGTATCAACGGGCGGGTATTGATTTTGCTGTCTTACCGTACTCTGTATTAGATTATTTCGATACATGGGGGCGTAATTCACAGGAACCGTACCTATACTCTGCGGCAGATAATATGGATAAACCATGTATGGGTGACCGTAATAATACACAGGGGACCCTCCTTCCATTAATCATACCGTACATCTTATGCGTAACAGCTTGGTAGAGGTGTGTCTCAGTCAAAGAAGAACATGTGCGGTGTTTTCAACCCTCTAGCTAGAAATCAGCAAAAATACTATGATGTTACTCCTTTTGTTTCATATAATTACTAATGTATGTATTTTCTCTTTTTAAAAGATAATGAGATTACAAATCATTTGTTTTCGTTTAAAGGTAATATAGGCTCTTCATCGCTATATCTTGAGTACGTCCAACCTCCATTCTCAACATCTGAACAAGCTTCATTCTTACATGTAAATATATAGCTTTGCTGATCCGTTTGAACATAAATCTCATAGTGAAAAACAGAAGATGGATCATCCACGTTGAAGCGACTTACTCCTTGTTTAATTGCATAAACAGGCTCCTTTGAGGCAATTTCTTCATATTGCTCACTTTCAAGCACCATTTTTGTCATTTCTGCCAGGAATTCTAGATCGTCCGAATCCGGGGTATAGGTGCTTTTAAGATAACTTGTAATCCCTAAATAAATATTTAATATTAAGCTAATGCAAAACAAGATAATGATGACAAATAACTTAGGTTTCCTTATCATCTTTTCCTCCTTTTTGTTAGTCCGATAAGCTTTTTTCAATTATATGGTCTGAAACTGACAGTCGATTGAAATTAAACCCGTCGTCTACCTATTGCGAGAAATTGGTCTTTCTAAGGATTCCATATCTTCCTCCAAATTCACCATCTTCTGATTCACCATTTCTTTTGCATCCTTTACGCCTTGGTTATAAAAATAAGGACCAATTTCTTTCAAAATAAAATCCAACATGTTTTCCGCTGCTAAATCTCCAATTTCTTCGGATCGTTCGTAATAAACGTATTCTTTCAATTCTTCTTTTATTTGATCTTTGGTTTCTTTCGGAAGCCTAATATACATGGATTCTCTCCTTTTTCAGCTTTTTTATAATCGTAAACAGATATTGTTTTTGTTAATTCCATTTTTATAAAGAAGACTTCCATCAGTGGGGGTTTTCCTTCATCCCCAACTGACAGTTAGTCGCACTTATCGGACCATTACGAGCAGTTGGCCTCTCACCTACCTCCTTCATTTTGCCAGAAAATTGAGGTCGGATAAACCGCTAACCATTTTTCTTACTCTTATTGTCATTCATTCTAAGTTTCTTTTGGCTACTAGAATTCTTGGGCGACCTGATTAAAATTCCAATTCCTAGCATTAAAATGAAAATCCCTAACCAAGAAGTACTGTTTAAGTGTTCTCCTAATAAGAAAACTCCTAATAGTGCTGCTGTTAAAGGTTCTGCTAATGCAAGTGTGACTGCAGTTGAAGAAGAAATATGTGTCAGACCTTTAGCAAAAAGGAAATATGCAATCCCAGTTGCCATAATACCAAGTTGAAGACTTACACCCAAACCTTGAAGACTCGTTATCCAAGACATATCAAACATAAATAAAAACGGGGATAGCCAGATTGCACTCAGCGTGAAAACAACCGCTACTACGGATAATGAGGAGTGATTTTTTACCATATTTCTACTTATAAGGGTGTAACAAGCGAAAGATAATCCTGCCCCAAGAGCCATAATTATTCCTATAGGTTCTACATTTACTGATTCTTTATTGCTAAAGAGCATGAGGCAACCTAAAATGGAAAGAAACGTAGAATACCACCAAATTTTAGATGGACTCACCTTTAAATAAAACCATTCCATGAGACCGGATAAAATAGGTGCACTCCCAATAGCTACCACCGTCCCAATGGCCACACCCGTCATCGAAACCGCCGAGAAAAATAACGGTTGATACAACGCCATACTTAAAGAAGCTAATATTGTTGTCTTGATTGGCCAATTTTTCAAGTCGAGTTTTCCGATTACTAGAACCACTAATAATAAAAATAAACCTCCAACAAATAAGCGTGTAGCCCCAATAGCAATTGGGTGTGCTGTCTCCGGGGCAAGGGCCTGAGTTGTACCCGTTGTACCCCAAAGCATTGCTGCAAGCAATATTAAAAATGGAGAAAGTTTTCCCTTCATTTTTCTCACCTCTATTTACGTAAAAAACTTTTCTATCATTTTCACATAAACCAGTTTATTAAACTCCTTATTACTATACTTCGACATTAAAAGCATCAACCCTTTTTGTGATATATAGGTCCACTATATAAATTAATTTGTGCCAATCCCTCAAAAAAACAGCACAAACCATTTATAGTTGTGCTGTACAAATCCTACTCTTTCATTAATCCCTCTGTAGAAGAGATAAAATATATTCTTTTAGATCTACTATCCGGGAATACTCTGGTTTATCCGAAGTTCCTGCAATGATTAAAGGAACATTAGATTCCTGTCTATGCAGGGAACCATGAGCTGCACCGCTTATATGATTAGGGGTGCTTTGTGCCTTAAATTCATATCCTGGTTTTGCATTAGCAATAATGTACCGACCTTCATGAGAATTTAACGAGCCGTAAATTCTTGCTAAGGCATCTGGATAATCCCCGTAAGATAAAAATTGATTGTTCGTCAGCCGTAAATCGAGGATATCTAACGCCCCCTCTATACTCCAGAACTGGTTATACACATCTGTAAAGGCTCCATTACGGCGGAAAGTTAATATCCCGTCCTTTACTCCTGATACAACATGGATGTCCTGTCCATTCTTCCATGCGATTACATCAATTCTATCGTCTTTTCTAAGCTGCTCAATCAACTCATTATACGAAAGTTTTTGATCAAGAAGATAAATGAGAGTCATACGTTGATTGACACATAGGGCGATCTGGTCTTTTTTGGTCACTTTTTGCTGGATACGAGCAATTTGGAATTTCTTAAATGTTTTACGTAAATCAATCACATATTTTCGATGGTTGGTTCCTGTTGCACTATGTCCATTATCACCAATGACCATCCAGATATTTTTGCTAATAGCTTCATCCCAACTTGTATACATATTAAATATTTTCTGAATTTCCCGGTCGATTTTTAATATAAGCTTCAGATCCATTGGTCCCTTAAAATGAATCCTCAAATCCATATCCTGAAAAATACAGAAAGTAAAACCTGGAAGCTTTTTTCTACGAATCAAATAACGCAGCTCCTTGGCGACGTACTTGTAATTACCTGCAGCTATTTCCGTTGGTAAACCTCTTGGCCTTATTTTTGAAAAAGCCCCCAAGGAAAAGATGGACGGGACATTTGCCACCCACTCACCATTTTCAAACTGAGTGAAGGAACTTAAGAACTTAGGTGTCTTTAACCGTTGTGCTTTATTTCCGCGGTATACAAAGGAGTTAATAGAGGCTGAAGAAATCCCCTTCTTTGCCAGATCTTCATAAATAGTGGTGACATCATTACTCAAATGCTCGTGGTTCAGACGATATAGCATATTATGAATCGAACGTCGCATCCCAATACGAAATGTCTCCCTAAAACCTGTCCCGTAGTTAATGAATTCTTTATTTCTTGTGTCAAACCAATGTAAACCAGGAATCCGATGCTGATCTGCATATGTGCCAGTCAATAGCGAACTATCAATGGTTACTGACATAGCGGGAAAGGACGTGACCATATCAGAAAAGTAAGTACCGTTCTCCATTAAATACTGCAAAGCAGGCGCACGACCTGTTTGGGCTGCAACCTCCAGAGCCTGTGGCATAAGGGAATCTATATTAAGTAAAATAACAGGTTTTCAAATGATTTGGTCTGTTTCATTTTAATCCTCGCTCTTTATCTGAAGTTTTAACATCTGCTTCTTTTTCTTCTACATTAAGTTGGCACAAATTTACACTTTTATACATTGGGCCACGGGAACAGGTCCATCGTCCCGAGACCACCTAAAAAGCAATTTGGGCTAATGTACCTGTCCCCTCATTCCACTTGAAAACTATTTAACGCGCAGTTTTTGTCCTACTTGCAATGAGTTTATATTCTTAATATCGTTCATACTTACTAATTTTTCGATTGTTGTGTTATAGGTGTTAGCAATTTTGGTTAAATTATCTCCAGATTTAACCGTGTAATATACTGGATTACTGGCATTGGGAATTTTTAATACTTGACCGATTCGAATAAAGTTTTCATTAGATATATTGTTTGCTGCTTTAATGATATTTACTGTTGTATTATATTTTTTGGCAATCTCAGAAAGTGTATCTCCAGCTTTTACGATATAGTTAGTACTTGTTACCGGAGCCGGTTGTGGAGTAAAGTCACGAAGATATGCTGTTGGTTCAAGGGTGCTATTAACTAGATCAGAGCTCCACCCGTATAATGGGGATGCTTTCTCTCGTACCTCATAATGCAAATGCGAACCCGTCACATCCCCCGTATTTCCTTGGTATCCAATAAGCTCATCTTTTTTAATCGTATCCCCGATCTTGACTGCGACACGATCAAGGTGAGCATATAATTGCGCTCTTCCATTATCATCTTTCAAAACAACAACATTTCCATAATTATTTAATCCAGTACCAGCTTTCCCCATTCCCGCATATAAAACTGTACCACCAGTAAATGCGTAAATAGGAGCTTTATGCGCCTTAACTAGATCAATACCTGGATGAAAGTCAGACTTACCTCCTAACCGTCTCCAACCATAGGGACTCGTAATGGTATACCCTTCAAATAGATTGGCCATAAAAATGGTTTCCCTCCTTTTTACTATAAGATGCATCTTTATCAAATTCGTAAATTTAATAAACCTAATAATCTCAAAAACAAACCAATATCATAGGTTACGGGAGACAAGGGGACAGGTCCATCATCCCAAAGTGAAACCCTCTAATTTTTATGCACAAAAATAAATATTCCGAAAAAGTCATTGACACTATCCTAGAATTTTGTTATAAATAATTTATAATTATTCGAATAAAATCCGTGACGAGAAAGAGTAAGATAGGAAACCTGTTCCCTAGAGAGTCGACAGTTGGTGAAAGTCGATGTACAGATCGTATCTGAAAATCATCTCTGAGATGCAAAGCCGAACATAAGTAAGCTTTGACGGAATTCCGCCGTTAATTGGAGCGCGTATGATAGTACGTAGCTAAAGTGTCGTATGTTTATTTTTCATACATACGGAATTTGGGTGGTATCGCGAGTATAAACTCGTCCCTTTCTATGGGACGAGTTTTTTTATTTGTAATAATTAAATTCAATTTAAAGAGGTTACAAAATGAGTAAAAAACATGTTGTATTCATTGGATTTATGTTATTTTCTTTATTCTTCGGAGCTGGTAATTTAATCTTCCCACCCATTGTTGGACTAGAATCGGGAAGTCAATTTACTCCAGCCATCATCGGATTCCTTATTACAGGTGTTCTACTTCCATTTTTCGCAGTCCTTGCAGTTGCACTCACAGATGGTGGAATTGTTGCAATGGGTAGCCGTGTCCATAAAGTATTTGGAATTATTTTCGCAATTCTAGTGTATTTATCCATTGGTGCTCTATTTGGTATTCCACGTGCAGCAAACGTTGCGTATGAACTCGGATTCCAACAAGTTCTTCATGCAAATGGTCAAGTCGCGTTACTTGTATTTTCTATCATATTTTTTGGCATTACGTATTACATTACGTTAAACCCAAGTAAAATCGTGGATCGGGTTGGTCAAATCTTAACCCCTATCCTACTAATTACACTAGCAATTCTTTTTGTTCGGGCTTTTATGATTCTAAACAATCCGCCGCTTCAGGCAACGGAAAAATATACTGCTTCGCCATTTACAGCTGGATTTTTAGAAGGGTATTTCACGATGGATGCAATCGCAGCATTAGCATTTGGGATTGTCGTCATCAATGCATTGAAGGGGAAAGGTGCAACTACGAATAAACAATTAATCAAGGGAACAATTAGCGCAGGAGTTGTTGCTGCAGCAGGCTTAGCCATTGTGTATGTATCACTTGGATGGATCGGTGTGGTTATTCCCAAAACAGAAACCTTCGAAAATGGAGCACAAATATTAACGCTAGCGTCTCATTTACTATTCGCGTCAACGGGAAGCTTATTATTCGGGGTCATAGTCATTCTTGCCTGTCTGACTACTTGCGTTGGTTTGATCAGTGCATGTGCAAGTTTCTTCCATGAAATTTATCCGAAATTAGGGTACAAATCATACGCTACCGTGTTTACCCTATTAGGTTTTTCTGTTGCTACTTTCGGTTTAGATGCTATCTTAAGCTTTGCTGTGCCATTATTAGTATTTATCTATCCAATAGCTATTGTATTAATCATCCTTTCGATTGCACAACGTTTCTTACCAGAGAGCAAAACAATGTTTAGACTTTCTGTATTGCTTACGACGATTTACTCCGTCTACGAAGTTCTTTCATCTCTTGGACTTAAAATGGAGATGTTTACTAAATTAATAGGCTTTGTACCATTCTTTGAAAATGGACTAGGTTGGTTTGTACCAGCCGTTGTTGCGGCTATTGTTGGATTTGTTGTTGACAGGGCTAGTGGACCTACATCTGAAGCCACTTTAACACATGAGCATTAATAGTAAAATAGAGAAGGGCAAGTGCTTACTTGTCCTTCTCTTTTAATCAGAAAAGTTCACTGTCCCAAAACTTTATTGGGACGATGAACCTATCCTTATATCTTCATTCCATTCCACCGTCAATATCAATGCAACTTCCATTCTTAAACCTATCATGACCAAATTCACAAGGTTCTAAGGTACTTTCCAAACTTCTTTCGGATAGCTTTTCACAATGGAAAAGCGAATAATTATTGTTTCGCTTTATATTCTTCATTGTATCTGTCATCATATAAATGACAGGCAACCCAATGCTCTGGTTTATGTTCTATAGATTCTGGAGTTACTTTGCCACACACTTCCATCGCAAATGGGCATCTTGTCCGAAAACGACACCCACTTGGTGGATTGATCGGACTTGGTACATCTCCTTCAAGAATAATTCTTTCGCGTGAGCGTTCGACCTCTGGATCTGGTAAAGGTATCGCGCTTAATAATGCTTGTGTATATGGGTGGAGCGGCTCTTCATATAACATTTCGGACGAGGCTATTTCCGCCATACTTCCTAAATACATAACTCCTACACGATCACTAATATGTTTTACCATTGAAAGGTCATGGGCGATAAATAAATATGTTAAACCACGTTCCTTTTGTAGACGTTTTAATAAATTAACGACTTGCGCCTGGATCGATACATCCAGTGCCGAGATTGGTTCATCGGCGACAATAAAATCAGGATTGACTGCTAATGCTCTAGCAATTCCAATCCGTTGTCGTTGTCCACCACTAAATTCATGGGGATAACGGTTCCCATGATCACTATTTAATCCGACTGTTTCTAACAGTTCATTAACCCGTTTCGTACG
Source organism: Oceanobacillus caeni (assembly GCF_042678465.1). Classification (NCBI taxonomy): domain Bacteria; kingdom Bacillati; phylum Bacillota; class Bacilli; order Caryophanales; family Bacillaceae; genus Oceanobacillus; species Oceanobacillus caeni. The sequence continues at coordinate 59,083 of NZ_JBHTKV010000011.1, read as the reverse complement.
TTCTGCTTTACTCTTTACGAGGCCATGTATATCAAGACCTTCGGCAATAATATCTTTAACCGTCATTCTTGGATTTAATGAAGCATAAGGATCTTGGAAAATCATCTGCATACTACGATTAAATTTCTTTAATTCCTTTTTTGACTTTTTAGCATGTACATTTTCGCCATGAAAATTGACTTCGCCGGCTGTTGCTTCATACAATCTTAGTATTGTCCGTCCAGCTGTTGATTTTCCACATCCTGATTCACCAACTAAACCAAATGTCTCTCCCTTATAAATATCAAAAGAAATCCCGTCGACAGCACGCAATACATTGTTGCGATCAATATTAAAATGCTTTTGTAAATTTTTAATTTCTAACAGTTTTTCTCTCGTGTTATCCATGAACCTTCGTACCTCCTACTCTGGCAGACTCCGGTATTTCTACCTTTGGTGCCCGTTCATCAAGTAACCAACAAGCAGCCTTCTGTGTATTCGATACATCCGTATATTCCGGCATACGATTTTCACAAACCTTCATCGCAAATGGACAACGAGTTACGAATGGACATCCCTTTGGCGGATCAGCCAAATCCGGTGGTGAACCTGGGATAGCTTGCAATTCTTCATCCCGGTTATCAAGCTTTGGCATTGAACCTAGTAGTCCCCAAGTATATGGGTGTTTCGGATTGTAGAAAATTTCATCAACATCCCCGGTTTCGACAATTTTCCCACCATACATAACTGCGACTCGATGGGCAGCATTTGCTACTACACCAAGATCATGGGTAATAAGAAGAATCGCCGTTCCAGTCTTTTCCTGCAATTCTTTCATTAAATCCATAATTTGCGCTTGAATGGTTACATCAAGTGCTGTCGTCGGTTCATCCGCTATAAGAATCTTCGGATTACAAGCAAGTGCAATAGCTATCATTGCCCGTTGCCGCATACCGCCAGAATACTCATGTGGATATTGATTAATTCTTTTTTCAGGGGTTGGAATCCCAACTAATTTTAATAATTCAATTCCACGTTCATGGGCATCCTTTTTCGACATATTTTGGTGTTTAATTAAACTTTCTGAGATTTGTTTACCAATTGTCATCGTTGGATTAAGAGATGTCATTGGATCTTGAAAAATCATACTAATCTCTTTCCCACGAATGGCTTCCATCTGCTTCTCCGACTTTTCTGTTAGATCTTGGCCTTTAAAAATAATTGACCCATTAACGAATTTTCCGGGAGGCATTGGAATGAGTCGCATGAGGGATTGGGCTGTTACACTTTTTCCAGATCCAGACTCACCGACTATTGCTAACGTCTCTTTTTCATTTAATTCGAATGTTACACCACGGACAGCTTTTACGTCACCGCCGTACGTATCAAACGAAACAGAAAGATCGTTTACTTCCAAAATTTTTGACATAAGTTTATCCTCCCATTATTTCCTTACTTTTGGATCCAGTGCATCCCGCATGCCATCACCAATCACATTAAATGCCAACATCGTTAAACAAATAAAAAACGCTGGGAAGAACAACTGGAATGGATAATATTGCAATGCTGGTAACGCATCAGATGACATCGTACCCCAACTGGCAAGTGGTGCTGGAACACCAAGTCCAAGATAACTTAAAAATGCTTCCGTAAAGATCGCATTTGGAATCGTCAATGTTAATGTAACTAAAATTGGCCCTAATGTATTAGGTACAAGATGTTTAAACATTAATCTTGTATTACTTGCCCCAAGTGATCTTGATGCCATAACATATTCTTCTGACCGTAGCTGCATAACTTGTCCGCGTACAATCCGAGCCATATTGATCCAACCGGTAATGGTCATCGCGATAATTAATGTCCAAAGTCCTTGGGGTAAAATAACCATCAATAAGATAACGACTAGCAAATACGGAACACCATATAAAATATCAGCAATCCGCATCATATATTCGTCAACCTTACCACCAAAAAAGCCGGCAATCGCTCCCCAAATCACTCCAATTACAAGGTCGATAAAGGCAGCCATCAGTCCAATAAATAACGAGATCTTTGCTCCATACCATGTTCTAGCAAAAACATCACGACCAAGATTATCCGTTCCGAACCAATGTTCAGCAGAAGGAGATTGGTTCGCATTCATTAGGTCATTTTGATAATAGTTTTGACCCGAGATCGGCCCACCAATAAACGACAAAATTCCAAGTATAATGATAATAAAAACACCAAAGATAGCTAATTTATTTTTACGAAAGCGACGCCAACCATCTTTCCAATAAGATGTACTCTCACCAGCTATTTTTTCAGCGTCGGAATGATCAACTTGTAGGGGCTCAAAGTCAGATTGGTTTAATTGTACTTGTGACATTATTTTTCGGCCCCCTTATCCGTAACTTTAATTCGTGGGTCAACTAACCCATATATTAAGTCAACAATAAGAATCGATACTAATAGTAAGACACTAAAGAAGACTGTCGTTCCCATAATAACGGTATAATCCCGGTTTGTAACACTAACAACAAATTCGTTTCCTAATCCCGGAATACCAAAGATTTTTTCAATAATAAAACTTCCTGTTAAAATAGACACAACCAATGGGCCAAGGTACGAAACAACAGGCAAGATCGCATTGCGAAGACCGTGTTTATATGTAACAACTCGACTGCTCAATCCCTTTGATCTAGCTGTTTTAATGTAATCAGCATTTAAGACTTCTAGCATGCTTGAACGCATTAACCGAGCAATAAATGCTAATGGTGTTGTAGCAAGCGCTACTGCTGGTAGAATCGTATGGGCAAAAGATTCAAATCTAGCTACAGGTAATGCTTGTAGTTTAATCGCAAAGATATATTGTAAGATTGTTGCCATAATAAAACTTGGAACGGATATACCAAGTACAGCGATAACCATTGCAGCATAGTCCCCAAATTTATTATGTTTAAGCGCAGCAATAACACCTAATAACACCCCAAACGATAGTGCCAGTAAAATAGCTTCAGCCCCTAAAATTAAGGAATATGGAAAACTTCTAGCAATAATATCGGTAACTTCCTGTCCAACATATTTAAATGATGGACCGAAATCTAATGTAATTGCTCGTACTAGATAATCGAAATATTGTACATGTATCGGATCGTTCAATCCATAAGCTTCATTCATTTGTGCTTCAATTTCTGGTGGTAACTTTCTTTCTGATGCAAAAGGCCCCCCTGGCGCTGCCTGCATAAGAAAAAATGTTATGGTAATAATAAAAAATAGTGATACGATGATATAGCCTATTCGCTTTAGTAAATATTTGGCCAAGAGCTTACACCTCCATATTCCCTTGTTAACTTTTTGTATAGCAAGGGATGATATAAGAACATCCCTGCAAATTGGCTAACTATATCTAAAGATCCATAGATAAAGAAAGATATAGTAATAGAGGGATGCTAGATAAATAGCTTTAGTATGTGAAGATTTTTGAAAGGGGTTAACCGTTTGCTTTATTTGAACATTACCAATAGGGTTAATGGTTAATACAAGGTATACAGAAAAATCTATATACCTTGTATCTCTAATTCAGTCACTCTTATTCAGAAATATATCCCCATTTAAATTGCATCGTTCCAATTGGAGAAACAGTAATATCTTTGACATTATCTTTATTTACCCAAACGTTCGTATAGAAATAAATTGGGGCAATTGGCATTTCATCCATAAAGATTTGTTCAGCTTGACGAAGAATGTCTCTACGTGCAGCTTCATCTGTTTCAGCTCTCGACTCTTTAATCAATTTGGCATAATCTTCATTTTCCCAGTTCGTGTAGTTATTACCACCAACAGATTCAAAGATTTCTAAGAAATTGATGGCATCATTGAAGTCGGCATTCCAACCCATTCGGCCTACTTGGAAGTTACCTTCACCCATCGTATCAAGGAATACGTTCCACTCTTCATTATTTAGTTCAACTTCTACACCAAGGTTTTCACGCCATATATCTTGAACAGCTTGAGCGATTGCACCATGTGCTTCACTTGTATTATAGGAAATTTTAATTTTAGGTAATTCTTCTAAACCTAACTCTTCCAGACCTTTTTCAAGATACTCTTTCGCTTGTTCAACATCGTTATCCTTGAAATAGCCTTCATTATTTTCTTCAAATATTGATGGAGGTACTAGTGCCGTTGCCGGTTGTTGTTCACCTTTTGTAATGTTTTCTACAATCCCTTGACGATTCAGAGCAAGTGAAAATGCCTTACGTATATTCACATTATCAAATGGTTCTTCTTCCGTGTTAAAAGCATAGTAGTATACACTAGCTAATGGAGTAATATTTAATGTTCCCTCATCTTTTAATGCCGGAATTGCAGATAAAGGAATTACATCTGTTGGTGATCCAGTCCAATCCAATTCATCATTGTTATACATTTGTAATGCTGTATTTTCATCGTCAATCATATACATGTTAATTGTTTCCAATTTAACTGTGTCGGCATCCCAATATTCCGGATTTTTCTTAAGTACAATTTGGTCTTTATGTGCCCAAGAATCAAGCAGGAACGGGCCATTTGTTACATAATCCTCCGAGACGTCCAGAGCCCAATCGTCTTTACCATCGACAACTTTATGGTTTACTGGATAATACGTGTAAAAAGCAGTTAAATCTAGGAAATATGGTGTTGGATGTTCAAGTTCGACAACTAATGTTTTATCATCCTCAGCTTTAACACCTACATCATCTAAGGAACCGCCATTTTCTTTGGCATCTTCAGCACCTTTAATAACATAAAGCTGATATGCATAATCAGTATCTGCGTTATTTGGATCCAATACCCATTTCCATGCATATTCAAAGTCCTTGGCTGTTACAGGATCACCGTTTGACCATTTCGCATCTTCACGAATTTTAAATGTGTATGTTAACTTGTCTTCGGAAACCTCATAGGATTCTGCCATCGCTTCTTCAGGTTCATCATCCTGATTCAACCGCATTAAACCTTCAAATATTTGTGTAAGAACAGCATTTGACGTTGTATCTGTTGCCTTACCTGGATGTAACGAAGGCGGTTCGGTTTTAATATTTATATTCAATGTTTGGTCGGCAGCCAATGCCGTACTACCTTCATCCTTGGAATCTTCTTCCTTAGCCGAATCTTCTTCCTTGGCCGATTCTTCCTTACTAACATTTCCACCACAAGCTGCTAGAACCATGCCTATGGCTAACATAACTACGATAAGAAAAGACCACTTCTTCCATTTCATAGATTTATCCCCCTTATGTAACCGTTTTTATTTTACAGATAATTTAGTGTTATTAAATTAATCTGTATTTATATTATACTATCATTTCCCAAATATTCCACCACTTTTTTAAAAAATGATTGACCATTCATTCATAAATTTTATATTCTACCAAATATGTTTTACAAAAACGTTGATTTATCAATACTTTTTATAAATTAAAGGGTAAATCTATTATCGTACTATTCCCTTAAATTACCATTTTGTATCTGAAGTCTAATTTACTTATTTAGCGACATAAAGTGATTTATGGTAATAAAAAAAAGCTTCATTGCTACGCGATAGCGACGAAACTCTTTTTCTATTTAAGTATGGATTTTTAAAAAGTAGAGTATTATAAATAACGCTACATATTACTGACTGATAGTTCATTCCATTCACTTGCTAAAATCCCATATACCGTATGGTCAACATAATGGTCATATAGCCACTCTACTTGTCTAATAGTTGCTTCATTTACAAAACCCAATCTTTCTGGAACGCTCCTGCTCTTTTTATTCTCCACGGCAGCTCGTATTTCCACTTTATTTAAGTTGAGGTGATTAAAAGCATAGTCGGTCAATGCTTTAGCAACTTTCGTCACAATCCCTTTTCCTTGAAATTCTTCTCCAAGCCAGTAGCCAATATATGCCGTCTTGTTGGACCAATTTACACTGTTGAAGCCCGCTACACCCACAATTTCTCCATTGAATAAAATAACGGTATTTAAACTTTTATTTTCGGCATAACCTTTTAAACATCCTCGGATAAATTCTTTTGTATCTTCCACATTCTTGGTGAAGTCAAGCCAAGGCAACCATTCTTTTAAATAATTTCTCGATTTGTCAGTTAGTTCAAAAATACTTTCAGCATCATTTAATTCAATTAATTTTAGTGAAACATTCTTGTCAATATTATGTATGAACATAATCTGTCCCCCTATTTTTGCTATTTTTTACTTACTAGCATTGTATAAATATAGTTTAAAAATCCTGCAAAGTCTATTCCAGAAATTTTTGCCAAAAAGGCAAAGGTCAACTAAAGTTTAGGATGAAACCTCTGAATCTGATAGACAAGATCCAGAAATATGGTAGACAAGATAGAAGGAGCGATTTCGTTATTCTTACACGATAGTCGTGACGCACTGATGGATTCAAAACCCAGCAACTTGGAAAAATATTTTTCTATTTTTCATTATTTATATTGATAGTTTTTTCTTAGGTAGATACATATTGTTAGGATTATGTATCAAGGAGAGATAAAGAACGGATACGTTTGTATCCACTCTAAAACTGAAGTTAATACATCCATCGCTGATATACTTCATTCTCTAAATCTTTTTCATTGAACATATTTAATTCCCTTTTTGCAATAAAAATCAGATATTCATCGTCGCCATAATTGAAAGTCTTATATATTTCCTGATTCTTTTTATGGAACTCGTGAATCAACTCTGTTAACTCAAAATACGTTAATTCTCCGGATTTCCATTGTTTAAATTTCTCAAATAGAGGTTCAAGTTCTTTTTCAGTCAAATGTCGATGGTATAAATCTAATATTTGGCGATCACGTTTCCGTTCTTCTTTTGTTTTTTTCATTTTAAATAGGATCCTTTCTTTTCTATTTCTTTTAAAATGGTAGATCCCAATTATCAGAATATATTGGTATGAAGTTTTTTTCAGGTTCTGTCACTTTCGACTGTTCTCGTTCTTCCCATGTTATCCCAAAAGGAGCACCGCCATCCGTATATCCTGCAATAAATGCAAAAGTTTCATCGCTATCTTCCCAAAGGTCTTCTTCCATAAATTCCTGTTTTCTCTTCCTAGCTTTACGCTTTTCTGCTTCCTGTTGTTTTTGAACAGCCGCTCTCTTCAACTCTCTTTTATAATGTTCGCTAGTACGAAATCCTAATAATTCCAATTCTTTTACTGCACATAGCTTATCAACGGCATAATGTTTACTATACCCATAAACTAGATTTTTTCCTTCGTATTTTGGAACCCAATGCCTAGCAGACTGCAAACGGCTATTACGATTCATGCGTTTATGACGTGGAATATTTGTCTTTTTTCTTTTTAATTTCCCCATATGCATATCACCTTAATCTTAATTGAAACATTCACTAAAGTGGAATTATAACATTTGTAAAAAGCGCTGGGAAACGATATAGTTTTACCGCCTTATTGAGAAAAGGGGGGCATACAGGATGGATAGTACGGAGACCAAACTTTAGAAAGTATTCCAGGAAATAAAACAGCTGAAAGGGGAAAGCAATCATTTAGTACAGAAAAACCACTTATTAAAACACCATTACAAACATATTCAAACAGAATAAATTTTTCAAGGATTGCTCCAAGCTACCATACCTAAAGTTACAATTCCTTCAATTCTTCTACTTGTTCCTTAGATAGATGAGTAACCTTTGCTACAAATTCAACCGGTGATCCTTGTTTTAATAATTCTTTAGCAATGTTCTGACGCTCTTCCATTTTTCCTTTTTCAATACCCTTTTCCATACCTTTTCTTTCCCAGGAATTTGACAGTTCAAAAATCTCCTCTGCATTATCCAATTCTTTAATTTCTTCCATTAATTGCTCCTTCTCTTGGTTATTCAGGGTTAAATATACATCAAAGAATAAAGAATCTGGATTTTTATGATTAGACACCTAATTTCCTTTTGTTGTTCGACCAGTACCTTATTTCACTTTTCCGGAACCCCGAAAGACTATCATACTTAAAGTTACAATTTTCCCTTTAATTCTTCTACTTCTTCCTTAGATAAATGCGTAACCTTTGCTACAAATTCAACCGGTGATCCTTGTTTTAATAATTCTTTAGCAATGTTCTGACGCTCTTCCATTTTTCCTTTTTCAATACCTTTTTCAATACCTTTTTCAATACCTTTTTCTATCCCCTTCTCCATACCTTTTCTTTCCCAGGAATTTGATAGTTCAAAAATTTCCTCTGCATTATCCAATTCTTTAATTTCTTCCATTAATTGCTCCTCCTCTTGATCATTTAGGGTTAAATATACATCAAAGAATCCAGTAATAAACCTTTGTTTTGCTGGATTAAGTTTCATTCGGACTAACATTTTTAAAAATTCCAATTTAACTTCTATCTTTTCTCTTTCCGTATAACCCATTTTACTTAACAATGCTGCTGCAACAGGGTTATCTGATTCAATATATTCGCGCCAATTCTTTTTCCTTAATTCCAGTGTTAAAAAATTAAATGTCAATACATGAAAAAAAGGAAAGCTTATAGAAAATTCATCCTGTTCATTTCTTTTTTCATTATAGCTAAAAACAGCAATTGGTAATATTGGCTTCTGATACTTATTATACAACAGACTGAAATAGTGATACATACGCTCATGAAAATCATTTTCAACGTAACTTTGGGGTTCAACATGGATAATAAGAATCGTTTCTTCTCCCTTTAATTTAGTTTCAATCACAATATCCAGCTTTCTATTTCTTCCTTGAAGAATATCCGTGTAAACTTCCTCTGATAATGGACGGATTTCTGAAAAATCCACACTTTCATGGACTTCTGGAAAGAATGCTTCAAGAAATTCCTCAAAAAAGTTGTAGATCAATTCTTTTGCCAATTGATCGTGATGGGTGTATTTTGTATTTTCTTCACGTATTAATGTAATTTGAGTCATGAGTAGAGGCCTCCTAGGGGATGTAATGAGGAATAATACAATGATGTGTGAACTAGGTATATTATACTAAAATATTCTAATAAATAACAATTAATCTCATTTTATTTATGGCTTCCTCTCAAATCAAATATCCCTCATCACGCTATATCTGCATGTGAGGGATTATGTTCCTTCTATTCTAATGCATAGTTCCTTAATTCCTAATTTCCAATCCACCTAGAATCGTAAGGCAGTTAAATTTTTAACAGGGCGATATAATGATTAGAGGGGTTAGTATATAGCGGAAATCTATAACTCTATCTGAAAATAATCAACTATCTCCAACCAAACCTCTTTAATGAATCTAACACCTTCTCCGCATCATTCTTGTTAAAACAAACTAGAAAACCGTCACCATATTTACCGTCCAGACAAGATGATGATTTTCTTTTAAGTTTAACAACCATGCTAAAATATTGGAATGACGTATTTCGTAATTTTCTAACTCAAACAAATCACGAATTTCCATTTTGGATCACTCCATTTTTTAAACTATCTTCCACAACACTTCTTATACTTTTTCCCACTACCACATGGACACGGTTCATTTCTGCCTACCTTCACAACTTTTTTCCCTTCACGTAATTTAGTCTCCGGTAATGGTTGTAATGCACTTTTTTTTCGATCTGACAGCTCTGTTGGTGTATAGCCTTTAAGAAACCATTCTCTTGTATTATTCACTAGAGAAACAACTAGATCAGCAAAAGCTTGAACCGTTTCCATGCTATCAAATTCCAGCTCGCTACCTAAGAGTTCCAAAACCTCATTCAAGCTATCCCCATTTCTAATAGAGGTAACACAGTCTTCTACTAGAATATCCGCTTCTTCTCTACTAAGTTCATAATTTTTCCTTATAAAATTGACTAGTTCGATATAGCTTTCATTCCTATCAACAAAATTAGCTTCACTAGCCTTTAGGATTTGAATCTTCTTAAAAGGGTAAAAAGAAAGACTTTTCCTCATCCTGTGTTCTTTTTTTACCGTTTCGGAATCATCTACATCACGATGGGAGTAACCATGCGCATCGACATAAACATCTTTATGATAGGATATCGCCTCATGCATGACCATAATATATTCGTGTAAAACAAAAGGTTCTTTCGTATATGTCTTAAGCAGTTCTTCTATTTGAATTAGACCTAATGTTCCGTAATAATATAAAAAACCAGTTGTAAGCTTAATCCACTCCGTATTCCTTTTTATGACAGATCTTATGTTCAAATGATTGGCCAACGATAATATAGGTTCCATTAATTCATTCGGTATTACTAAAGCTTTTTCACCATTATACGTGCCAGAATACACCAAACCACTAGCTCGGAAATAGTTAATTTTATGAAATTCGTAATCTGCAACATGCATATAGCCACCATTTTTTGCTAAATTGATTAATAGATTAAACCGTTCCTCATCCAATTGAAGACAAAATTTCCCAAGTGATTCGGGTATTTCTTCTTCTAACACTGCTATTAGTTCAGCCTTCTTTAGACTACTCACGCCCTTTAAGTCTAAATACCTTCTTATATCGTCTAATTCATATTTTGTATAGCCGGCTAGTCCTTCATGTAAAGTGAAAGGAATAGTTATTGTTTTTCCCCAGTATCTCCGTTCTTGGTTCTTCAATTGATCCACTTTCATTTTTTCTAATCCTACTTGAAGATTTTTAAATGCTTCTTTTAATTCTTTCTCGTTCATCATTTCACCTCTTAGGTTGATTATACAGAATTTGTCACTAGAGAGATAGGATCACTATCAATAAATGCTTCTGACTTTAACAGCTTTCTTTGCCTTCTATGGATTAAAAGAAGTTCCTAAACAAAAAGAGGAGTTAACCTATCTAGTCAACTCCCCCATTTAAAATCCATTATTCACTTTTTATCATACGTTAATTTCAGCAGCTCGTTTTTTATCCCTATATCCAAGTATTTGCTATTTTCTAATGGGAACTTCTCAGTGCAGTCTTCTCACCCTTGTTCTGCATGTTTTCTTTGCTTGAAATCCTTTTTAATAGCAGCTAATGTGTCTGGCTCCATAATCAGTCGTAACGCCGTTATGCTGAGCGCCTTTGCGCCTGTGATAAGGGCATGATCCCCTTTATCGGACACAGCTGCTTCTCTAAACGGAACGGTATGTGGAACAAGACTGCTAGAACCAATTTTAATATAAGGGTGAATGGTTGGAACGACTTGGCTGATATTCCCCGCATCTGTTGAACCCATTCCGTCTCTATCACCATCTACATTTTCTCCCAATTCTTCCATAACTTCTTTAAAAACCTTATTATAGGAATCATTTAATAACAAGTTATCAACTTCATTTTGGAAAGCAATCACATTTAATTTGGCACCTGTTGCAAGTGCTGCTCCTTCTGCAATTGCTTTTACTCTTTTTGTAACTTCGTTTAATCTTGTACGTGTGGCAGCACGGATATAAAATCTTGCTTTTGCATAATCTGGAACAATGTTCGGAGCATCGCCACCATCTGTAATAATTCCGTGAATACGGACGTCATCAGTTACATGTTGTCTTAACGCATTAATCCCATTGAAAAGTTGAATCACAGCATCTAATGCATTAATTCCTTCATGTGGAGAAGATGCCGCATGGGCAGATTTTCCTATATATTCAAAATCAAGTGGATCAACAGCTAAGGAAGGAGCAGTGAGACTTGTCTTTCCCGCTGGGTGAATCATCATTGCTGTATCGATTCCTTCTACTAATCCATGTTTAACAAAGCTACCTTTTGCACTACCATTTGGACCGCCTTCTTCTGCAGGTGTTCCAAAAACCACGACTTCTCCACCCGTTTCGCAAATAACTTTACTTAATGCAACCGCTGCAGCAACACTCATTGTTCCAATAATATTATGTCCACATCCATGACCAAGGCCTGGTAGCGCATCGTATTCTGCTAAAAATGCAATGGAAGGTCCCGGTTTTTCTGATTTATATCTGGCAACAAAAGCAGTCTCGTGGCCGGCAACAGCTTTTTCAACTATAAATCCTTCATCTTCAAGAATTTGTGTAAGTAAACCAGAAGCAAAAAATTCCTCATTGCCAATTTCAGGATTCGCATGAATTTTATGACTTGTTGTGAGGTAACGTTCCTTGTTGGCCTCAATATTTTCTTTTAATACTTCCTTAAAATTTGTTGTTACATTTGTCATTACAATGCCCCCTATTTTTAGAAAAATGGGGAAACTAAAAGTCCCTCTCTTTTTCTCATTCAATGGTATTTTCTATTTCCTACCAGCCAATTTTATCTAATGGTACAAAGGTTGGTATTAATGTCCCACCATATTCCTTTTCGACAAATTCAGCTGTATCTTCTTCTTGGAATAATTCGACAATTCTATTCAATGTTTCGTCATCTTTATCTTCTTCATTTACCGCTATAATGTTAAGGTAGTCATAAGCTGTTTCGTCTTCATGGAAAATGGAATCATTAAGTGGATTTAGTCCAGCATCCCTTGCAAAACCATTATTAATAACACCTGCATCTACATCAGCTAATGCTCTTGGTATTTGGGCAGGAGCCGTTGGAATAAGCTCAATATTTTTAGGATTTTCAACAACACTTTCTTCTATCGATCCAAGGCCATCGTAATTGTCTACAAGTTTAATAAAGCCAGCCTCTTGTAGTAAAACGAGTGCTCTTCCTTGATTTGATACATCGTTTGGTAGTGCAATTTTAGCACCCTCTGGTATATCTTTTACGTCTTTGTAATTATTTGAGTAAATTGCCATTGGTGCAAGATATGTTGTTGCAATTGGTACAAGATCTAAATCATGTTCTTTAATAAATTCATCAAAATAAGCAACCGTTTGGAATGAATTAGCATCAAGTTCGCCGTCTGCAAGGGCTGTATTTGGTTGAACATAGTCGCTAAAAGAAACAATTTCAATGTCAATTCCTTCTTTTGCTGCCTTCTCAGATACATAATCCCATGTCTGTGTATCTGTACCACTAATACCAATTTTCACCTTTTTTGTTTCTCCCCCACTTGTATCACCTGAGCAAGCTGTTGTAATAGCAATGAATACAATAAAAAGAAAAGTTAATAGAATTTTTTTCTTCATCCTGTTTTCCTCCTGATTATCTTCTACGTATTTTTCTTGATAAATAGTTTCCTAATGATTGTAGTCCTTGAACCATGATTATTAGGATGATAACCGTAATAGCCATCGTTGTCGTATCAAAACGCTGATATCCATATGTAATGGCAAGGTCACCAATTCCTCCTCCACCTACCGTTCCGGCCATTGCTGATGCTCCGATTAACCCGATGGTTGCAATAGTGAAGTTGACCACTAAAGAGCTAAGTACTTCTGGTAATAAAAAGCGAAAAATCGTTTGAAACGGCGTTGCACCCATGGCATTTGCTGCCTCAAGCACACCTTCGTCAACTTCTAATAACGAGCTTTCTACTAATCTAGCAATATATGGCCCCGCATAAAAGACAAGTGGAACAATTGCTGCAGCAGTGCCAATAGACGTTCCAACAATCAAGCGAGTAATTGGAATGATTGCTACCAGCAAAATAATGAACGGAATAGAACGGAATATATTAATAATTCCATTTAATACCGCAAAAATTGGTTTGTTTTCAAGTATTTGTCCATTACGAGTTACGAAAAGTGCAATACCCAACGGTAACCCAAGGATGATGGAGAAAATAAAGGATATACCTACCATTTGTACTGTTTCAATTATTGCTTCTATAATTTGTTCGGAATTAACTAGCATGTGATGTCACCTCCCTGAAGCTTATTTCTTTTGCGTGCATGTACGTTAATGCTCGTTTCACCTCAGATTCAGACCCTTGAAATTGAACAATCAAATTTCCAAATGGGATTCCTTGAAGTTCCGTAATACTCCCAAATAAAACATTGACATCTAAATCAAATTTTTTAGCAAGCTGTGATAAAAGGGGCTTACTTGTCGATTGATTGATAAAATTAATTCGGAATATATTTTGTGACCCATTGTTATTATCAATCATGTCTAAAATGGAACTTGGTATTTGATCATTCATGACAGTACTGACAAAGTTCTGCGCTGTTTTTGTTTTAGGCGCTGTAAAGACATCGAATACATTGCCTTCTTCAATAATTTGACCCGCTTCCATGACTGCAACTTTATCGCAAATTTCACGAATAACGGACATTTCATGGGTGATCATTAAAATCGTAATATCATATTCCTCACTGACCTTTTTCAAAAGCTGTAGAATAGAACTTGTTGTCTGCGGATCAAGAGCAGATGTTGCCTCGTCGCAAAGTAAAATGGAAGGCTGAGTTGCCAATGCCCTTGCAATACCGACCCGCTGCTTTTGCCCACCAGAAAGTTGGTCTGGATACATATCTGCTTTATCGGATAAGCCAACAAACTCTAGTAATTCGTGAACTCTTTTCTTCATCTTTTCCTTTGGTACCTTTTCAAGCACAAGTGGCATTGCCACATTTGCATACACAGTTTTGGAGTTTAGTAAATTGAAGTGCTGAAAAACCATCCCTATTTTTTTCTTCACTTTACGGATTTCTTTCTCCGATAAAACAGATAAATCATGACCATCCACAATGACTTTACCTGAAGTTGGACACTCTAAATAATTGACGCAGCGAATAAGTGAGCTTTTACCAGCACCACTATAACCAACAACTCCGTAAATTTCTCCTTTGTTGATTTTTAAGTTTATATTGCTTAAAGCATGAACCTGCTTTCCACCACTATCATAAACCTTCCCAAGATTCTGAAACTCTATCATGTTATTATCCCCTTTCTTGCCTCTATGATGCCTGGCGCCTCCTGATATTAGTCGAATAATGTTTTCATCGTATAAAAATCATAAAATAGAACAAAAAATCCTTCTTCATGGAAGAAGAAGGATTCAGGAGTAATATAAAAAATATTATATGTACTGAAATTCCTCTTATCTTCCAAGCTTTTCGCTTGCTGGAATTGGCACGGTACTTATATGTCCGTTGCCGAGGTATCATCGGGCCAGTCCCTCCGCCTCTCTAGATAAGAACTAATATATTATGAAATTAAAAGATGCCTATCTCCGACATTTGCCAGAATTTGCAAAGTAATTAATATAACAAAAACATTACATTATACTTTACATTCAGAAAATAAAATTGTCAATATCTTCCCTAGAAGATTGTATATTTAGAATATTGTACTACCCCAACAAACTAATGAGAATAATTTACTTAAGAGATCGTACCGTTACTCATTTTAGGTTACCGTATACAAAAGCCAATTATAGACAATCTATTAATTCCTAATTTCCAATCCACCTAGAATCGTAAGGCAGTTAAGTTTTAATACAACAACTTCTTCACTTTCTCCATGTTTTCTTGTACTATCTTCCCATCCACCCAAAATGGGGATACCAGATATTTCAACCTGAACATTTTCTGAAACGATGATGCTTATCCCTCCCAAGATAGAAGTGAAGTCAAGCATAGCTCCCTCTGCAATGACTGCATCACGGAGGTCAATTTCCACACCGCCCATTATTGTCACAACGCTACCACCTTGAAAATTTTTCGATTGACTTTTAATCTCCGCACCTGAAAATAACAAGAATGTGCTTAGTTTATCGCTCGTATGTTTAGTTTTTCCACTTTTAGCCCTGGTAAGTATGATAACGAAACCAATGAAAATGAAAATAAGCGGCCACAAATAAAAAATTAAATGAAGGTCAAACCATTGATTGATGAAAAATAAGACACCAACCAATAAAAATAGGAAACCTGACACTGTACAAGAAAGTGTACGATTGATTAGCTGAATAATACCAATAATAATGAGTATGAGCGGCCACCAAGTAGACAAGACTTGCGACATGTCAATGATATCAGCCTGATGCAAAAGAAAGCCAAAACCAAATATAAGAAAAAACAAACCCACCCATATTCTTCCCGACATAGGCATCCCCCCTGAGACTACTTTATGTATCACGGGGCTTTTTAATGATTAAAGGGTTTAGCATTATAGTGGAAGTCTTTATAACTCTATCTAAAAATAATCAATTTCCTTCGACTCTATCCATAAAAATTTTTAATGAATCTAACATTTCCTCCAAAGCGGCTCTTATATATCCTGTTATCCTAATAGGCATCATGCTTATTATCAAAAGGATATGAATTGTATTATTAACATATAACATATTGTCCCACTTGCTATTGAAAGAAACATATTTTTCTTCCAATAATGTACTATTATGATTAAACCTATTGAAATTAATTCTGGTATCCCATGACTGCCAGATAAAAAAGAAATATCTCTTAATGAATAAATAACGAGTAAACCAAATACAGCAGGCGGTAAAGCATTACCTAAAAATTGAATATAGGGTGGTGTAGGCTTATCTGCTGAGAAAATTATGAAAGGTAAAAACCTTGTAATCACTGTTCCCAAAACAACTGTACCAATCGTTATCATTTCTTGTGTAAAAGTCACCTTTCATTCACCACCTTTTTATTTTCAATATGACCTCGTAAAGGCGTTAAAATCACTAACATGATTATCATCGCAGGAATAGTAAAATATTCTGGGCCAAATATGATGAGTGCTAACACCGAAACTCCAATTCCTATTAATGAACTGTAATGTTTATCTTCTCTCATCCATTGATCTAAAAAAATCACAACGAACAGTGCAGTCATAACAAAGTCTAAACCTTTCGTATCAAAGCTAACAATAGAAGCTATTAAACTTCCTATCATCGCTCCACTGACCCAATAAAACATATTTAATAGCGTGACATAAAACATAAACCAACCTCTGTCCACATTGGAAGGAATCGTTGCAGTACTATTTATCACAAACGATTCATCACACATACCATATATGAGATAAAATTTCTTTTTTCCGGTTCCCTTAAATCTCTCTAACATCGAAATACCATAAAATAAGTGCCTTCCGTTTAGCATTAAAGTTAAAAATAAAACATAAATAGGATTAAATTCTCCAAGCAATAACGTAGCAGCTACAAATTCCATTGAGCCTGCGAAGATAAAAAAGCTCATTATAAAAGTATAAATAGGCTCAAAACCCAGAGCATGAACATACATACCATAGGCGATCCCTATAAAGCTAAATCCTGCCAGAATCGGAATAGTATAGGGAAAAGCTGTTCGTAACGCATTTATGTGTTTATCCATAAGTTCACTTCCTTTTTAATTTTATAATTATATTTGATGGTAATAAACAACGCATTTATAAAAATGAAGGCAATTCAATTGTAAAGTGTATCATGATTATTCATTATTCTTAACCATCAAACCTTTTTAGGAAAAAATGTATTCTCATTCACAAAAGTAGAATCCGTTCTAATCAATGCTATGTAATTTACATTGGCTTATTTGATAAGGGTTAATATCTACAACCGGAATAAGTGGGTGAAAAAATACCCACTCAAAAAGAGGAGTTAACCCATCTAGTCAACTCCCCCAAATTAAAATCCATTATTCGCTTTTTGCATAAGTTAATGTTTTACCAGTGAATCCAAATAAGATGGTCAGCACTGGGGATAGTAAACAGAAAAACGCAAAAGGTAAATATTCAAGTGTTGGGACTCCGAGAACTTTTGTTATAAATACTCCACAAACACTCCAAGGAACAAGAGGATTCACAACCGTACCCGCATCCTCTAACACCCTTGATAAGTTTTTATTAGTAAGTCCTACCTTTTTAAAATTAGACTGAAATGCTTCTCCTGGTAAAAGGATGGATAAATATTGTTCGCCGATAAATACATTAACCCCAATAGCAGTACATGCAGTAGCAAAAATAACAGAACCAGCGCTATTCAATAATTTCCCTACAGATTCTAATACTACTGGAATGATGCCTAAAGTAAAGAGAAGTCCCCCCATACTTAAAGCTAAGATGACAAGGGCAACGGTGAACATCATACTATTAATCCCACCACGAGTTAACAAACTATCAATTGCTTCATTTCCCGTCGCGGATACATAACCATCAAAAAGTATTTCAAATAATTCTTTACCAGATGGTATGTGATGAAATAGTGATAGGAAAATAGAAAAAATAGAAATAAAGGCTAACGTAATAAAGGCTGAAACTTTTTTCAAAGCAAAAATAATAAGAATCACGACCGGTATTAAGCTATACCAATGAACTAAGTTAGTTTCTAATAAACCAGCTTGAATAGATGCTAGCCTATCAAAGTGAACGTTTGTTACATTAGGCGAAATAAACGCATAAATGATAAGACTTATCAAAAAAGCCGGAATGGTTGTCCAAGCCATATTTCGAATGTGTTCAAATAAATCTACCTTTAATACACTTGATGCAATATTCGTTGTATCGGAAAGTGGCGACATTTTATCTCCAAAAAAGGCTCCGGATACAATCGCGCCCGCTGTGACTGCTAAAGAGATATCAAGCGCTGTTGCGATCCCGATAAAAGCTACTCCTAATGTGGCAGAAGTCGTTAACGAGCTTCCGACTACCATTCCTACGATAGCTGTAACTACAAAAACAATCAGATAGAAGAAATGAGGCGTAACCAATTCAAAACCAATGTAAACAAGTGTTGGTATGGTTCCAGCAATCATCCATGTAGCAATTAACAAACCTATTAGAAAAAAGATAAAAATTGCTGGTAAACCTGATTTAGCACCATTCACCATTCCTTCCTCCAACAAATGAAACGGTACTCTTTTCACTAAACCGTATAGGATTAGTAGAAAAATAGATAATAAAATTGGAATATGTGGAGGTGCTGAAAATTTGATGATGCTTATACTAACCAACCCTACTATAATTAGAAGAAGGATCAAAGCCTCTCCAATGGTTGGTGAATATGCTCTCTTCGTTGTAAACATGTGTCCTTCCCCCTATAATGTATAAAATAAAAAAAGCATTCTCATCCCAATATTAGGGACGAAGATGCTCTCCGCGGTACCACCCTAGTTAATGATCTATGTCATTCACTCTTATTCCCATTTTTTCCACGGTGTATTTCACTTCTACTGCTGCCTGAATTTCCAGCATCCATTCAGTCTCTTCCTGCTGCATCCAATAGAATTACTTTTGTCCGTTGTATGGGTGTCATATTAACTTTTATACATGAACGCTTTTATGCAATAAATTATTTGTCTATTACTATACCTGTGTCTAGTGAATTAATCAAGTACCATTTTTTGGGCAAGTAAAAATAATCGTAGGTACATTACCTTCACCTACCATTTTCTCTAATTTCTTAATAAATGGAATTAACTGTATTTTACTTTTTCCTTAAGAACCTAGGATTCTTTGTCGATACAATATAAGTAAGTAAAAATCTAGGTAAAAAGACCTGAAATGAAGAGATTGGAGGAAAGAGATTTGAAAAGAGACAAAAAGAATAAGGCGAAAATTTCACTAAGCCTAAGAAAAAAATTAATCATATCATTTTTAGCAATTTTATTAATACCAAGTATGTGTATTGGCTTTGGTTCATATGTAACTTCAAAATCCAATACGGACCAAAGAATAATTGATACAGCCCAAGAAAATGTAAACATTGTTAATCAAACCATTGATCAATTCATTATTGCACAAATGGAAAATGTTGATTATTTGTCTAATTCCATTGATGCAAAAAATATCAAAAAAGATAAAGATGCTAAAACGAGGGAAATTTTAGATACGATTCAAAAAGCCAAAGAAAATGTGATCGAGCAAACCTATGTGGGTACGGAGACAGGGGATTTCATGAATTCACCGACTTCATTTCAAAACCCACCAGACTATGATCCACGTGAACGACCTTGGTATCAGGAGGCAATGGATAATAAAGGTAATGTCATTATTACCGATCCATATGTCTCACAATCGTCCAATGAAGTAGTAGTTACATTAGCAAAGGCAACTGAAGATAATCACGGTGTAGTTGCGGTTAACTTAAAACTAGGGAGCCTTACAGATATCATTAGTTCCGTACAACTTGGAGAAGAAGGCTATTTGTTTGTGTTAGATAAAACGGAACATTTTATTAGTCATCCAACCAATGAAGCCGGCAGTGAGGCGGAAGAAGATTTTTATGACAAACTATACGACTCGGACTCTGGAACGTTTGATTACAAATACGAAGGTGAAAAAAAATTAGCATTTGCAACGAATGACATTACTGGATGGAAGATTGCTGGAACCATGTATCAATCCGAGGTGAACGAAGCCGTTAAACCAATTTTGCATTCTACCCTTGCTATTCTTGTTATTGCACTTATCCTCGGAGGAGTCACTATCCTGTTCATCATTCGCTCCATTACTAAACCAATTCATCAATTGGTTGACGTAAGTGAGAAAATGAGTCAAAGAGATTTAAGTGTTGGTGTTGAAATTAATTCAAATGATGAAATAGGGACATTATCTGAATCCTTTAATCGTATGAGAGAAAATCTTAATGAAGTTATCACAGAGGTTCGTGATAAGTCTCATCATGTAGCTGCAGCATCTGAACAATTAAGTGCGAGCACTGAACAAAATACTCAAGCAACCGAACAAATTTCGTCATCCATTCAAGAAGTTGCGGTAGAAATGGACAAACAGACAAATAGTATTGAAAATAGTAAACAAATGGCAGAAGAAATGGCTGGTTCCATTCGCCAAATTGCAGCAAGCTCTGATGAAGTTTCTACAACTGCAGAAAATACAATGTCAGCTGTAAACGAAGGGAACAAAGCCTTGGAAACAACTGTCAATCAAATGGAATACATCAAGAAAAACACACATGATTTGTCAAATAATATCCAGGGATTAGGCGAATTATCTGGACAAATTAGCAATATAGTAGATGTTATAACAGAAATTTCCGACCAAACTAACCTGCTTGCGCTAAATGCTGCGATTGAAGCCGCTAGGGCCGGAGAACATGGAAAAGGATTTGCCGTTGTTGCCGACGAAGTACGCAAACTTGCGGAAGAATCCTCTAAATCGGCAGACCAAATAAAAGAAATGATAGGCAAAATTCATACAGAAACGAGCAATACAGTGAAATCCATGGAAACAGCTACCGTGCAAGTTGAAAAAGGTATTGACGTTGCGCATCACGCAGGAGAATCATTTACAACGATAACAGGATATGTTGATACAATAACGGAACAAATTATGCAAGTTACGTCTGAAATTCAAGAAATTTCTTCTAGTACAGAACATTTCATTCAAATATTTGAAGACGTTGCAACCATTGGCGAGACCATATCAGGTCAGACACAAAATGCCTCTGCATCAACTCAAGAACAGCTTGCATCCATGGAGGAAATCTCAAACTCAGCTTCCTCTCTAACAAAAATAGCGGAAGATTTACAAAAGGTAGTTGAGAAGTTTAAATTAAGCGATAAATGAGTAACTTAAGATTATTGGTGTCAATCATCCACTTTGATAAAATGTTTTAAAATATAATTTTGATGCCTGTCCCTTAATGTGGATACTTTACCACATTGGAGGACAGGCACTTTTTTTGACTGTCACCATTTGTTTACATTAATCCGGTTTTCGTTTGAAGTATTTCAACATTCATTTGCATTAATCCGACATTCCGAGCTTATTCAGTACTTAAAACACATATTTAATATCCCCTCTATTACTAAAAACGTTCAAACTAATAAAGGCTCTTAGTTATAATTTTAACATCATCATTCCTTTTTAATACTAATTGAATAGAACCATTTCGAACCTAAATTTCCTCTTCACCGGATATTCACAGTACCAACCTAGTATCAGGGCACTGAACCATCTCTCTACGCCCCGCTTTTTAACAAAGTGTAAAATAGCACTCTCTTATTCATGACATTATGTAAATTATATCTCGGTTATCTAAATAGTATAATTATTCAAACCATCTTTTTAAATAGGAGGTGATAGTTTGTTGGGTTTGCCGGCTGAAACATTTTGGCTCATTCTTCCTTGGCCATTTATTTGGGTTGGATTAGCTTTGGTCATGTATTTTAAGATGAAGCGTGAAGATGATGCAGAAGAAAATGGGAATAGCTGATAGGGGGAATTTGTCTTGAGTTTGGACGGTGTTATATTTATTATTTATATTCTAACGCTGTTAATGATTGGCCTTTGATTTTCGCGAAAATCATCGGAGTCCTCAGAACAGTATTTACTTGGAGGAAGATCTCTTGGACCAGCTGTTACAGCAATGACGATGCAGACGACCGCTATGAGCGGATATATGTTCATGGGGGCGCCCGCACTTGCCTTTCAATATGGTTGGTACGCAGTTTGGTATGCGATTGGGGATGCAGGAGGATCGATTGTTAATCTATCTGTTCTCGGTAAACGGATGAGAAGAATGTCCGAACTTTTGGGAGCGCTTTCACCCATTGAGTATTTAGAAAAAAGATTTGAACATGCAAGTGTTCGTGTGGTAGGATCTATTATTTCTATCGTGTTCCTCTTCGCATATGTTTGTGCACAATTTATTGCTGCAGGAAAGGCAATGGCTACACTAACGGGATTTCCATATGAAATGTCCCTCATTATTGGTATCAGTGTGATTATTATTTATACGGTGGCAGGCGGTTATTTAGCTGTTGCCTATACAGCCTTTGTACAAGGTATCATCATGGTAGCCGGAGTTGTGGGGATTGGGGTTCTAGCATACATCCACGTAGGCGGATTGACCAGTTTAAATACAGCCTTAGGAAATATTGACCCAACCTATTTAAGTATCTGGGGTAAAGATTTAGCCTTTTATGGCCAATGGGGAGTTGTGTTAGGTGCGATTTTAATTTTTTCAATTGGATATATGGGGCTCCCCCATGTCGTTGTCCGTCATATGTCTATGCAAAGTACAAAGACCGTTAAAGGCGCTATTTTAATAGGAGCCATTTGGAATCAATTTTTTATCTTTGTTCCATACATCTTAGGACTTGCTGGTATTTTACTGATCCCAACAATAAGTGATCCAGAAATGATCATTACAGAATTAGCTTATACGCTATTCCCAGGCTTTTTTGCTGCACTCCTTTTATCAGCAGTTATGTCAGCCGTTATGTCTACCTGTGACTCTTTACTAATACAAGCAGGTACAATTCTATCACGTGACGTCTATCAAAGGTTTATAAATAAAAATGCAAAAGAGAAAACAACCGTTCTAGTGTCAAGGCTGTGTATTCTTGGTGGCGGGATTGTTGGAATTGTTGTTGCAATTTTTGAACCGCCTTCTATTTTTGGATTGGCTGTCTTTGCTTTTGGTACACTAGGAAATGCCTTTCTTGTACCTTATGTAGCATCTGTTTATTCTAAAAAAGCCAATTATATCGGATGTTTATGTGCGATGATTGGAGGAGCTACGACAAATATTATTTGGACTTCTATGGATCTGGAGGCTGTAACAGGACTTCATCCTTTCTTAGCTGGATTATTAGTTTCGCTTATAGGCATGATCATCGGAAGCCGATTTGGACGAAAACCATCACAGCCAATCTTAACGATATTTGAACAATCGAAAAACAAACGCTCCTTCTCTACGCAATTTGATCAAAATATTGCTCGTAGTCTTGCACCAGAAGCTAAAAATATTTCTAAGTTTCTTGCAAAAGAATCAGGAAGCGTAAGGAATAGTTTCTCATGAGTCTGATCTTAACGCAGGAACCACAGTTTGTTCAGCAAGAGGTACTCAAGGGATTACAGCAATATGATAAACGAGCAAGTGTTCAGGTAAACACGATGATTCTTTATCCATACTATTTCTTAGAATTTGAAGTCAGTGCTAAAAGTCTGCTTAAGTTCAACGGGAAAATCGCCTGTACGATTGACGCGATCAGCGGACAAGGGGCAATTATTGATGTACAGCCGGAATTTATACAGCGACCAATTGTTGACGAGAAAATCCTCCCTATTGAGATTTCAGAGAAAGAAGCGGAGCAGCTGGCTGAGAAGTTTATTTTTCAAGCAGCGACACAAAAAGCTAAATTCATAACGATTCCTACGGTGACCATCCATAGCACAGCTTTATTTTACCGTCCGTTTTGGCTTGCAGAATACAACTCAAAAGTAAGCGGAGGCCGGGAAGTCATAGTGGATGCGATTAGCGGAAGTTATCATCCTTTATAATACTAGGAAAATTAATACTATAAGAGCCAGTTTTAATGATTGCCCTTTTTTTGTAATAAAGATATAAGTTATAATTTTTTTACCCTCCATTAACACCAAAAGATAGGGTCATAGCTTTGACCCTATCTTTCTACTATCCCACTACTACACTTTTAATAGATGGTATTTTTCAAGGAAACATGGGACAAATACACTGTCATAAGCCATTACTGGGACGTTGAACCTGTCCCTGCTTCCAGCACCATCTCCGTTAACACTTCCGTACATAAATCAATTTGTGCAATCTCAACAAATTCGTCTATAACATGGGCTTGATCTAGATGCCCGGGGCCAAATACTAAAATATTACGATTACCAGTCCTTAATCCAATCATGCTAGCATCTGTATATGCAGGGAATCCTGTTTTCTCTAGCTCTTTTCCTGTTACTTTCAAATAAGCCTTTTCAAAAGGAGCGATTAATGGGCAATTCAAATCTGTCTCGATTGGCGGTCGTTCCCAGCCATAATGTTGCACCTTTGCTTGAGTTCCCTTTACATTTGCACAACCTTCTTCAACGGCACTTGTAACTATTTGGTTCGCCTCTTCTTTCGTCAACGGTGGAGCAAGACGGAAGTCGACTTCGATACGACAGGAACCCGCTACCATGTTCGTTTTATGTCCTCCACCAATCGTACCTATTGAAATAGTGGATTTACCGAAAATGTCATGATCATAAGGTAACTTTTTCACTTTTTCTTTTAACTTAACGATTATTTCCGCTGCTGCATGGGCTGCATCTGCGCCTAAATGAGCATTTCCTCCATGCGAGCTTTTACCTTCGACTAAGATTTCATACCAAATTGTTCCTTTATGAACCGTAGATAAGGTTGCATTCGTAGGTTCTGTCGCTATGATTAGAGCATCATTAGGGATAATTTGTTCATCCACAAGTGCGTTAACACCCTTCATATAAGGACCTTCCTCATCAACGCATGCAATAACATACAAATCTCTATTCAAAGGAATATTATTTTCACTGATATGCTTAATCATTATTAACGCACAAGCTAGGCCACTCTTCATATCACATGATCCACGACCATACAATTTTCCTTCCACAATTTCTGCCCCAAAAGGATCCACCGTCCATTTTCCTTCTACTGGAACAGTATCCATATGAGCAATAATAACAATTGGAGGTAAATCGGATGGATTACCCTTATACTTCGCAATCACATTCGTTCTACCTTCCTCTACTCGTTGTGTCGTAACATTGACATTATCTAGTTCTTTCAAATAATTCTCTACAAAAGTAGAACATTCGCGCTCCGAACCATTTGGATTTTCTGTAGGTATTTGAACGAGCTGTTGTGTTAACCGGACTGCTTCTGAAAACATCATAAATCCCTCCATTATTAATCATCAAAAATATGCGCTAATCACTTAAACGTCTTCTCATCTTATTTCTTCAAATTTTCTATCAATTCGGGGTGATACTCTTTGTTATAGTCGTAACGTACATCATCAAACCGTTTTACCACGTTTTGATCTGTTCGTTTTAGAATTTAGCTAATTGTAACGAATAAATTTCATTAGGTCACGGTGGAGCTCGTTTGTGTTTTAGGGTTCTAAAGCAACCATTTATCGCTAAGCGGAAAATAATAAATGTGGCAATGATTAATACACCAATCATTATCTATACTCCTCCTATATATCATTTAGATTCTGTGTTCGTTTATTTGCCTCCCCAATTCGTTAAATAACAAAATCCAAATAATAAAAATGGAATGCTGAAAACAAATGTTTCTGCTTTATTCGCTAACACAATCATTGGTGTTTCCATCATAATGTTGAGGTGAATGATCAAGCTATACAACTATTTTTTCGAGGATATTTAGACAACTTAGAAAATCTCTTTCCTTTCTTTTACGTGTCAGCGGGGTCATAATTCTCTGTCCTTATCATTCTAGTATCATCACTACTTCACATTTTTTGTTAAAAATAACGATCTTCGATATCTTCTTTTGATAAGCAAGTCCAGTGACACCATTCTTTTCTTATCTTCCAAATTGACTAAACTGTTCAATTAATGATTTTATATGTGGTAAATTACATGTTTGCATACCATTAAACCCTTATTAATAATTTATTACTTCATCTGGCATATTAGATTGATTTTGTTTACGGACAATCGAATTTGTTAACAGGCTGACAATCACACCAACAGCGATATTTACAAGAATTGCTACAAACCCTATATTAATATCATTGATTACACTCGGAATATTAGGAAAAATGTTAACAAGTTTAAATGATGTTACCGCATTAAACAATACGATGAAAACCCCTGTTAAAATCCCCGCCATTGCACCAAATTTGTTCATATACTTTGAATTGAAAAAGTTGAAAGCCATTGCTGGTACTAATTGTGTGATTAACCCGTACGACATAATGTTTAAAATAGCTAATGCATTACCTCCTTTCAACACAAAAATATACGCAGTTAAAATAATCAATACAACAAACACTTTTGACACAGTTAATTGCTGACGATCGGTTGAATTTGGCTTGATTAACTTGTAGAAGCCCGTCATTAAACCAATTGCCCCTGACGTTATCATCACTGATACCGGTACAAGCGCCGTTAGCAAACCCGCACCACCGACAATTCCAACAAACCACGGATCAAATGTTTGTGTCACTAAACGTAATAGTGACAAGTCACCATCAGCCCCTTGAAGCCCCGGTACTTGCACAATCGCCGAAAATCCGATAAAGAACGCAAATAAAATTAAAATTGTATACAAAGGTAATGTCACAGCATTTTTCTTTAATGTACTTGGGCTCTTCGCCGATAAAATTACAGTGAATGTCTGTGGCAATAAATAGAATCCAAATGCATTTAATACAATAGTCGAAATAAACCATGATACACTGTATCCCTCTGGGGCCAGTGTAAGCGCATCTGGTTTTACTGCTTGGACCGCTTCAAACATCGGCTGAATCCCACCAAAGTAATGATACGGAATATAAATTCCTAAAAATACAATAACAAATAAAATCATAATATCTTTCAATATTGCGGTCCATGCTGACCCATGAATACCAGAAATCACAACATACATTGTGACAATGACTGCACCAATTGTCGATGCCATTGTAGGTGTGATAGCTCCGTATGATGCTTCCGAGACGATAATCCCTAATCCTTTTAGTTGGATCACGATATACGGAATTAATGCAATAGTTCCAATAAACGCTACAACAATCCCTAACCCTTTACTGTTATACGACTTCATAAAATATTGTGGCTGTGAAATGATGTTATTTTTTTTGGCAAAGATCCAAACTTTTGGGATAACCCAATACGACAACACATATGCTAAGCAAATATACATTGGGACATAATAAGCCGCTGAACCGTTCGAGTATGCCCATCCACTACCACCTAGAAACGTAAATGTCGTGTATACTTCCCCTGCGATTAATAAGAAAATGAATAACGTACCGAAGCCTTTATTGCCAACAGCGAATTCATCAACATTCATTTTCTTTCCAAATGTAGCCCTAATCCCTAAATACAAAGCTATCGCTGCAAATAAAAAAATAATTATTAATGCTGAATTCATTCAGTTTCACTTCCTTCATTTTCAGGGTCTAATTTATACACGATAAATAAAATGAATGAAGATAGGAGCATCCATAAGACAATCCAAAATAGTAAAAATGGCAACCCTAACACATATGGTTCTACACGATTAGCCCATGGTAACAACACACACATTAAAAAAGGTACAATTAATAATAACTGAAAATACTTTCTCATACTTTCACCTCACAGCCTTAAATTTATATAATGATATGTAATCGTTTACAGTAATTTAAACAAAACAATATTGGGTCAAAACGACCCAATATTATTTAACTACTAGGAAAATCAAAGTTTGTTTCACTATCTTTATCGTCTAAATCAAACCATCGTTCTGAAACAGTTTTCGTTTTTGTAAAGAAGCGAGCGGTATCTGGTCCAAACATTTGTCCTTCCCCATATCTGGAGCCTTTCCAACCACCAAAGTTATGATAGCCAACAGGAATTGGAATTGGTACATTAACTCCAACCATTCCTACTTCAATTTCTTGTGTGAATTTCCGTGCATGGCTGCCGCTATTCGTAAATACTGTTACACCGTTTCCATATTGGTGATCATTGATTAAGTGAATCGCTTCTTCTATGGTATCCACATTCACAATGATACGCGCTGGTCCAAATACTTCTTCCTTATACATGTTCATTTCTGGTGTAACATGATCAAGTAATGTTGGACCAAGGTAGAATCCTTCATTATTCTCTACTTCCGGATTTCTACCATCAACAAGGATATTCGCTCCTTCTTTTACCGCATCGTCAATGGATTGAAGGATACTTTGTTTCGCTTCCGCACTAATGACAGCACCAAAGTCAGCATGTTCATCATCATACGTACCGACTTTTAAATTTTCGACTTTTGCTTTCAATTTTTCTGTAAAGACTCTCGCTGTTTTCTCCCCTACTGGCATCGCAACTGAAATCGCCATACAGCGCTGTGAAGCTGCTCCATAAGCTGCTCCGATAAAGGAATCCACTGCTTTATCAATATCTGCATCTGGCATAATAACCATGTGGTTCTTTCCACCACCAAAAGCATTGACGCGTTTGTGATGTTTGGTACCTGTCTCATAAATAATCTCAGCGACCTTCGTAGAACCAACAAAACTTATAGCTTCAATGTCTGGATGAGTAATAATAGCATCAACTGTATCTTTATCCCCGTTCACAACATTCCATACACCAGAAGGTAATCCAGCTTTTTCCCATAGTTCCGATATAAAAAGGGCTGAGCACGGAACCTTTTCAGATGGTTTTAGGATCATCGCATTTCCAACCGCAACCGCCATCGTACTCATTGCTAATGGGACCATGACTGGAAAGTTAAAAGGAGAAATACATGTCACAACACCTAATGGTTGTTTCATAGAATACGAATTAATATCGCCACCAACATTTACTGAATGTTCTCCTTTGATTAGATGTGGTGCACCAATGGCTAGATCCACGGACTCAATGCCTCGACTAATTTCTCCTTTGGCATCTGAAATCGTCTTTCCATTTTCTTTTCCAATCAATTGGGCCATTTCTTCTGTATGCTCCACGAGCAATTGTCTGAATTTGTGAAGAACTTGTACTCTTTTGCCTACTGATGTTTTAGCCCACTCTATTTGAGCTTTTTTTGCAAGTCTTACCGTTTCATCCACTTCTTCCTTTGTTGCATAAGCTACGGTAGCAATCTTCTGTCCTGTTGAGGGACTGTAAACAGCCCCATAGCGATTGCTTTTTCCTTCTACTTTTTCCCCATTAATATAATGGGGAATAGATTCTACTGTAACAGCCTTCACTTTCGTCCCCCCCTACTTTATAATTTCTACTTACTTCCAACTTTTTCTTCCCTTTGAAAAAGAGTACTTGCTTCTCGATAATCTAACCCATGTGCTTCTGCAACTGCTTTATATGTTACATGTCCTGCCACTGTATTAATTCCTTTATATATTGCCTCATTATCTTGTGCCGCTTTCTGAATTCCTTTATTGGCAATGGTTAACGCATAAGGCAAGGTTACATTCGTTAAACTTAGTGATGCTGTTTTAGGAACCGCACCAGGCATATTGGCTACTGCATAATGGACAACACCATGTTTTTCATAGGTTGGATTATCATGTGTTGTGATTCTGTCCGATGTTTCGAATATTCCACCTTGGTCAATGGCAACATCTACAATGACAGATTTCTCCTTCATTGCTTTTACCATCGATTCTGTTACGAGTTTCGGAGCTTTTGTTCCTGGAATTAATACTGCTCCAATTACAAGATCTGCTTCAGCTACCGATTCTGCTATATTTAGCGGATTCGACATCATCGTTTGGATTTGGTTTCCGAATAAGTCATCGAGTTCACGTAAACGTGCCGGATTTAAATCAATGATGGTGACATCCGCTCCTAAACCGATAGCGATTTTAGCCGCATTCGCTCCTACTACGCCACCACCAATAATCGTTACTTTCCCGCGACTAACACCTGGCACACCACTTAGTAGAATCCCTTTTCCACCCTTTGGCTGCTCTAAGAACTGCGCCCCAATTTGTGCGGCAATTCTTCCTGCCACCTCACTCATTGGCGATAATAATGGAAGAGAACCATCTTTTTCCTGAATTGTTTCATATGCAACACTTGTCACTTTTGAATCCGTAAGCGCTTTCGTTAATTCAGGCTCAGCAGCAAGGTGAAGGTAGGTGAATAGAATTTGATCTTCACGGAAATAGCCGTACTCCTCTGGTAGAGGTTCCTTTACTTTCATGATCATATCTTGTGACCAAACCGCTTCCCTATTTGCTTCGATTCGTGCACCAGCATCTTGATATTCTGTATCCGAGAACCCAGAACCTAAGCCTGCTCCTTTTTCAATAACCACTTCATGTCCTGCACCGACTAAGGCATCTACCCCAGAAGGTGAGATAGCTACTCGATTTTCATTGTTTTTTATTTCTTTTGGAATTCCGATTCTCATGTTTATACCCCTTTTCATTCTTATATTACATATTTTCTTTAAATACTTTCTTTAAAATTGCAATCATAAAATCAATATCATCATCGGTACTAGACAAAGGCGGGCTCAACGTTAAAATGTTATTATAACCGGCAACTGTGTCTCCATTTTTCCCAACAATTAACCCATTATCTTTACATGCTGCGATAATCGTTCCAATTCTTTCTTTCGATGCTGGCTCTTTTGAAATCTTATCTTCTACCAGTTCAATCCCAACCATTAAACCAACACCACGCACATCTCCTACATAAGGATGTGTACGTAATTCATCCAATTCTTGTAAAAGTCTATCCCCTAACTGCGCTGAGCGATCAAATAGGCCTTCTTCCTCCATGATTTCAATGTTCTTAAGAGCTAAGGCGCAAGCTGCTGGGTTGCCTCCAAATGTATTGACATGGCGGAAATGACTATTTTCTTCCCCACTCTTAAATGATTCATAAATATCCTTCCTAACAGCTGTTACAGATAACGGTAAATAGGCACTTGTAAGTCCTTTTGCCATCGTAATGATATCTGGTTTAATGTTAAAATGCTTATGACCGAACGCTTTCCCTGTTCTACCAAAGCCACAAATAACTTCATCAATAATTAACAGGACACCATGTTTATTACAGATTTCTTGAACCTTCTCTACATACACTGGATGTGGTATTAGGATACCGCCACCTGTAATGACCGGTTCCATAATAACTGCTGCAACCGTTTCCTTTTGTTCCCAAATAATTGTCTGTTCAATTTCCTCTGCACGTTGAATATTGTATTCTTCTATCGAAATTCCTTCTGGTTTACGGTAGTTATCTGGAGGACTGACATGTAAAAATCCAGAAGTTAGAGGTTCATATTTATATTTCCTTAACGCTTGACCAGTAGCAGACAATGCTCCCATTGAACTACCATGGTAAGCACGGTATCGTGAAATGACTTTATAACGATTCGGATCACCATTTTGCTGATGGTATTGTCGGGCGATTTTGAATGCTACCTCATTTGCATCGGAACCACTGTTGGAGTAGAAAATCATATAATCATCGTCAAGCATTTCGTTAAGCTTTTCTGCCAATTTAATTGCAGGTTCATGGCTTTGTGTCATTGGAATATATGCGATTTTCTTAATTTGTTCATAAGCAGCTTGTGCTAATTCTTCACGACCATAACCAACGTTGACACACCAAAGACCTGACATTCCGTCTAAATAACGGTTTCCTTGTTCATCAGTAATCCATGAGCCTTTTCCTTCTTTAATGACCATTGGTGGGTTCTTTTCACTATATGGGGATATATGATGCCAAACATTTTGACGATCCCTTTCCACTAATGATTGTTTCTTTTCTACTGATTCCATCTAACATCTCCTCCCTTATCTTGCTAAATAAACATAATGTCCATTTCTCTAAAGTATCAAATTTGACAAAATATTGGGCATATTACACAATTTATTCTATACTAAATAAAGCGACTTTTCAATTTACATTATGTTAAATCTTTATCATTTCTCTTTTACAATATGAAAGGGGTTACTTTAAGATGGAAAAATGGCAGGTTACAGTTAACGATGTTCTTTCAAGAGGATTATTTCGAGAGTGCAAACTGGTTGCGGGACATGGTGGGTTGAATCGCGAAGTGAAATGGACCCATATTTTAGAAATAAGCGAATTTGAGTCTTTCATTAATGGGGGAGAGCTGATTCTAACTACTGGTTCTAGTATCCACTTTGATTCACCAAACGGAATCATTTATCTTGATAAATTAAGAAAGAAAGATATTGCTGGTATTTGTATAGAACTTGGAACCCACGTGAAAACCATTCATCCAGATATTATCCAATATGGAAATGCCCATCATATTCCACTAATTATCTTTGATACTGTTGTGAAATTTGTCGATATTACACAAGATCTACATACACTCATTATTAATCACCACCATCATAGGTTAAATCAAATCAATATATTTTCCCAAGAAGTTAACAAGCTATCCTTAATGCCAAATGGTATTTTAAAAATTTTAAAAGAGTTATATTCCCATTTAGACATTCCAGTTATTTTTTTAACGGACGATTCCAAAACATACTATTATCCGCCACTTGTAAAGGATGACATTCCATCTATTAAGACATCCATTGGACAGAATGTAACAAACACTCCTTTATATGAAAGTAATTTTTTGCAAGAAACGGATTATACCAACTTCCCAATAAAAATAGTTGGAAATAATTGTGGTAACTTATTCGTTAAACGTAACAAAAAAGATTTAGATGAATTTTCCCATTCTTTAATCGATCGTGCAATTTTAGCCATCACGCAAATTATGCTCCGTAACCGAACAATAGAAGAACGAAAACAAAATCTAGAGGAAGAGCTCATTCGTAAATTATTACAAGGTAAAGATTGTGCAGCAGACGATATTCAAAAGGTTTTACCCGCTCAAGCAAAGAATTTTAATTATAGATTATTCCTCATAGAAACGGCCTCACCTGACATGGAGTTGAAAGATGGAGAATGGGAAGAAATCAAATTGCAACAATCTCTCATGATTCGATCTTTATTTAAAAGCTATGGTTTTATACCTTCCCTATCCGTTAGTAAAAATGAAATCACGGTCATTGCTTCTTTTTTTAAACAAGAAGAAGCAAAGAAGGATACTGAAAGATTTACAAGAATCATAGAAGAGATCGGAAATATCGAGGAGCAAAAAATATTAATAGGAAAGAACTGTAGATTCGGGATTAGTAATATTAAAAATGATTACACAGAATTAAACAAGAGTTATAAAGAAGCTAAAGATGTCATCTTTATTCAATCTTCTAACCTTTTACAAACATACTTTTTCGAAAATATCGGGGTTTATCGCATTCTATTGAACTTACTTGAAAATCAAAAACTAGAAGATTATATTCATGAATACTTGGGGCCCATTATTAGGCATGATCATGAAAACAAGAGTAACCTATTAGGTACACTATCAACATACTTAAATTGTTTGGGGTCAAAAAAAGAGACTGCCGAGCGATTATTTATCGTTCGTCAGACCCTCTACCATCGCTTGGAAAAAATTGAAGAACTACTCGGAAAAGGTTATATGGAACCAATAAACCGTCAAGCAATTGAACTTGCACTAGCAGCCCATTCACTAAAGAAACAGACATAGGGACAGGTTTACTGTCCCTAACCTTTGTTAAGACGATAAATCTGTCCCTTCGACCTGTTAAAGCATTTCAAACCTTAAAATCCTACCAACTATTTTTCAAAACAATTTTCCCTACTGCCTTGCCTGACTCCAAGTATTCATGAGCTTTTGATACTTCATCGAAGTTAAAAATGTTGGAATCTAAAAGTGGATGCAGCTTCCCTTCTTCAACCAATCCTGTAATCTTCCGCAAAATTTCTCCATAATGTTTATGCATGTCTTTGTTTAATATCTTTAACAACATAAAGGTAACATGAAGTGATAGTCCTTTTGAATGCACTGGGGAAAGGTCATGAGTCGAACGGGTAGCAATGGCTGTTACCGTTCCATGCACCGCTGCCGCCTCAAAAGATCGATCAAGATTTTCGCCACCCACCGTATCAAACACCACGTCAAATCCTTTTCCGTTTGTATAATTCTGTACATAGTCACGAACCTTTTCTTCACGATAATTAATCGTTCCATCAGCACCAAGACGTTTGCCAATCTCGAGTTTCTCTTGTGAAGAAGCAGTTGTATAGACTGTCGCCCCTCCCCATTTGGCAAGTTGAATGGCGATGTGTCCTACACCTCCAGCGGCTCCATGAATTAATATATCTTGCCCTGGTATAAGCCTTGTACGATTAAACAATGCTTCCCAAGCTGTAATGGAAACTAATGGTAAAGCTGCTGCTTCTTCCATCGTCAAATTTTTCGGCTTATGTGCAAGTAAATCAGCATCAGCTAGCATAAACTCTGCAAGTGCACCGCCGCTAGTCCCCTTAAATCCACCCGCACATCCAAACACCTCATCACCAATTTCAAACTCGGTTACTCCTTCACCAACTTCAGATACCACACCTGCCACATCTCCATGTAATACCGCTGGAAGCTCAGGTGCAACAGCTGGAACCGCACCAGCACGAACTTTCGTATCAATAGGGTTTACACTCGTAGCCTTCACTTGAATAAGTACATGTCCCGGTTTTAGTTCAGGTTTGGGTATCTCTTTCAATTGAAAAACAGATGGTTCACCAAAAGACTGAATAACTTGTGATTTCACGCTAGTCACTCCTATACTTGTCTAAAAATATGAATAACCTTCATTGTCTATTATTAATAGAGAAGGTATCTCTTAATGCTATTATATAAATTATTAGAATAGAATGATAGTTTACAGCACCGAATAGGTAGTTTTTGATATACCTTCGCTAAAAAAGGTCATAGAATCATCTATGACCAATTAAATCCAATACCGTTTGCAATACAACGTTAACGCCTTTTTCACAATCCTCCCAAGATGTAAGCTCATCCTCTGCATGGCTCTTTCCATTAACACTCGGAACAAAAACCATGGCGGCTGGAAGATAAGTGGCAATAAACTGTGCATCATGACCAGCACCACTCGGCATACGCTTGAATGTATATCCCAAGGACGTGCAGGAATTCTCCAATGATTCCACAAGTTCTTCCTTAAACCAAACCGTATCACGATCCCAAAGTTTTGTTGCGGTCACCTCACATTTTTCCTTACCTTTTGATTCGGTAAGACCTTGAATAATATTCTCTACTTGCCGAATAGTGTTTACTTCTTTATGACGTGCTTCGATTGTAAATACAACCTTATTTGGAATAACCGTATGAATATTAGGACTTACATCCATTCTCCCAATCGTATAAACGAGGTCTGAATCCAATTTACTCATTTTTTCACGTATTTCATTTATTAAATGATTTGCTACAAAAAGAGCGTCCCTTCTCATTGGCATTGGAGTTGTTCCAGCGTGGTCAGAATCCCCAGTTACTTCGATTTCATAACAACACATCCCCACCACACATTCAACCACTCCGATATCCGTTGCTTCATTTTCTAATACAGGACCTTGTTCAATATGGAGTTCAATGAATGCCTTTGCATTCTGTAACCGATTCGCCTTATCCCCTTCATAGCCACTTGCTTTTAGGGCTTCCCCAAATGTAATCCCTTGTTTGTCAGTAGACTGGAGCATCATACCTTTATCGAAACGGCCCGACATCACGCCTGATGCCATCATAGAAGGTTCAAATCTTGCGCCTTCTTCATTGGTAAAATTCGCGATAACAATTGATACTTGTGGTTTAATGTTATTTTCAACAAGGGTACGTACAACTTCTAAACCTGTCACTACACCAAGAACACCATCAAATCTTCCCCCCTTTTCCACTGAATCTAAATGGGATCCCATTACTATTGGGGGGCTATCCTTATCTACTCCCTCTAGTGTCGCATACATGCTCCCCATATCATCCCACTTAACTGTCATTCCAAGCTCTTCACATACAGACCTGAAATGATTTCTAGCTTGAATATCGATATCGGTTAGCGCCAATCGGGTGACCCCGTTATTTTTTGTTCTTCCAATGTCCGCAAATTCTTCCAATGTATCTTTTAATCTTTCCCCGTTTATAAGCACTTTTTGCTTTTGCATGACTTCTCCCTCCATCTATAATCTTTACTTTCCCTTAATCAATAGCGTCGTCACATACTTTCTACTATCAGGATTGGTTAGTCGAATGGACTTCCTAGCAGCGGTGTTACCTAGCTTTTCAAACTTAACTACATCACCTTCTAAGGTTCCTTGAATGTTTTTAATAACATAATTTTGTTTTACCAATTCATCAATCACTTGTTTTTCTTTTATAAAATCCTCATAGTTCGACAAATCGATCCCCCTCCTACCTTACTTTCCTTCTTCACTCTTATAATCAAGGTTTGAATCAGTTACAATAAACCAATCCCGTCCTACAGTAATCCCTAAATAGTCATTATCACTCGGATAAGAAATTTCAGCTTGCGGGAATTTCCTAAAGTACCAATATTTCGAAAATATATAGTAGATGACAGCTGCAATCACGAAACCAATGATAAAGGAATACGTCATAAATATCGTTGCAATCACACCACCAACAGCCCAAGAAATAAATCCAACAATATTTACGCCCCCATTAAAGCGATACTGACCTTCTGTATCAAAAAGATCGGGGACATTCACCCTTCGTTTTCTTAATAAATAATAATCGGCAAAGAGAATTCCACTAACGGACGATAACACAGCACCGATAATTAAAAGAACTTGGGTCAATATTTCATAAACACTCCAAGGCTGTATAATCGTACCCACAATTCCAACGACAAAGACAGCAATCGCATGAGAAACTTTCGGACCCAACACATTAGAGAATATTGCAGCAGCGGGCAAAACATTAGCTGCAGTATTCGTAGACCATTGTGTTAAAACAATCATAAGAAGTAACATTGCCAACATCCAACCAGATGCAGTATCTTGAAGAGCCGTAACCGGATTAGAAGTACCCGCCACAATAAAAGCAGCCGCACCAATCATAATCATAAATGCTTCTGTTATAGGCATA
Source organism: Oceanobacillus caeni (assembly GCF_042678465.1). Lineage (NCBI taxonomy): Bacteria > Bacillati > Bacillota > Bacilli > Caryophanales > Bacillaceae > Oceanobacillus > Oceanobacillus caeni. The sequence goes on along the minus strand of NZ_JBHTKV010000011.1, from coordinate 21,849 downwards.
GCAATGAGAGTTCCAATAAGCGTTGTTTTATTTCGCTTAAACCAATTTCTTTCATATCTAGGCGCCTTAAAATGACGTGAAATGGTCGGGATATCACATCCCAGCGTTGCCCAAAATCCCATATTCGCAAAAATAACTACCATAAACGCAGTAATAGCAACCCCTCCAGTCACCGGACTTGCTACCCAGTCCCAGACATTACTTCCTTGCCTGGTGATTTCCGTCGTTAGTGTTTGATATATTATTAAAGAAAAAATGACAATAATCGGGGCTGCTAAATCAGCAAATCGTTCCACCCACTTAATTCCAGATGCCGTATTAATCAGCTGGAATAATGCAAACACAATGTAACACAAAAGCCAATTATCAAAACTCGGATTCATCGTATTTAATATCGCATTGATAGCAGTTGATCCAAAATACGTATTCAACCCAAACCAAAAGGAAGCTGTTACCGCCCTTGTAACGGACGGAATGTGTGTCCCCACTGTTCCAAACGGTGCCCTCATATAGACTGGAAATGACAATCCATGTTCTACCCCGATATCACCAATTAGAGAAATAAAGGCACCGATAGCAACACAACCGATTAGCGTTGCCAACACAACCCATGGCAACGAAATACCTTGTATACCTGATGCACCAATGTCGAAAGTTGCCAGCAGAATCGCCATCCCAATCCACATCATAAAAAATCCCCGAACACCTATCTTTCTCTCATTGTGGTGGATTGGAAGCAAGTCTTTTGACTTCAAGTAAGAACTACCCTTCTTTTTCTCCTGCAAGACAATCGACCTTCTTCCCGTTTATTTTTTTCTTAGGTAGGAAAATATGAATCTTTCTCTTCCCACCTAAGTGTAACCTTGGCATTCACTAAATAGGGAATGCCATGTTTTCCAAACCCGCCAGTTGTTTCATTACGGGTGGAGATCAGGTAAGCTACTCGGTCAAATTTAATCGGTTATGCAGAAAATAGTTTAGGAAGTTTACAAGATAACTAGATTAGTTAACTAATCATATTCTGTATCTTTGTCTTATTCGGGTGTTCATTGAGTTGATGAGTGGCCGATTGACACAGTTTCTTTTCTGTTCGGGCAGTCATCATCTTCATGAGTGACCGTACGACGCGGATTCTTCTTTATTCGGGCACTCATCACCCTCATGAGTGACCCTACGACGCGGATTCTTCTTTATTTGGGCACTCATCACCCTCATGAGTGACCGATTGACGCGGATTCCTCTTTATTCGGGCACTCATCACACTTATGAGTGACCGTACGACACGGATTCTTCTTTATTCGGGCATTCATCACCCTCATGAGTGACCCTACAACGCGGATTCTTCTTTATTCGGGCACTCATCACCCTCATGAGTGACCCTACGACGCGGATTCCTCTCTGTTCGGGTACTCATCTCATCCATGAGTGACCGAATAACCGAATAACGCGTTTTCTCTCTGTTCGGGTACTCATTTAAAGAGTCATTCTTTTTATAGTATAAGATTATCGACCTGTAGCTGTTTCCTCTTGTCGCTGAAGTGCATCAGAATTGTATTTTTCACGTTTTAAGAATTTACCTGCTCCAGGTTTACCTACAAACTCCTTATCCTTCACGACATATTCACCGCGAGATAAAACCGTTACAGGCTCTCCTGTCACTTTCATTCCTTCTAGCGCACTATAGTCAACAGCTGAATGGTGTGTATCTACAGAAATGGTACGCTCTGCATTTGGGTCAAATAAAACGATATCGGCATCCGCTCCGGGAGCAATTGTCCCTTTACGCGGGAATAAACCGAACAGTTTTGCACTTTGAGTCGACACCATATCTACAAATTGATTTATCGAAATACGTCCTTTTTTCACACCTTCTGAGAATAGAACACTAAACCGGTCTTCTACAAACGGTCCACCATTAGGAATTTTTGTGAAATCACCTTTCCCTAAATCTTTTTGTCCATCAAAATCAAAGGAACAATGGTCCGAACCAATCGTTTGTAGCTGCCCACTCTTCAGTGCATTCCAAAGTACTTCTTGGTTGGATTTGTCTCGTAATGGAGGTGACCACACATATTTCGCACCTTCAAAATCAGGTTGATCCAAATAACTTTGATCAAGTACTAAATATTGTGGACACGTCTCTCCGAACACATTAAATCCTTTACTACGCGCCTCGGCAATTTGTTCCACCGCTTCTTTACAGGTAACATGCACCACATATAATTGTGAGTCAGCAAGCGCGGTTAGCTTCGCCGCACGTCCTGTCGCTTCCCCTTCTAATTCAGGCGGGCGGGTTAATGCATGATAAATAGGTTCGGTGTTTCCATTACGCAAAGCTTCTTTTGTCAAATGTTCAATCACATCCCCATTTTCTGCATGAACCATCACTAAGCCGCCATGTTTTTTCGCAGTTGTCAACGTTTGGTATAATGTTTCATCATCAGCCTGTAATACATTCTTATACGCCATAAATACTTTAAAAGACGTGACACCTTCTTCTTCAATTACAACAGGAATCTCCTCCAAAACGCTTTCATTTGCTTCTACAATTTGCAAATGGAATCCATAATCAATAACCGATTTATCTTTTGATTTTTGATGCCACGTACTTAGCGCATTCTTTAATGTTTTTCCTTTTTCCGTTAAACAGAAGTCAATAATCGTTGTTGTTCCCCCATGTGCAGCCGCCATCGTTCCTGTTTCAAAGTCATCCTTTGTTACTGTCCCACCAAAAGGCATTTCCATATGGGTATGTGGATCAATTCCTCCAGGAAATACATAAAGCCCTGAAGCATCAATCACTTCAGCGTACACATCACTTAACCCCTGGCCAATTGCTTTAACTTTTTCATTTTCAATTAAAATATCAGCCTGGTACGTATCTGTCGCCGTGACAATCATTCCATTTTTAATAATTTTCTTCATCTAAAATTCCTCCTTTGATAATATTACTTAAAGTACTTGTTCAAAAAGGAGGATGAAAAGGACCAAGGTCGGCTAAAAGCGCAACGTCCTGTTGCAACGCCGACACTAGCACGTCCTGTGCGTCGCAGTTCGAGGCGGCGTAGCTTTGAGCACTAGAAAAAGCTTCTCCGATTCCACATCGCACGCAGGAAAAGTGCACTTCTTTTCCAAGGAACGGAACGTATGCAATTAATACGTGAGTAGCGGAAAAGCAAGCCAACGAAGAAATGCGAAGTGTCATTTTCACCGGACTTTTTGAACAACCTCTTAAAAGTTTATTTTTTCATCGATATCATTATGAATCAGCTTTCTGTAGCATTTGAATAGCTGCTTGACGATTATTCCATGACATTGGTGGCTCTGTTGGTGTAAGGTCAATCATATCAATTGCTCCATCTACAGGACAGACTATAGAGCAGAGATTACACCCTACACAATCATCCTCTCTTACTTTTAGATAATCATTTCCATTCTCATCTGTTAACATGTCAATGCATTGATGGGAGGTGTCCTCACAGGCAATATGACATTTATTACAATTAATGCAAATATCATTGTTAATGCGGGCAACGACTTTATGATTTAGATCTAAATCACTCCAGTCTGTATATTTCCGGACAGAAGCCCCGATGATATCACTTAATGAATCAATTCCTTTTTCATCTAAATAATTCGATAATCCTTCCGTTAAATCCTCGATGATTCGAAATCCATGATGCATTGCTGCAGTACAAATTTGTACCCCCCCTGCACCCATCAGCATAAATTCTACGGTATCCTGCCAAGTTGAAATTCCGCCGATTCCTGAAATTGGGATATTAATTTCTGGATTTCTAGCACAATCTCCAACCATATTTAAGGCAATTGGCTTCACGGCTGGACCACAATAACCACCATGTGCACCTTGCCCATTCACATGGGGTACCGGATTCCATGTATCTAAATCAACACCTATCAGACTATTAATCGTATTAATCATACTAACTGCGTCTGCCCCACCACGGACTGCCGCTTTCGCTGTTTCTCTAATATCGGTAATATTTGGTGTTAATTTTGTAATAACGGGAACTTCGGCAGCTTCCTTCGCATACATTGTAGTCATTTCTACTAAGTCAGGATGCTGCCCCACAGCCGAACCCATTCCGCGCTCTGACATACCATGTGGACAGCCTAGGTTTAACTCAATTCCATCCACCCCGACATCCTGTACCTTTTTCACAATTTCATGCCATTTTTCTCGTGTCGGCTCAACCATTAATGATGCTATAATAACGTGTTTAGGATACATTTTCTTTGTTTCATAGATTTCCTTTAAGTTTACTTCAAGGGGACGATCTGAAATTAACTCGATATTGTTAAATCCAGCCACACGCTGACCATTAAAATGAAGCGCACCAAAGCGAGAGGTAACATTTAATATCGGTTCGCCTAATGTCTTCCATACTGCCCCGCCCCAACCTGCTTCAAATGCACGCTGGACTTGATAACCGGTATTTGTCGGTGGTGCCGATGCTAACCAATATGGATTCGATGATTTGATTCCAGCAAAATTAATACTAATATCAGCCATATTCATCCTCCTGTTTAAGGTTTGTTTATTCTCAAACTTGCTCAGCCGTATATTCTTTGAAACGTTGGTGAATGGATAATGCGGTTTCTTTTCCTTGTTGGGCTGCAGTAACAACCATCGCTTCTCCAATCCCTTTACCAAAAATAACATCCCCAGCAGCATATACGTTTGGATTAGATGTTATAAAAGACTCCTCGTCTACTTTTACAACTCCACCAATATGTTCTAAGCCAAAACTTTCAATCATCTTCATATGCCTTGTTTGTCCAATTGCTTTTACAACGATATCGACATCCATCAAAAACTCTGAACCTGCTATTTCAACCGGTCGTGGACGTCCATCACTTTCTGTGGCTTGTAATTCCATCCTGACACATTCCATTTGTTTGACATGCCCATTTTCATCGCTAATTAGACGCTTCGGATTAGTAAGCCATCTAAATTCCACACCATCTTGTTTGGCAAATTCATATTCAAAATCATAAGCTGTCATTTCTTTCTCTGTTCGACGGTAAAGTATCTTTACATTTTCTGCCCCAAGTCTGACAGATGTTGTCGCTCCATCAATCGCAGTATTACCTGCACCTATTACTGCAACCCGCTTTCCAATAAACTCTTTTTCATAAATCCCATTTTTCGTACGTTCTACGAGGTCAATGGCATCGTAAACTCCGGCTAATTCTTCTCCTTCAATGCCTAACATTGGTACCTTAGACATTCCTATTGCAAGTACAACAGCATCGTATTTCTCCAATAGCTCGTCAGCAGAAATATCTTTACCTACTTCCATATTCGTTCGAATGGTGACACCTAGCTTTTCCACTTGCTCGACTTCCCAAAGTGAAATATCTTTCGGAAGGCGGAAAGGAACAATTCCAAATGTATCAAGACCACCCGCTTCACTTTTCGCTTCAAAAATAGTAACTTCATAACCTAAACGAGCTAGCTCACGAGCAGCAGATAACCCTGCTGGCCCACTACCGACAATAGCAATATGTTTTCCATTGCTTTTTCCTGCTTTAAATAAAACTTGCTCATTTTTAATTGCCCAATCCGTTGCATACCTTTGTAAATCACCAATTGGAATTGGCTTAGTAGAATGATTAAGTACACAAGCGCCTTCACACAACTCTTCCGTTGGACAAACCCTCCCACAGCTTGCACCGACAGGATTAGCTTCCATAATCGTTGTTGCCGAACCCTTCATATTTCCAGATGCAATTTTTTTAATAAAACTTGGAATGTCAATACCAGTCGGGCAAGCTGTTATACAGGGTGCCTCATAACAGTACAGACAACGGTTTGCCTCGTCTAGGGCTTCTTGCGAATTAAAACTTGGCTTAGCTTCTTCAAAACCCTTTGGACCTCCTGATATAAGACTTTTTAACAAATCACTCAATGGAAAACCTCCTTTAAGCATTGATACTACTACAATATATATGCAGTAGGATTCACATTAGGCTAACATTATTAAAAAAAGGGATACAGGGACAGGTTTATCATAATTAGAAATATTACAAATTTATGAATAGAATAATACAACCCTCCACCTATTCATCCTGATAAAACCTGCTTATTGATGGGTCTCAAAGCGTCAAAAACCTACTAACCCCATTTCCAATTCTTGCCATACTTTTGTTATTAGGTTGTCATTGCTTTACCACAGTTTTTTTACAATGCTTTGTTATACTTTAGTAGAAGTTAAAAATCTGAGACTGAGAGAGGAGACCTAAAATGAAATTTAAAAACATCATCGTAGGTGCAATTTCTATCGGTACTGCATTGACTTTAGCTGCTTGTTCAGGAGAAACGAATGAGGATGAAAATAAGGATAATATGGAACCCCCACCAGAAACGGAAGTAGATCCTGGTACAGGTGAAACAAATCCTGGATCAGAAACAGACCCTGGATTAGAATCCGAACCAGAACAAGAGGATCCTGCATCTGATCCTGATTCCGACGTAGAAGAACCAGAGAATCCTGAAGATCCAAATTCTGAACAAGACCCAGAATTAAGTCCCGAGAATCCCGACTCTGGATCAGGTTCTGAATTACAACAAGAGTAATTTTAATAGGACATAAGTACTTCCCACTTTCATTTAAAAAACTGTCTACAGAAATGTAGGCAGTTTTTTTAAATGAAAGTGGGAAAACCTATCCTTCCATCCCATTAAAAATAAAATTGCCAATATATAAGTAACGTTATCAGAAGCATACTACTTAACATGGACAAAGAATAGACAATAACACGCCATTTCGTCAAAGTTTCTTTCCTCCAATTCCATATAACGAAAAACATAGAAAGAAGACAAGTAAAGGTAAAAAGGTAATTTAAGGTAAAGTGAATGATGATTTCAGAATAAGCACGATTACTATTCACTAACATTCGTCCCATAAGTACCATCACATTCACAACTAATGCCATTCCTGATAGGTGCAATGCAGCATTCCACCTCATCATGATTGAAAAAGCTTTTTTCTTCCGCCAATGTAAGGAACAGCGAACCAACAGAATCAGTGCAGTAACAAGAAAAAACACGATACAATATAGAAATAAAATACCATGTGCGGCAAGCATTTCACCCTTTTTATCCATTGGTAAAAAATCTGAATAAGTTGTGGAAATTTGGTTTACCACCCCTTCATCCACTTGAAAATAAAGTGTCTGCATTGGGAGAAAAACAGAATCCCCATTGACGAATCGATACGTATAAGGTTCTTCTTGAATATAATTCCCCTTCATTCCCATCACGCTTATTTGGATTTCATTCTCATTTAAAGATTTGACCTTTAATGGTGTCAAATAATAATAAAGATGGAGAAATCCACTATCTGTTCTACGTGCACTTATATAGGTTCCTTCTACATCGAAAGAATCTGGGGCATTTGCTACAGGATGAAATACACTCTCACCTATTAATGCTTTAGTCAACCCAAACGTTATATCCGCTTCCCCAGCTTGATTCGTTAATACAATAACAGCAAAATTTTCTTCTGGTACGATGTGAAAGTTACTAGAAAAAGCAGCGGTATTTCCTGAATGAGCAAAACCTTTTTTCTTCCCATCAACTTCCCAAAAACCGTGAGCAATTCCCGGTACATTGTCGTTTGCAGAATAACTGGTAGATAGCATTTGTTCTAACGTGTCTAATTCATCAAATAAAATACTTTTTTTATTTCCTTGTGGCATCAGTGCCATCGCAAATTTTGCTAAATCGTCTGTCGTACCATTCATTCCACCACTCGGATACATCGACATATAAAATGGAGTGGATTCTCGAAATTCTCCAATTCCTATAAGTTCATACCCCTTGGTGACATGCTGAATAATCTCTTCATTTTCCTCTTTGGGCAAATGAATCAACGAATGGTTCATATTAATTATTTCTAAAATGTTTTCAGAAACATATTCATCAAATTCCTTTTCTGTTATCCGCTCAACAATATAAGCTGCAAGCGATGTAGAAAAGTTAGAATAAGCAACCACTTCACCTGGAGGATAAATTTGATTCGGTTCTGCCTTTTTCAACCCCTCTTCTAAAGACTCTACCTTTTCTTTCGAAGCATAACCAAGGTCAAATATCCGATCCTCGAACCCAGCACTATGGTTCATCAAATGCAACATCGTTATCGGTTCATCATACGTTAATTTCGTCAAAAAGCCATCAGGTAGGTAATGGCGAATGTCTTCATTCAAATCGATTTTCCCTTGCTCCACCAATTGCATGACCGATACCCAAACAAACAATTTACTTACCGAACCCCATTCCAAGATAGAAGTTCCTGGATCCATTGGAATTTTGCTTTTTATGTCAGCATATCCATATCCTTTTGATAAAACGATCTGGTTATCTTTAACGACTACAACATTAGCACCCGCTGTTGTTTCTCCAATAAATTCCTCTACATACTCATCTACATAACTTTCCAAATCCTTAAGTGGAATACCTGATGGTGTTAGATTTTCATTTGCTAATACAACTCCAGGAATAAAAAGTGCACAATATAGGATAAGTGCCATGACAGTTAAATTCCTCATCGACAACCTCCTTTAAGAATACAATACATGAAAATCCCTTTGCAGAATAGTCTTATTTTTATAAAAAGGACTTCCATCAGTGGGGACTTTTATTCCACAGAAGCTTGAGGTGGGAGTTTTACTGCCCGTTTAGGTGGGATAAATATAAAAACCCCTTTAAATGTTGAGTTTAAACATTTAAAGGGGTTTACATTCCCGTTAACTATTGCTTAATTCCAATGTCTCTTCAAATAGTTTACCCGGAAAGGAATTATGTCGAAGTGTTCTTTCTAGAGTTCTTGTCGTGCCTTTTACATGCATGGAGCCACCAGTTGGGACCTCTACAATGATATATTGGGTTTCTGCAGAATTTAAGTTTATTAGATTCCTTAACTCATTTTTATTTAAAGCGCAAATGGTTTCTTGCCCACATACCAAACATAAGAAGACATTATTTGTTTTTTTCATGACATGTTGTATCGATTGCATTTCGGAAACGCTAAATTTAAAGTTCCATGGTGAAGACTTCTTCGTTAAATATTTCACAAATAATCTAGTATCCTGATTCACTAAATAATGACCGTACTCTGAATCTACTTTTTTCAAAGCATGAAAGGAAGGATGCTCCGAAATTTGTGAAAGAACCGCTCCATGATATAAATCTTGTATTTGAATTTTCATTATACTCCCCTCCCTTTTTTAATAGATTACGAATAAATCGGCTTAGAAAATTGTACCATAAATCTTCACTTTTGCATGATTAATCTATTAAAATTAGGTGGAAGTCTTACCGCCCGTTTAGATAGATAAAGACAGGATTTAATCACCCTGTCTTCCTAACCATATAAGTTACCCCTATAAATGTCACTTACTTTCATTTTTCCCTGCTTCATCAGCTAATTGATCAAGAGACTTCACTTGACCATGTGGGTTTTGCGAATTTTTACGACCTCTCCATTGTCTTTCTTTTCGTGATTTTGGTCGGTTCATGATATTCGAACTCCTTTATAAAGTAATCATTAAGGTAAATAACTTGTCCCCTTATTTGATTATTATTAGAAGAGAGCAGGGAAATATACACTACCAATAAAAACACTCCCAAACATTGACTTAATCAATATTTGAGAGTATTTTTATTGGCATGGATTTTATTTAAGATGCTTCATGCATTGACTCTTCAGCCGGAGGATTTAATTGTCCTTCCCACTTAGCTACTACAAGAGCTGCTAAAGAGTTACCTACAACGTTTACTACTGTACGACCCATATCGAGAATACGGTCGATACCAGCAATAAATGCTAAGCCTGCAGCAGGTAAACCAACTGTACTGAATGTAGCTAATAAAACAACAAACGATACACCCGGTACTCCTGCCATCCCCTTAGATGTAACCATTAGAACTAACATAAGGGTTATTTGTTGCCAGATACTTAAATCAATACCATACATTTGCGCAACAAACAAGGCTGCAATCGCTTGATACAAAACAGATCCATCTAAGTTAAAAGAATAACCTGTTGGAATAACAAAGCTTACGATATGTTTTGGACTTCCTGCCTTCTCCATTTTTTCCATAATTCTCGGAAGTACTGTTTCTGAACTTGAAGTAGAGAATGCCAACAGTAATTCTTCTTTAATTAAATTCAATAATTTAAAAATATTAAATCCTATAATCTTAGCTACTATCCCTAGAATAACGATAACAAAGAAAATCATCGTTCCATAAACCGTAATTGCTAATTTACCTAAAGGAATAAGGGATTCGAAACCATATTTAGAAATCGTAACCCCAATTAATGCAAATACACCAACCGGAGCATATTTCATAAATAAGTTCGTCACATAGAACATCGCATGTGCCATACCCTCGAAGAATCTTAGAACTGGCTTACCTCTGTCACCTATCGCAGCTATACCTAAACCGAATACTACAGCAAAGAAAATAATCGCTAGCATATCGCCCTCAACCATTGATTGAAATGGATTGGTAGGAACAATGTGAAGGAGAGTATCCGCAATCGATTTCCCTTCCTGTTCTTCTGTTGTATCTACGTAACTTGATATGTCACTTTGCTCAAGCTCGTCCATATTTAATCCCGTACCAGGGTGAAATAAATTAGCTGAAATTAATCCAACAGCAATAGCAACTAATGTCATACCTATGAAATAACTTAATGACTTAATCCCTAGTTTCCCAACTGCCTTTATATCGCCTACGCCTGCTATAGCAACGATAATACTTGATAAAACAATAGGAACTACAATCAGTTTAATCAAGCGTAAAAATAAATCACCAAATGGTTGTAAAACACTTTGCGCCGTTTCACTTCCATAAAAAATCCCACCAACGATAATACCTAGAATAAGACCAATTAAAATTTGACTAGCCAAACTTAATTTAAACTTTTTCATAAAACCCCCACCTTCTTGATGATTTTGATAAATACATAACGTACAGGCAAGGAAAACAAGATGATCCAAATTAACACTGTTTTTGAGATTATTAGAAAACTTTGCATTTGCCAATCCTTTGGGTGATGCTTAGTTGCGCTTTTGCAATTCTTTAAGATGGGACGAGTAATCGGAGCCCCAAACCGGAAAGATTATTATACTTTCCTAACCGCAAAAAAAAAGACACCTGCGTGTCAAGCACTGTGTAATCTCAAAATATGTTTCTCGCTTGTTTCCTCTTAAACGCTGACGGGGTTAGCTTTCGGGTTAGGACTAAGAGAAAATAGAAGCCCTTCCTTTTAAAGGATTCACCCACACGGATATATCCGTAATTAATTGGGTCCCCCGCTCTTAAATAGATTTAGCGATAATTATAGCTACTCTACTATAATATCTTAACTACCCCATAATTGTAAATAGTAGATTTCTTCCAAAGGTTAAACTACTAAAAATAAAAAAATAAAGAAGGCATGATATAGTAATGCCTTCTTTAAATAAAAGTCTACTTACTCTTTAGTTTTGCCAGTTTGTATGGAAAATTCCTTCTTTATCAATGCGTTCATAGGTATGAGCTCCAAAGTAATCTCTTTGAGCTTGGATAAGATTCGCACCACTGGAAGCGGATCGGTATCCATCATAATAGGTTAAAGAAGTCGTCAAACATGGCAAGGATAGTCCAGCTTCAAATCCTTTCATTACAATTTTTCTTAAGGATGCTTGATGACGACTAGCTCTTTCCACAAAGTAAGGGGCAAGCAATATGTTACTTAACTCAGGGTTTTCTTTAAACACATCACTAATTGTATTTAAAAAGTCAGCTCGAATAATGCATCCGCCACGGAAGATTAAAGCAATTTCCCCCAAATTGAGAGACCAGCCATACTGACTAGAAGCCATACGATATTGATAAAATCCTTGTGCATAAGCGCAAATCTTACCCATATACAGCGCTTCTTTCACAACATCAATCCAATATTCTTTATCAAGTCCAGCTTCCGCCACTTGAGGACCTACTAAACGTTCAGAGGCGTACACCTTTTCCTCCTTCATTGATGACAAATATCTGGTAAATACAGCTTCCGTCATAATCGTTGATGGAACCCCAAGGTCTAATGCCTCTTGGCCTGTCCATTTTCCTGTACCTTTTTGACCTGCTTTATCTAAAATCACATCGACAAGCGGGTTACCAGTTTCTTCATCTTTTCTCGTTAGAATATCTGCAGTTATCTCAATAAGATAGCTCTTTAATTCCGTTTCATTCCAAGATGTGAACACTTCTGAGATTTCCTGAACCGAAAGTCCAACTATTTCACGCAAGAATTGATAAGCCTCCGTAATTAACTGCATATCCGCATATTCAATTCCATTATGAACCATTTTTACATAATGACCTGAGCCCTTTGGTCCTATATAGGTACAACATGGTTTTCCATCCACCTGTGCTGCAATTTTTTCCAATATAGGTGCAACTTGTTGATATGCCTCTGGATCACCACTTGGCATTAATGCCGGTCCATTTAAGGCCCCTTCTTCACCGCCGGAAACACCAACACCGATGAAATGAATTCCTTGTTTATGAAGTTCCTCATATCTTCTGTTTGAATCATGAAAATCAGAATTTCCACCATCCATTATGATATCCCCTTTATCTAAAAGAGGGACAAGGGATTGAATCACTGAATCAACAATTGGACCTGCAGTGACCATTAAAAATATTTTCCTTGGAGTTTCTAAAGAACGAACAAATTCCTCTAATTCATAGTGGGCTTCTATATCATAATCAGGAAACTCATTCTCAAATTTATCCGTTAAGTCAGGTGTATAGTTATATATCGCAACCTGTTCACCCTTATTTGCCATATTCCTTGCAAGACTTGCTCCCATTACTCCTAAACCATATAAACCTATTGTGTTTTTCATGATAGACACTTCCTTTTCCTTTAAACAAACATATTAATAACTAAAACGCCAACTAGACCTACTACAGATATGACTGACTCTAGTAATGTCCAGGTGGAAAACGTTTCTTTTAAAGTTAAACCAAAGAATTCTTTAAACATCCAGAAACCCGCATCATTTACATGAGAAGCGATTAAGCTTCCAGCACCTGTTGCAAGTACCATTAAAGCCGGATCTATGCCACTTCCCTGCATTAATGGAATAACCAAGCCCGCCGTTGTTAGTGCTGCAACCGTTGCAGAACCGAGCGCGATCCGTAAGATTGCAGCAATTAGCCATGCCAACAATAATGGAGACATATGGGAGTCCGCAAATAATGCTGCAACAGAATCACCAACACCGCCATCGATTAGTACTTGTTTTAAGACACCACCGCCACCAATAATTAGTAGCATCATACCAATGGAACGGATGGATTCTTCTGCTGAAGCCATTACTTGTTTCATTGGAATATTCCGTTTTACTCCCATTGTATAAACAGCAAGCAACACAGAGATTAATAAAGCAGTCGTTGGCTCGCCAATTAGATAAATGATTTTAAAGAATACGTTATTTTCAACATGACCAAGGTCTTGAATCAATTCAACAACCGTTGAAATAGCCATTAATATAACCGGTAATAGAGAGGTGAGCACACTAATTCCAAAGCCTGGTGTTTCTTCTATTTTAAATGTTTTTGTTTCACCAAGCGAGTCAATATTCCCTGCTTTATTGAAAGAATCAGGAATCATTTTTTGAATGATTTTTGCGAATAAAGGACCTGCAATAATAACGGCGGGAATGGAAATTATAATACCAAAAACTAATACCATTCCAATATTTGCATCATATTGCTGGGCAATTACCGTTGGACCTGGATGTGGCGGCAAGAACCCGTGTGTAACAGATAATGCAGTTGCCATCGGTATTCCTAGATATAATGGGGATACCTTTAATTGTTTTGCAATCTGGAAGACAATTGGAATTAATAGGACTAATCCTACTTCAAAGAACAAGGCAATCCCAATAATAAAGGAGGCAATAACAACCGCCCATTGAATTTGTTTTTCACCAAATTTATCGATAAGGGTACCCGCAATTCGCTGCGCGCCACCTGCATCAGCAACCAACTTACCTAAAATGGCGCCAAAACCAAATATAAGAGCGATACTTCCGAGTGTTCCTCCCATACCGCCTTGAATGGATTCAACAATTTCCTCCAAAGGCATACCTAATCCTAAAGCAACTAGAAAAGCTGTAATAACAAGTGAAATAAATGTATTTATTTCTAATTTCGTAATTAGAAAAAGTAAAACTACAACACCTAATGCGACAACAATTAGGGGTAATATATTTTCCATGATTTATAGCTCCAATCTTGATGTATAGGGTACACTAAATGTTATTTTTTCTATTAGATAAGAATTATGCTAATTAAAACTTGTCATAAGGAAAGCCGCGTACAGCTTCAGAGCTAAAGCCGAAGCAAGACTCCCTTCACCTCCGTACGTCGTTTCAAGCACAGAACGTGTGAGTAAAGAAGTTGCGACAGGACATCGCGTTTTTAGCCTGTAAGGACGCTTACGCTTTTGTTATCTCTGACTGGTATTGTGCAATTTTTTCATATTCAATCTCTAAAGTTCGGGAAAGACTGATAAAAATTGGGATTAATTTCCGATATTCTTTAACATGAGATGGGTTCGGTTTATGTTTGTGTGTTTCCCCAATCAAATCTTCCACGATTTCAAAGGAATCAATTTTCCCAAGTGCAAATAACCCTAATAAACAAGCCCCTAAACAAGATGATTCATAGCTTTCTGGAACAATTACCTCTTGATCAAAAATATCAGCAAGCATCTGCCGCCATAATTCAGACCTAGCAAATCCACCTGTCGCTTTAATAGTTGTAACGGGCTCATCCATTACTTCCGTTAATGCTAAAAATACAGAATACAAATTATAGATAACCCCTTCTAAAGAAGCTCGGATTAAATGTTCTCTTTGGTGACTTAAGGTTAAGCCAATAAAGGAACCGCGAACATCTGCATTCCATAATGGGGCTCTTTCCCCCGCCAAATAAGGATGGAATAATAACCCGTCCGCACCAGGTCTTACCTGACTTGCAATTCGGGTTAACACATCATACGGATCAATTCCCAATCGTTTTGCTGTTTCCACTTCACTTGCCGCCAACTCATCGCGAATCCAACGAAATACAATTCCACCGTTATTTACTGGACCGCCGATAACCCAATGATCTTCCGTTAACGCATAACAAAAAATCCGTCCTTTTGGATCCGTATGTGGCTTTGGAACGACCGTTCGAATGGCACCACTTGTACCAATCGTAACCGCAACTTCACCTTTTTTAATAGCATTTACACCTATATTGGAAAGCACACCATCACTGGCACCAATAACAAATTTGGTCTCTTTTAATATCCCCATCTGTTCCGCATAAGAGCTTTCACATCCAGTAAATACTTCCTTCGTCGAAACAATCCGGGACAATTTATCCTCTGTAATTCCGGCTACCTTCAATGCTTCTTTATCCCAGCTCAAAGATTCTAAATTCATTAATCCAGTACAAGAGGCAATCGAATAATCTACCGCATACTCATTGAATAATTTATAAAAAATATATTCTTTTATCCCAATATATTTTTTTGTTTTACTAGAAACCTCAGGTACCTCATTCTCCATCCAAGCAATTTTGCATAATGGGGACATTGGATGAATGGGTGTTCCAGTCCTAGAATAAATAGCATGTCCATTAAACTCTTCATTTATTTTCTTAGCCCAGTTGGAACTACGATTATCGGCCCATGTAATACAACGTGTTATGTTTCGGTCATTTTCATCCATAGCTATGACACTATGCATCGCACTGCTAAATGAAATGAAAGTTAAATCTTCGGGATTAATCTGAGATTTTTTCATCACATTCCCAATCGATAGAAGAACCGCTTGAAGGATTTCTTCTGGGTCTTGTTCAGCTGTATATATATCTGGCTTATACAAATCATATCCATTATTCTCGTTTGCAATAACTTCTCCTGTTTCACGGAATAACACAGCTTTTGTACTGGTTGTGCCAATGTCAACCCCAAGCATGTATTTATTTTTATCCACGATACTCACTCGCTTTCTTCAATGATTCTGGATCATCCCATAAACCATCTGAATTTTTCTTGACATCTTTAAAATTTTTATAAAAAGCTTCATCCATCATTTTTTTATCCTTTTGTTGAATGCATTGTATCAGAAGTGCATGATTATGTATGACCCGATGAAAGTCTTCATAGTTTTCCTCCATTCGGTGTCTCATATCCAATAAAATAAAACATTCTACAATTGGCTTTATATTCGACCAAAGAACGCTTATATAACGATGATTAATCGCATGAATGATCGTTTCATGAAATTGCACATCTTTAAATGCAAATTCATCTGCATCTTTATATTTAAATGCAACTTTCATCATTTCTAATATTTTATTTAACTCTTTGATTAACTCATCATTAATATCTGCTTCCAATAAATGATTAAAAACAAAGGATTCTATTATAAGTCTTACATCATAAATTTCATCAATATCTTTCTCAGTAATCCCTACAACCTTTGCCCCCATTCTCCTTAACTGAACTAACCCTTCTTTTTCCAGTACCTTTAGAGCATCCCGAATAGGAGAACGGCTGACATTGTATTCTTCAGATAATTTATTTTCGGATAAAGTGCTTCCATTTATTAGATCCTTTGAAATAATTCTCATTCGCAAATCGGCGACGACCACTTGTCCAATAGAAGAGTCTAATAATTTCTTTTCGGGATAAAGCCCTTTCAAATACATCACTCCCCAAAAACCAGTATACTTGTATACAAGTATACTAACATAATTTCACAAGATTAACAAACGGTTAAAACTATTGTATTTTTTTATGAAAGGATATAAAATGATGATGTAAACGTTTGCGCCATCATACAAAGGGGGAGTTAAGATGGTTACATTTTTAATTGCCATAGCTTTATTGGTTGTTTCTTATTTCACATATGGAAAATATGTTGAAAAAGTCTTTGGCCCTAACGAAGATAGAAAAACACCGGCTTATGCAAATCGAGACGATGTTGACTATTTGCCAATGAACAAACAGAAAAACGCACTAATTCAATTATTAAATATTGCCGGAACCGGGCCTATCTTTGGTCCAATCATGGGAGCTTTATACGGACCTGTTGCCTTTTTATGGATTGTGTTAGGTTCCATTTTTGCAGGAGCTGTACATGATTACCTAACTGGTATGATTTCAATTCGTAATCGAGGCGCTCACATTCCAGAACTTGCAGGGAAATTTTTGGGGAATATTTCCAAACACTTAGTAAACATTTTCGCTTTACTTCTATTATTACTAGTTGGTACCGTGTTTGTTACGACACCAGCATCCTTATTACACAATTTAATAGATGGAAAGATTGCCTTAATTGCTATTATTTTAATGATCTTCGGCTATTATTTCTTATCTACCATTCTACCAATTGATAAAATTATCGGACGAGTATATCCGTATTTTGGGGCAGTTTTATTAATTGGTACCATTGGGGTTGGCGCTGCATTATTACTCTCAGATTATAAGATTCCCGAAATATCTTTAACAAATATGCATCCGGCTGGCTTGCCAGTTTTACCGATATTATTCTTAACGATTACTTGTGGTGCTTTATCTGGCTTCCATGCTACCCAGTCACCACTTATTTCTAGAACAACACAAAATGAGAAACAAGGACGTTATATTTTCTACGGAATGATGGTTGCAGAAGGTGTTATCGCCATGATATGGGCTGCTGCAGCTATGAGTTTATTTGATGGGCAAGGGCTTCAAGGGTTAATTAATGAAGGTACAGCTTCCCTAGTGGTTAATGAAGTTTCAATGACCCTACTTGGTGCGATTGGTGGTACCATTGCTGTTCTTGGCGCAGTAGTGTTACCAATTACATCTGGTGATACTGCATTCCGTGCAGCACGTAATATCATTGCCGATTATATTAAAATGGATCAAACGAAAGTAGCAAAACGTTTATCTATTGCGATACCAATGTTTGTGATTTCTTATTGGTTAACGACAATTGATTTTAATATTTTGTGGCGTTACTTCTCGTTTGCCAACCAAGGAACCGCTGCACTTGCTCTTTGGATTGGTACCATGTATCTATTTGTGAAGAAGAAAAATTATTTCATTGCTCTAATACCAGCACTATTCATTACGGATATGGTATTAACCTATATCTTATATGATGGCAATCTTGGTTTTGGCTTACCATATCATGTATCACATATCGGTGGAATCGTCATGACCATTCTAATAACTGCTTTGTTCTTCTGGAAAGGGAACAAAAATCGACGCGAAAACCTTGTTGCGGATATTGAATTAAAATCCGATGATGCAGCTTAAAATAAGTATAGCAAAAACCGTATTCCTTCTAATCACAAGGAATACGGTTTTTACAATGTTTAGGCCTCTTGTTGTTTCGGTTCTTTCCATGCAAGTGTAAGCCCAATTCCGATTGCTAAAATAATGGTTGCAAAGTAAAACGGATAATTAAGCTCGATATCGAATAATAGCCCGCCGATTATAGGGCCAATCACATTCCCGATACTTGTAAACATCGAATTCATCCCAGCTACAAAGCCCTGTTCCTTACCGGCAATTCTTGTTAAATAGGTTGTTACAGCTGGGCGCATTAAATCAAATCCAATAAACACAGTAATGGTAACAAGTAAAACGGAAAAATATTCATGAACAAGCGTCAATACAAAAACAAGGATGGTTGACAGGATAAGACTATATCGGATTAAACGAATTTCACCTAACCATCTCGTCAAGCGATCAAATAACACCACTTGGAAAAAAGCCCCAATAATGCCCCCACCTGTTATTGCGATAGCTATATCCTTCGGTGTAAAACCGAATTTATGATCGACAAACAAGGAAAACAGCGATTCAAACGAAGATAGGCCAAACGAGAATATTAATATAATCATAAATGATATAAAATACATCGGAGCAAATATTCGTCTCAAACCAGCTTTTTGTCCCAATTCATTTTCTTCATGTTCAGGGTTTCTTTCCGGTTCATGAAGTAAGATAACTGACAAAACGGCTGCTACCAAAGCAAAACCTGCCGCAACAAAAAACGGCAAACGAGAATGAATTTCTGCTAAGAAGCCTCCAATACCCGGTCCAATAATAAATCCAGTTGATATAGCTGCCGACATATAGCCCATTGCTTTGGAGCGTGTATGGAGCGTAGTAACGTCTGCAATAAAAGCTGTTACGGCTGGCATAATGAATGCTGCACTTACGCCTCCAAGCATACGCGAAATAAAAAGAACGCTAACTGATTTTCCGATACCAAAAAGCAACTCTGAGAAACAAAAAATAATCAAGCCAATGACAATCATTCGTTTACGACCAAATTGATCAACCCATCGACCTGCAATTGGCGATGCAAGGAGTTGGATAAAGGCAAAAGCGGCAACCATATTGCCGACAACTGACCCAGATAAATGCAATTCATTCATGATGCTAGGAACGACTGGAATAACAAGGCTAATTCCCAAAAACGCTATAAATATATTTATTAATACAATAGTTAATGCCATGTTGTGTTTCTTCATATTGCTCTACTCCCTTAAAAACATCTATACCATAATTTAACTTCCCCTAAGAGGAAAGTCAATGCATTAATACTTGTTTCATAATAAATATTAATGGATAAAATCTTGACGTACAATCAAAAACTGACTAATGTATATTATATCATTCTAAATAGACGATGGAGTTCGCCATTAACCGTCTTTTCGACTAATCACTCCTGCCAGTTTATTAATGGCAGGAGTCTGTTTTATTTTAAGGAGGTTAACGACTATGCAACACGTTTTACTTGGTATTGCCGGTTCAATTGGAGCAATTTTAAGATACATGATCTCCATACTTTTTTCTACTAACCAACTACTAGTCTTCCCCTTTGCAACCGTTACAGTCAATTTATTGGGCTGCTTTATTTTAGGGTTATTATCTTCTGGTTTAGAGTTAATGATAAAAGTTGAACCTAAATATCTAACTGCCTTCAAAACAGGTCTAATTGGATCCTTTACAACCTTCTCAACATTTAGCGTCGAAGTTATTCAACTGTTGCAACATAATTATTATTTATACGCTGTTACCTATATACTGGTCAGCGCAATCTTTGGGTTAGGTTTTGCAGCCTTAGGACTGAATCTTGGGAAACGCCTCGTGGAAAGGAAGCGTTTATTATGATAGACTTATTCTTAGTTGCTACTGGCGGATTCCTAGGGGCAATATCACGTTCCATTATTTCTAAAAAATTAAATAATAAATTTCCCCTAATCTATTTAGGTACTTTTGTGGTAAATATATTAGGATCATTGTTACTTGGCTTTCTAGTAAATATTCATCTTTATACAAGCGTAAACCTTTTTATAGGCATCGGATTTTTAGGCTCGTTTACGACGTTTTCAACTTTTAAGGTTGAGAACATCACTCTGATCCAATCAAAACAAAATAAGCAATTTCTTATTTACTTATTTCTGACATATATAATAGGAATCCTTTTTGCATTTATTGGATTTTGGATAGCGAGAATTTATTTAGGTTGGGGTTAAGTTTGCTTCTATAGATACTATTATACTACTGAATATTAAAGGAGTATTTTCAATTGCTGTTAAAATATATTTCCGTCTCACCGGTCTCCTTTTACATCGCGATTGTTTTAGGCTACTTATAATCGTTTATTATAATTAGAAGCACATATAAAAATAAAGACCGCACCATGCAGTCACATGGAATGGTCACAATAAACATAATCCCATTAGGGTGGCGCAATTCAGAGTAAAATAATCCCTTCACATGCCGCTTAGGATATGAGGGGTTATTTTTTTTGTATCTTTTTCTGACATAATAAACGCTATTAACGCTCCAAAGGAAATCATCAGAGTCAATACATCCTCAATTTCCATAGGCTTCACCTCCCCTCTTTTGGAAAATCCAAAGAAGGTAAACCGGTGCGCCACCCCTCATATGAAGTTAATCTATTGTAAAGTCATTATAACATAATACTTTTCTTTAACAATTTCTTTCTGAACTTCCTTTTCATATTGTTATGCTTTTTCATCTCCTTCACAATAGAAGAAAAGTAGATAATTTCTTTGGAAGTTTCATAGATTTATGGGAAGTATTTACTTATAAATACTTGATGTTTTCTAATTGAGGTAGTTACGGCTCGGTTATCTGTTCATTTTCTGTTATACAAAAACCTGCTGGTAAATTTTCTTATAGCCCTAATTTTTATTAAATTGATTATGTTGTTCTTAAAGTCGAAGTCTTTTCTAGTTACTAAAATGCGTAAAAGGATTAAAAACATGTCATGTTCAATCGTATTTCATAATAAATAGAAGAAGCTCATAAACCCCTTTATATCAAGGTTTATGAGCTTATCTGTTACTATCAATCGTAACTTAAATCATTTCAAGATACCGGTGGTCGGGGTCGAACCGACACGTCCTTAACGGACACGGGATTTTGAGTCCCGCGCGTCTGCCAATTCCGCCACACCGGCAAAAATAAAAATGGAGGCGGTAACCGGATTTGAACCGGTGATAAAGGTTTTGCAGACCTCTGCCTTACCACTTGGCTATACCGCCGTATAAAATATACGTTATACTATATTCAGATTTTATTGGAGCGGAAGACGGGATTCGAACCCGCGACCCCCACCTTGGCAAGGTGGTGTTCTACCACTGAACTACTTCCGCAATTGGCTGGGCTACTAGGATTCGAACCTAGGATACACGGGATCAAAACCCGATGCCTTACCGCTTGGCTATAGCCC
>NZ_JBHTKV010000010.1:0-111555 GCF_042678465.1 Oceanobacillus caeni | reverse complement strand
GCCGAAAAAGTGTACAAAAATAGAGTGCCGGAAATATTGGTGTGAAAGACACACCGAGAAAAACTTGACACATACATAGTTAGAGTCATTCTTTTAAAATAGGCTAATATATAGTATACTTTTCATATATTAGCAGGGTTTAAGGAGGATTTTTATGTCCATAGAGCTAAATACGAATGATGGTCAAGTTACGATTACGAATGAAGTAATTGCGACAATTGCTGGGGGAACCGCCGAAGAATGTTATGGTATTGTCGGCATGGCCTCAAAAAGTCAAATTAGAGACGGAATAGCTGAAATACTTAGGAAAGAAAATTATTCTAAAGGTATTATCGTTCGTCAAGAAAACGAAAAATTACATATAGATATGTATATTATAGTTAGCTACGGAACCAAAATATCCGAAGTTGCTAGTAATGTACAGTCTCAGGTAAAATACGCACTGAATCAGTCGCTTGGTCTATCCATTGACTCCGTGAATATTTACATTCAAGGAGTTCGGGTAGCCCGAGATTAGGTTCTTTAAGTAGGAGGAAGTATTGTGACATTTGAAAAAATAGATGGCGTTATGTTAACAAATATGATTTTAACTGGAGCACATCATTTAGCCAATAACGCCAAAATGATTGATGCATTAAATGTATTTCCAGTACCGGATGGTGACACTGGAACAAACATGAATTTATCCATGACTTCGGGTGCAAATGAAGTGAAAAAATTAAATAGTTCCAATGCCTCAGAAGTTGCGAATGCATTTTCCAAAGGGTTATTAATGGGTGCTAGAGGAAATTCTGGGGTAATTTTATCTCAAATTTTCCGGGGCTTTGCAAAAGGGATGGAAAAAAAGGAAACCCTTACTGCTGAGGATTTTGCGATGGCAGTTGACTTTGGAGTGAAAACTGCTTATAAGGCAGTGATGAAGCCTGTAGAGGGTACCATTTTAACGGTAGTTAAAGATGCTGGAAAAAAGGCAGTAGAGACAGCAAAAACCGAAACAGATATTATCCAATTAATGGAAGTCATTTTGGAGGAGGCTAAGGCTTCCTTAAAGCGAACTCCAGAGCTCTTGCCTGTATTAAAAGAAGTTGGTGTTGTTGATTCAGGTGGACAAGGTTTGGTAACTATTTACGAGGGGTTTTTAGCCGCACTTAAGGGTGAAGAATTACCCGAAGGACTTTCTAATATCGATATGGAAGAAATGGTTAATGCAGAGCATCATAAAGTGACACAAGATTTTATGGATACTTCTGATATTAAATTTGGTTATTGCACGGAATTCATGGTGAAGTTTGAAGAAGAAAAGTTAGCTGAAAATCCATACAATGAAGATGAATTTCGAAAAGAATTAAGTGAAATTGGTGACTCTTTATTAGTTGTTTCTGATGAAGATATTGTAAAAGTCCATGTACATTCTGAAACTCCGGGGACTTGTCTTACGTTAGGTCAACGATATGGTAGCCTCATCAACATGAAAATTGAGAACATGCGTGAGCAGCATAGTGCAATTGTTGGAGATACGCATAAGAAAAAGGTTGCGGAAGAAGAAAAGAAAAAGTATGCTATCGTAACCGTTGCAATGGGTAAGGGGATTAAGGAACTTTTAGAAAGCCTTGGTGCTACCGTTGTTATTGAAGGTGGGCAAACGATGAACCCTAGTACTCAGGATATAGCAGATGCGATTAAACAAGCAAATGCTCGGAACGTTATAGTCTTACCGAATAACAAAAATATTAGAATGGCTGCGGATCAGGCTGCTGAATTAGTAGAAGAAACGGTTGCGGTTGTACCGACAACAACGATCCCGCAAGGTATTAGTGCCATACTTGCATTTCATCCCGAATCAGATATCGAAACAAATCAACAAACAATGGATTCTGCTAGACAACAAGTAAAGACCGGTCAAATTACTTATGCAGTTCGAGATACTCAAATTAATGGCATTACAATTGAAAAAGATAACTTTATGGGTATCATTGACGGAGATATTAAATCTTCTCATCCTAATAGAGAAGAAGCACTAAAACTATTGTTAAAAGAAATGATATCAGATGATGATGAAATAGTAACCGTGTTATATGGGGAAGATGTTCAATCGTCTGAAGTCGAGAAGCTTGTGGCATATATTGAAAGTGAATATGAGGATATTGAAGTGGAAGTGCACAAAGGGGATCAACCTATCTATTCCTATATTTTATCAGTTGAATAAATAAAACACCAAATTTTTGTACGAACCCGAAACTATAGTTTTGGGTTCGTCGGTTTGGTGTTTTTTATTTTTGAATCTCTACATGGTGATTCTGCTACTTTTTGTTATAATTTAATCTAAAGTTAAAAACGATTTTAATAGTTATTAATAGAAAGAGTGATTAATTTGCTTGATGAGTCTATTACAGAACTAACTGGAATAGGTGAAAAATACGCTGAGGAATTGGCATTATTAAATATTTATACCATAAGAGATTTATTAGAATATTTCCCTTATCGATATGATGTATTTGAAATTAAACCGCTTATTGAACTCATTCATGAGGACAAAGTGACGATTGAAGGTACCGTCATACATGAACCAAGACTTCAAGTTTATGGCAGAAAAAAATCACGACTTACGTTTACTGTTGAAGTAGAAGGTGTAGCGGTTAAGGCAGTAATGTTTAATAGAGCTTTTGCCAAGAAACAAATACATTCAGATGCCACTGTGACGTTAACGGGAAAATGGGATGCCCACAGGCTTCAAATAACTGTCAGCAATTATAAAATCGGACCAGCTAATCAAGATGCAACCATTCAACCTATGTATTCACTAAGAGGGAAGCTTACGAATGCAAGAATAAGAAAAACCATTCAATCTGCAATGGATTATAAATGGAATGAAATAACAGAATTTATTCCAGAGAGATATTTAACTTCCTATAAACTTCCTGAACGAAAAACTGCGATTAAAACAATGCATTTCCCACCGAATCGAATAGCTTTAAAACATGCGAGAAGAAGATTTATATTTGAGGAATTTTTACTTTTTCAATTAAAAATGCAATTATTACGTAAAATCAATCGTGAAGCTTCTATAGGAAACGCACAAAGTTACGATGAAAAGGAAGTTGAACAATTTATTCAAGGTTTCCCTTTTACCTTAACAAATGCACAAAGGAAATCTTTAAAAGAGATATTAAAAGATATGAAATCCCCGTACCGTATGAATCGTTTATTACAGGGAGATGTAGGGTCAGGAAAAACGGCTGTCGCAGCTATCGGGTTATACGCAGCAAAGACAGCGGGAAAACAAGGAGCTCTCATGGTACCGACAGAAATTTTAGCGGAGCAGCATTATGAATCCTTACTTGAATTATTTAAGGATAAAGCCAATATTGCGTTGCTAACGGGATCCATTAAAGGTAAGAGAAGGAAGGAAATCATATCTGCATTAGAAGAACATAAGATAGATATTTTAATAGGGACACATGCGTTAATTCAAGAGGATGTAAATTTTTCTGATTTAGGATTTGTTATTGTTGATGAACAACATCGTTTTGGCGTGGAGCAACGTAGAATGTTACGAGATAAAGGACTTAAACCTGATGTTCTTTTCATGACTGCTACACCAATTCCTCGTACGTTGGCTATAACGGCTTTCGGAGATATGGATGTCTCCACTATTAATGAAATGCCAAAAGGAAGAAAGGAAATTGAAACATACTGGGCGAAAGACAATATGTTCGAGCGAGTGTTACGTATGATTGAGAAACATGTAGCATTGGGAGAACAAGCATATGTTATTTGTCCACTTATTGAGGAATCGGATAAGTTAGATATTCAAGATGCGGTCGACTTATATGAGCAATTAACGGAATTTTTTCCACCTGAAGTTAAAGTAGGGCTGATGCATGGACGATTAAAATCGGCTGAAAAAGAAGAAGTAATGAAACAATTTGCCGACAATGAAGTACAGGTATTGGTATCGACTACAGTTGTTGAGGTAGGTGTGAATGTTCCTAATGCTACGATCATGGTAATTTATGATGCAGAACGTTTTGGACTATCGCAATTACACCAATTACGCGGAAGGGTTGGTAGAGGAGATAAACAAAGCTATTGCATTTTAATTGCTGATCCAAAAGGAGAAGTCGGTAAGGAAAGAATGAAAATTATGACCGAGACATCGAATGGTTTTGAATTATCAGAGCAAGATCTTAAATTAAGGGGACCAGGTGACTTTTTTGGTAAAAAACAAAGTGGTATGCCCGAATTTAAAGTAGCGGATATGGTACATGACTTTAAAGCCCTTGAAACAGCACGCTCCGATGCACAAGAAATTATTGAGAATAATCTTCTATATGCTGATGAGGAATATTATTATTTAAGACAACTATTAGAAAAAGACCCCTCATTTGCAAATATATTAGATTAATAACATTACTTGCATAAATATTAATGGTATAATATATTACTATTAGTACCAAGTCATAGAATGAGTCGGAAATGTGAAGTTTGCTGGCCGTTGTAGCCGGAGGGAATAAAGCTAATAGATTGAACGGTGCGTGATAGGATGAAGCGATCAAAGTCAGAACGACAAAAATTATTAAAAGAAAAGATAGAGAAAACACCATTTATAACGGACGAGCAATTGGCGAATTACTTCTCAGTTAGCATACAAACCATCCGGCTAGATCGGATGGAGCTTTCGATTCCGGAATTAAGAGAAAGGATAAGAAATGTAGCAACGAATCAATGGAATGAGACTGTAAAAGCACTACCACTTGAGGAAGTCATCGGAGAAGTAATTGATCTAGAATTAGACAGAAGAGCTATATCTATATTAGATATAAATAAAGATTTAGTATTCTCAAGAAATAAAATAGCCCGTGGTCACCATTTATTTGCTCAAGCCAATTCTCTTGCTGTTGCACTAATTAATGATGAACTAGCACTCACTGCAAAGGCTGATATAAGATTTACTAGGCAAGTAAAAGAAGGCGAACGAGTAGTGGCAAAAGCAATGGTAGAGGGGAACCAAAAAGGGCTAACAAAAGTTAAAGTAAATAGTTTTGTAGGAAATGAAAAAGTATTTACTGGAATATTTCATATGTACAGATCTACGGATAAAGGAGAAGACAATCATGAGATTAGCAATTGACGCCATGGGAGGAGACCACGCTCCGAAAGAAATAGTTTTAGGAGCTATGGAAGCTGTCTCTGAAATAAAAGATCTACATATCACATTAATAGGGGATGAAAAACAAATCAATCCACTATTAACGAATCGTGAGAATCTTGATATTATCCATACAGAAGAAGTTATTACTGGAAATGACGAACCAGTGAGAGCGGTAAGACGAAAGAAAAATGCTTCTCTTGTTTTAGCTGCAAAGGAAGTAAAAGAAGGACGTGCTGATGCATGTATTTCTGCTGGAAATACTGGTGCATTAATGAGTGCGGGGTTGTTTGTCGTAGGAAGAATACCTGGAATTGATAGACCTGCACTGTCACCAACATTACCAACTATAGATGGTAAAGGGTTTCTACTATTAGATGTAGGTGCAAATGTGGATGCTAAGCCACAACACCTTGTACAATATGCTATTATGGGTTCCGTTTATGCTGAAAAAGTGCGTTCCATTACTAACCCTACTATAGGATTATTAAATGTTGGTACGGAAGATGGAAAAGGCAATGATTTAACTAAAAAAACATTTGAACAATTAAAGAACGCACCTGTCAATTTTATTGGAAACGTGGAAGCACGTGATTTACTTGACGGGGTAGCAGATGTTGTAGTTACTGATGGATTCAGTGGGAATATCGCCTTAAAAACAATCGAGGGAACAGCAAATAGTCTTTTTACAATATTAAAAGATACGATGATGTCTTCTTTTAAAACAAAACTAGGTGCAGCAATTCTAAAAAATGATTTACGTGGTTTGAAAGGTAAATTAGATTACTCTGAATATGGTGGTGCAGGTTTATTTGGCCTAGCAGCTCCGGTTATAAAAGCTCATGGTTCTTCTAAACATAGAGCAATTGTAAGTGCTGTAAAACAAGCGAAACATATGGTGGATCATAATGTAACAGATACTATCAAAACAACGGTTGAATCAATGGAATATGAGAAGGAGTGAAGAAAATGAAACGTGTTGCTTTTATGTTTCCAGGTCAAGGTTCCCAAGATATTGGGATGGGAAAAGAATTTTATGATACATATCCAGAAGTTCAAGAACTTTTTCATAAAGGAAATGAATTATTAAATAAAGATATTACCAAATTAATGTTTGAAGGGCCGAAAGAAACGTTAACGGAAACGGAAAATGCTCAACCTTCATTATTGCTTTCAAGTATTGCTGCACATCAACTGCTTATTAAAGAGGAAATTGAACCTGTTATGACAGTTGGACATAGTTTAGGGGAATATAGTGCATTAGTTGCTGCAGGTGCAATAAGTTTTGATAATGCATTACCACTTGTTGCCACCCGAGGGAAATTAATGGAAAATGCCTTTCCAAAAGGCAAGGGTACCATGGCAGCTGTATTAGGCTTAAACGAGCAGGAAATCGCAAAGGCAATACAATCTATTACAGATGAAGTAGTGGATATTGCAAATTTAAATTGTCCAGGACAAATAGTTATTTCTGGTTCGAAGGAAGGAATTGAAGAGGCAAGTAAATTATTAAAGGAAAATGGTGCGAAGAGAGTTTTACCTTTAAATGTTAGTGGTCCATTCCACTCCAGATTAATGAAATCCGCGAACGAGGAATTCTCTAACTATTTAAATCAAATAGAATTTAATGATTCTAAAATTCCAGTTTACGCTAACGTTTCTGCTAAACCAGTTTCAAAAAAAAATGAAATAAAAGATCTTCTTATTAAACAATTGTATTCTCCTGTGAGATTTGAAGAGTCCATACGTAACATGATGGAGGAAGGAATAGATGCATTTGTGGAAGTTGGAAATGGCAAGGTTTTAAGCGGCCTTTTGAAAAAAATCGACCGGAAGATACCAACTTTCTCAATACAAGATATCGATTCAATGAATAAATTTATCTCATGGTATAAGGAGGATAACTAATGTTAAAAGGCAAAAATGCTTTAGTAACCGGTGCATCTCGAGGTATTGGAAGAGCAATTGCACTTGAACTAGCGAGGAAAGGTGCAAATGTTGCTGTGAATTATGCTGGCAGTGAAGAAAAAGCGCAACAAGTTGTGGAAGAAATTGAAAGCTACGGTGTAAAAGCATTCAAAATCCAAGCGAATGTTGCGAATGAATCGGAAGTTAAAGGCATGATAAAAGAAGTTACCAGCCAATTTGGTAGCCTAGATATACTTGTAAATAATGCTGGTATAACAAGGGATAATCTTTTAATGCGAATGAAAGAAGAAGAATTTGATGATGTCATTACTACAAACTTAAAAGGGGTATTCTTATGTACGAAAGCCGTAGCTAGACAAATGATGAAGCAAAGATCTGGTAAAATTATTAATGTTGCTTCGATTGTTGGTGTATCTGGTAACCCTGGACAAGCTAATTACGTGGCTGCTAAAGCAGGAGTCATCGGTTTAACAAAAACAACTGCGAAGGAATTTGCTTCACGTAATATTCTAGTGAATGCTGTAGCACCTGGATTTATTGCAACAGATATGACAGATCAATTAACAGATGAACAAAAAGAAGGAATGTTAGGGTTAATTCCTTTACATAAATTAGGACAACCTGAAGATGTTGCGAAAGTAGTTCGATTCCTTGCTTCAGATGATGCAAATTATATGACAGGTCAAACGCTTCATATTGATGGCGGAATGGTTATGTAAATTTCTTGAGTTTTTACTAGTAATTTATTTTATGGATATGATATTATACAATTTTAAGAAAGTCTTTTGAAATTAAAAATTTAGCTAAGAATAAGTTTTGCTAAATTAATTGATACTATTTGAAGGGAGGTGAATAGTAATGGCAGATGTGTTTGACAGAGTTAAAGCAATTATTATCGATCGTCTTGATGTAGATGAAGAAAAAATCACGCTAGAAGCATCTTTTAAAGATGACCTAGAGGCAGATTCACTAGACGTTGTTGAGTTAGTAATGGAACTTGAAGATGAGTTTGATATGGAAATTGCTGATGAAGAAGCTGAAAAAATTAATACAGTAGGGGATGCTGTTAATTACATAAATAGTCAACAGTAAACAATCCTAATAATAGGAAAGTCTCGCAAATTATTGCGAGACTTTCCGTATCTACTTCTCAGAGGTGAAAATATGGAACAACTGGAAAAGCAATTAAACCTGTCCTTTCATGATCATGATTTAATCAGGCAGGCTTTTACACATTCATCGTATGTGAATGAGCATCGGAAGGAAGTATTTTCGGATAATGAACGGTTGGAGTTTTTAGGGGATGCTGTTCTTGAACTAGGTGTGTCTCAATACTTGTATCGAAATCATGAACAAATGCCAGAAGGTGAAATGACGAAGCTAAGAGCTGCGATTGTGTGTGAACCATCTTTAGTAGGATTTGCACAAGATCTTCATTTTGGGGATTATTTGCTACTAGGTAAAGGGGAAGAGCAAACTGGTGGAAGAGAACGCCCAGCAATTTTAGCCGATGTATTTGAAGCCTTTCTTGGCGCGTTATATCTCGATCAGGGATTTGATATAGCTTTAGATTTTCTAAAAGAACATGTTTTTCCGAAAATAAAAGCTGGTACTTTTTCGCATGCGATGGATTATAAAAGCCAATTACAAGAATATATTCAGCAATATAAAAACAGAGTTATTGAGTACAAAATAGTGAATGAAAAAGGACCCTCACATAATAAAGAGTTTATTGCTAATGTATTCATTAATAATGAAGTTGTTGGCGAAGGAATTGGTAGAACCAAAAAAGAAGCAGAGCAAAGAGCAGCAAAGATTGCACTGGATACTTTTAATGCTTAGTAGAAAAGCTGTTATTCTGGGAATAACAGCTTTTTGCTATTTCTTATTTCTTTCTTATAGAGCCCAATTCTTCGACAAATGCTTGCGTCTCTAACGTACTAAGTTGTCCTTTTTTCTTAATGATATCGTACATTAGTTTCAGATCATCATATTTATTAATATCATAATCCTCAGCATCTAGTAACCCTCGATTTACCACATTTAATTTATCTGCTAATTCATCAAGAAGAATTTTAAGATTCTCTTGTGATGCTACTTTTAAATCCATTTGCAATCCCCCCATTTTAGATACAATTGCTAATCTGCGTTATGTATTGATTCCATACTTCTTTATGTCACTAATTTTATGATAAGATAAATGCGACAAAAAGCCAATGACTTTTTATCAAGTACGATAAAAAATCCGCCTTAGTTATCTGAACCCTCTATTATAATTATAACTTGGTGTTATTCCTTTTATTTATGTTTAATTATAAAAAATTGTTATTTCAATTATGGCTACGCTTGCAGTAAACTAAAAATAACCAATTTAATTAGTGTTCTTTACCTTTAAAAGATAATTATTTAGCTAACTTAAAAAGGAGTAGATTAAAAATGAGTCCGTACAAGATTGGCGTTCTATATGGTGACGGAATCGGTCCAGAGATTGTAGATTCAACTGTTGAGATAGTTAACGCAGCTAGCAGACGTTTGGAGCTGAACGTTTTGGAATTTCAATATCTCCCTATTGGTTGGGAAGCTATTGATAAATTAGGTCATCCGGTACCATCTTCAACAAAAGAAGCATTAGCTGAGCTAGATGGTTGGATTATGGGTCCCCATGATTCAGCTTCCTATCCTGATAAATTTAAAGAGATAAGAAACCCTAGTGGAGAATTACGTCATTCCTTTGATTTGTATGCGAATATTAGACCTTCGAAATCGATTCCAGGTGTAAAAGGTTTGGTAGAAAATGCAAATCTAGTTATTTATCGAGAAAATACGGAAGGCTTTTATCCAGATCGCAACATGTATTCAGGATCTGGGGAGTGGAAAATAACGCCGGATGTAGCTGTGTCCACCGGGGTCTTCACAAGAAAGGCTATTACAAGAATTGCGAAGGCAGCCTTTGAAGCGACTATGAGTAGAAGGAAAAAAGTGACGATTGTACATAAAGCGAATGTAATTAGACTAGGAACCGGTATGTTTAAAGATATTTGTTTGGAGGTTGCAAAAGATTATCCAGATGTTCAAGTGGATGATTATCATATTGATGCAATGACGGCTCACCTTGTAAGAAATATTCATCAGTTTGATGTTATTGTAACAGAGAATATGTTTGGAGATATTTTATCAGATTTAGCGGGAGAACTTGCAGGTAGTTTGGGGTTGGCACCATCCATTAACACGAATAGCCAACAGGTAATGGCTCAAGCTGCTCATGGATCTGCTCCAGATATAGCTGGTCAAAATAAAGCCAACCCCGTCGGAATAATCCTATCAACCGTAATGTTGCTTCAATGGCTTGGTGATAAGCATAAAGATGATAAGTTAATTGAAATTGCCAATCTGATAGAACAAAGTATATATACAGTTATGGGGAAAGGAATAAAGACGGTTGATTTGAATGGAAAGGAGACGACAACTTCTTTTACCAAAGCCGTTATGAATAAGATTCAACAACAAAAGTGAGAAATTACTACATAGTTATATACTTCCATACCAATACTACTCCCTAAAGCAACAAAGTAGACCACTATAAAAAACAGGTCTAGAATATAACATATAGGGTGGTATCTACCCTAAGAAATTTGCACACATTCATGAGAGAAGGGTTTTTATGGTATTTAAAAATGTAACTGTTGCTGGTAGTGGTGTACTAGGTAGTCAAATTGCTTATCAAATTGCCTTTAAAGGTTTTAACGTAAGCGTATATGACATTAATGATAAGGCTATAGAGACAGCAAAGGGACGGATTGAAAAGCTTAAAGATCGTTACAAAGAAGATCTTGGTGCCACTGATGAGCAGGTAAATCAAGCATATAAAAGTATGAACTTTTATTCTGATTTAGGAAAAGCTGTTGAACAGGCGGATTTGGTAATTGAGGCTGTTCCGGAACTAACGGATATTAAAATAATTTTCTACCATCAATTAGCGGAGGTTGCTCCAAAGCATACGATCTTTGCATCCAATTCTTCAACAATGCTTCCGAGCCAATTCGCTGATGCAACAGGTCGTCCAGAGAAATTTTTAATGCTGCACTTTGCAAATGAAATTTGGAAAAATAATACTGCTGAAATTATGAAGCATGAAAGAACGGACATGAAGGTATTTCAAGATTTAGTGGATTTTGCAAAAGAGATTGGTATGATTCCACTTCCAATCTACAAGGAGCAGCCTGGCTATATCTTGAACTCCCTATTGGTACCATTCTTGGATGCAGCTAAACAATTGCTAGTCAATGAAATAGCAGATGCTGAAACAATTGACAAAACGTGGATGGTTGCAACAGGTGCACCGAATGGACCATTTGCTACTCTTGATATCGTTGGGATTCGTACACCATATAACCTATCTAAAGCAAAAGGTGAAGCAGGAGACGAAAATGCCAAGAAAGTTGCTGAATATTTAAAGGTGAATTATTTGGACAAGGGTAAACTTGGTGTTGAATCAGGTGAAGGCTTCTACAAATATCCAAACCCAGCTTATAAAAATGAAGATTTCTTGAAATAGGTATTAAAAAGCGAAACTTATTCCCAAGTAGGGATTAAAAATATAAGTAATATGATTAAAAAGCTTCTCGAAATACGAGAGGCTTTTTTTACTTTTAGAGGAATATAGTAATAGAGTACAATACAAATATGCCTAATTAATATGTTTATGGTAAAATAAATGCGGTAAAAAGCCAATGACTTATGTGAAAGAACGAAAAAAGGTTCTTTTTATTTAGATATAGGAGAATGATTATGTATTTAAAACGGTTAGAAAGTGTTGGATTCAAATCATTTGCTGAACGTATCAGTGTTGATTTTGTTCCAGGTGTTACTGCTGTCGTTGGTCCTAACGGTAGTGGTAAAAGCAATATAACAGATGCAATCAGATGGGTGCTTGGAGAACAATCGGCAAAAACGTTACGTGGATCCAAGATGGAGGATATTATTTTCCAAGGTAGTGATTCAAGAAAACCGTTAAATGTAGCTGAAGTAACATTAGTTTTAGACAATCAAAATCATTCATTGCCATTAGATTATGACGAAGTTAGTGTAACAAGAAGGGTATATCGATCGGGTGATAGTGAATTTTATATAAATAAACAATCATGTCGTTTAAAAGATATTATAGACTTATTTATGGATTCTGGTCTTGGCCGTGATGCTTTTTCCATTATTAGCCAAGGAAAGGTAGAAGAAATTTTAAGTTCCAAAGCGGAAGAAAGACGAACTATTTTCGAAGAGGCTGCCGGGGTCTTGAAATATAAACAGAGAAAAAAGAAAGCAGAATATAAATTAGCTGAGACCCAAGAAAATTTAAATCGTGTGGAAGATATTATTTATGAGATTGAACAACAGAAAGAGCCCTTATGGGAACAAGCTGAAAAAGCAAAAAATTACATGAAATTAAAAGAAGAACTGAAGCAAGAGGAGATATCTCTTTTAATTACCGAAATTGAAAAGCTACATAATGAATGGAAAGCATTGTTGGATATAATCAATGAGAAAAAAAATGAAGAAATAAAGATGAAAACCTCCATTCGTCAAAAAGAATCCCAAATTGAAAAACAAAGACTACAAATAAATAAATTAGATAAAGAAATTGAAAATAAGCAAGATGAATTACTCCAGACTTCAGAGTTGCTCGAAAAATATGAAGGGAAAAAGCAATTATTTAACGAACGTTCGAAACACTTTGATGAAAATAAGCAAAAGTTAGAACGTTTAAAAGAAGAAACAGCAGAAAGTATTAGGAATCTAGAAAAGGAATTATTAGAAGAACAAGGGAAATTAACGAACTTATTAGATTCCAGGAAAAAAGCGAAGCAACAAATACAACAGTTACAGGAAAAATTGGCAATAAGTGAAGAGTCCATTTCTGATCAGATTGAAGGTTTGAAGTCAGATTATATTGAGTTTCTAAATAAACAAGCAGCTATCAGAAATGAAAAGCAATCCATTAAACAACAAAAACAACAAATATTTGGGAGGAAGGATAGACAAGCCTCAAGGTTTAAAGATTCATTGAGGCAAAGAGAAGAACTTTCGCTAAAGAAAGAAGAAACGGAAGCCAAATTAATTCAACAAGAGAAATTATGGACAACCATTCAAGAAGAAACGACCGATATTAAATCGAAGTTGGAAAAAGAAAGGAATTTATTTCAGGAATCACAAACAAAGTTTTATCAAGGTTATCAATATATAGAAAAGTTGAAATCCCAAAAAGAAATGCTTGAAGAAATGAAGGAGGACTTCCAAGGTTTTTTCCAAGGCGTAAAGGCAATTTTAAAAGCACGTGAACAAAAACAGTTAGAAAATATCCATGGTGCAGTCATTGAATTAATTGATGTTCCAAAGAATTACATTACAGCTATTGAGACCGTGCTTGGTGGTCAAGCTCAACATATTGTTGTGCAACATGATCTTGCAGCTAGAAATGCAATTCAGTGGTTAAAACAAACGAATAATGGTCGTGCTACTTTTCTCCCACTAGAGTCAATTCAAGAACGTTTCATAACGAATGACGTGCTTTTACAAATTAACAAACACCCCGGATTTATCGGTGTTGCTGCTAATCTCGTTCAAGTAGAATCTCTTTATCGTAAAGCCGTTAATCATTTAATGGGGCATGTAATCATATCGAAAACATTAAAAGATGCCAATGAAATTGCTCGAATGATCGGGCGGAGATTTCGGGTTGTAACGTTAGATGGCGATGTTGTGAATCCTGGAGGTTCGATGTCAGGCGGTGCGCTTAAGAAAACGAATCAATCTTTATTTTCTAGAGATAAAGATATAAAAGAATTAAATGAAAAGATAAATCAATTTCAACAAAAAATTACCTTGTTTGAACAAAAATTGGCTAATCAAAAAGAAAAAATTTCCGATCTAGAAAACCAATTCAAGACCAATGAAGAATCATTAGTACAAGAACAACAATCATTGCAAAAACTTCAGTCCTATTGTAAAGAATTAGAACTGAAATTGGATTCCTTAAATAACAATCTCTCTATATACGATCAGGATCATAAACAATATATTCATGAGAGTGAACGGCTAGAAAAAAGGGATAAAGAACTGACAAAAAAATTGCATGATATTAAACAGGAATTGGAAGAAATTCAAAAGAAGATGGATCAATTAAGTGAAGAAGAAACACAACTTAGAGATAGTAAAGAGGTAATGCAACAAGAATTACATCAATGTCAAATTTCTTTAGCAGAACAGGAAGAAAGGATAAAAAACCAGAAAGAAAAGGTAAAATCTGTAGAAACAAGGATAACGGAGTCTAATAATTTGCTACGTTCTTATAAAAAGGACCTAGATAATTTATACGAAATGGCTTATATTGAGGAAACGGAAGAAGAAATTGATCAAAAGCTGGAATTAAATCGCAAGAAAAAAGAAGGATTAACCAATCTTATTCAGGAAAGACGTTTACAACGCGCACAATTAACACAGATTATCCAAGATGAGGAAAAAGAATTAAAAGAAGAAAATAAAAGGCACCAAACTTTTGCTCAAGAGATACAACAAAAAGAGGTTCAAGCAAATCGTCTAGACGTCGATTTGGAAAATAGGTTAAACCATCTACAAACCGAATATACGATTACTTTTGAAAAAGCATCACAACTTTATGAAAAAGTAACAGATGTGACGGAGTCAAAAGCCCTTGTAACTGATTTAAAGGCAAGAATAGAAAGATTAGGAACGGTGAATTTAGGGGCAATTGACGAGTACGATAGGATTTCTGAACGATATGAGTTTTTATCTGGCCAAAGGAATGATCTTGTAGAGGCAAAAGAAACGTTATATTCTGTTATTTCGGAAATGGACGAAGAAATGATAAAACGATTTGATGATACATTTTCTAAAATAAAAGAAGAATTTGCGGTTGTTTTCCAGCAATTATTTGGTGGTGGTCATGCGGAATTAAAATTAACCGATCCCAAACATTTATTGGATACAGGTGTGGATATTATCGCCCAACCACCAGGGAAAAAATTACAAAACTTAGGGCTTTTATCTGGTGGAGAGCGATCTTTAACTGCTATAGCTTTATTATTTGCTATATTACGAGTACGTCCAGTCCCTTTTTGTATACTGGATGAAGTAGAAGCTGCTTTAGACGAAGCTAACGTTACTCGTTTTGCAAAATATATTAAATTGTATAGTGAAAATACACAATTTATTGTTATCACTCATCGTAAAGGAACGATGGAAGAAGCGGATGTCCTTTACGGAGTAACAATGCAGGAATCAGGGGTTTCTCGATTGGTTTCTGTAAGACTTGAAGACACGAAGGAATTAATTAATTCTTAAGGAGGTAGTTCACAATGGGTTTTATGGATAAGTTGAAAACTAAGTTTACACAAAATAAAGAAACCAAAAAAGTAAGTGAAAAATATAAAGAAGGTATGAAAAAAAGTAGAAATACTTTTTCCGGTAAGATTAACGACCTAATTGCGAGATATCGGAAGGTAGATGAAGACTTTTTTGAAGAATTGGAAGAAGTGCTTATTACTGCAGACGTAGGAGTTATGACAGTAATGGATCTAATTGACGAATTGAAAATGGAAGTGAAACGTCAAAATATAAAAGATACAAGTGAAGTGAAGAATGTCATTTCAGAAAAATTAGTTGAGATTTATCATGGTGACGATGATGAAGAAATAAAAACATTAAACATTCAAGAAGAAGGCTTATCCGTAATTTTAGTAGTTGGTGTAAATGGTGTAGGAAAAACAACTTCTATAGGGAAATTAGCAAATCAATTAAAACAGCAAGGGAAAAAAGTTGTGCTTGCAGCAGGGGACACTTTTAGAGCTGGTGCTATTGAACAGCTTGAGGTTTGGGGAGAACGTGCTGGTGTTGATGTCATTAAACACAGTGCGGGAAGTGATCCTGCCGCTGTCGTTTTTGATGGTATAAAAGCTGCCAAATCAAGAAATGCAGATGTTTTAATTTGCGATACTGCTGGGCGGCTTCAAAATAAAGTTAACTTAATGAACGAGCTTTCTAAAGTTAAACGCGTAATAGAGCGTGAAATTCCCGGTGCTCCACATGAAGTGTTATTAGTTTTAGATGCTACTACAGGTCAAAACGCGTTAAATCAAGCGAAAACATTCTCTGAAGCAACAGATGTAACTGGAATAGTTTTAACGAAATTAGATGGTACTGCAAAAGGTGGTATTGTACTCGCAATTCGTAATGAACTTAATATTCCAGTAAAATATGTTGGACTTGGAGAAAAAGTGGATGATCTTCAGCAATTTGATGCTAATGCATTTGTCTACGGATTATTCGCAGATATGTTAGAAGAAGAGGTAGAAGAAGAATAACTAGGTAGGAATATAATCCTTGACAGACAACCTTGTTAAAGTATGATATTATGTAAAGGAGATTCACTTAACAAAGGGGTGACGTTTTGATAGAGAAAACAACCCGGGTAAATTATTTATATGATTTTTATCAAACTTTATTAACTTCAAAACAACGAAACTATATGGAACTGTACTATTTGGAAGATTATTCTCTAGGTGAAATTTCTGAACTACATCAAGTTTCTAGACAAGCAGTTTATGATAATATTAAACGAACTGAATCGATGCTTGAGTCCTATGAAGAGAAACTTCACCTATATGAACGTTTTTTAAAACGGGCTTCTATATTAGAAAAAATGGAAGAATATACTTCAGATGAAAATATACTATCTTTCATTCAGCAATTAAAAGAATTAGATTAGGGGGAAACCTTCTATGGCATTTGAAGGATTAGCCGACCGTCTGCAAAGTACGATGAAAAAAATTACCGGTAAAGGTAAGGTTTCAGAACAAGATGTTAAAGAAATGACTCGCGAGGTACGCCTTGCATTGTTAGAAGCAGACGTTAACTTTAAGGTTGTGAAAGACTTAATTAAACGAATTAAAGAACGTGCTGTTGGACAGGAAGTGATGGAAAGTTTAACTCCTGGTCAACAGGTTATTAAAGTTGTTAAAGAAGAATTAACGAATTTAATGGGTGGAGAACAAAGTAAGATTGCGGTAAGCGACCGTCCGCCAACTATTATTATGATGGTAGGTTTACAAGGGGCTGGTAAAACAACCACTACAGGAAAGTTAGCTAACCATCTTCGTAAAAAACATAATCGTTCTCCACTGCTCGTAGCATGTGATGTGTACCGTCCAGCAGCGATTAATCAATTAGAGACGCTTGGTCAACAATTAAGTATGCCAGTTTTTTCTATGGGAACAGAAGCTAATCCTGTAGATATTGCTACAAAAGCAATTGAAAAAGCGAAAGAAGAACATAATGATTATGTCATTATTGATACTGCTGGTCGTCTTCATGTCGATACCGATTTAATGGATGAACTGCAACAAATCAAAGAAAATGTCAAACCAGATGAAATCTTCTTGGTAGTAGATGCCATGACTGGACAAGATGCGGTTAACGTTGCGGAAAGCTTTAATGAACAGTTGGACATAACTGGAGTAGTATTAACTAAATTAGATGGGGATACTCGTGGTGGTGCAGCCTTATCTATTAAAGCTGTTACCGATAAATCAATTAAATTTGCCGGAATGGGTGAAAAATTAGATCAGTTAGAACCATTCCATCCTGAACGAATGGCTTCTAGGATTTTAGGAATGGGGGATGTACTTTCCCTTATCGAAAAAGCACAAGCAAATGTTGATGAAAAGCAGGCAAAAGAATTAGAAGAAAAAATGCGTACCATGTCATTTACTTTTGACGACTTTCTTGAACAAATGGGGCAAGTAAGAAATATGGGGCCATTAGATGAACTTATTAACATGATCCCAGGTGTAAATAAGATGAAAGGTCTTAAAAATGCCCAAATAGATGAGAAACAGCTCTCGCAAGTAGAAGCTATTATTCAATCTATGACAAAAAAAGAAAGGCAAGAACCCGGCATTATTAATGCTAGCCGTAAAAAAAGAATAGCTAAAGGATCCGGAACTACCGTATCTCAAGTTAATCGTCTTTTAAAACAGTTCAATGAAATGAAGAAAATGATGAAACAAATGACCAACATGCAAAAAGGCAAAAAAGGCAAAGGATTTAACCTTCCGTTTATGTAGAAAAAGCATATGCCGACATTGGCCGCAAAGGTCGCATTTAGTCGGCCTTCCTTTATTACTTTGGGTCGATGTTGACTTTCATCACAAGGGTATAAGTGCGACTAAGCCTATGGTTTCACCAGTCCGAAAGTCTTCTTTATCGTGTCATGAGGTAAAGGAAGTCTCGCTACGGCTTTAGCGCTGGAGCTAGATTAGAAAAAGCAGACGCGCTCGGAAATTTGATTTATGGATTGTTACTTTATATAATGTAATGGAAAAACACTTTACAGACAAAAAATTATCTGTTAGAATCATATCTTGTGAATAACATTAATGGAGGTGCTATAAAAAATGGCAGTAAGAATTCGTTTAAAACGTATGGGATCTAAAAGAAATCCTTTCTATCGTATTGTTGTAGCAGATTCACGTTCTCCTCGTGACGGACGTAATATTGAACAGGTTGGAACTTACAATCCGGTTGCTAACCCAGCTGAAATTAAAATAGATGAGGATAAAGCACTTGATTGGATGAAAAAAGGCGCTAAACCAAGTGACACAGTTCGTAATCTATTCTCACAACAAGGCATCATGAAAAAATTCCACGAACAAAAAAACTAATAGTAAAGTAGTGTGATATCATGAAAGCCCTAATAGAATCGATTGTTACTCCGCTTGTTGATAGCCCTGAAGATATTGTTGTTACAAAAACAGAAGAAGATAGTAAGATTGTATACCATCTTACTGTTCACAAAGACGATGTTGGTAAGGTTATTGGCAAGAACGGGCGTATTGCAAAGGCGATTCGAACAGTTGTATATGCAGCTAAAACAGATGGGAAAAAACGCATTTACTTAGATATTATGTAATCGAAGGGAAAGGAACCTGTTGGTTTTACTTTCCCTTTTCTGTATTATTTTTAAGAGGATGTTCTAAAAGTCCGGTAAAAATGACACTTTGAATTTCTTTGTTGGTGATCATGGATTAAAGGAAGGCCGAATAAAAACAGCCTTTGTGACTAATGTCGGCATACCTAAATGTAGGGGCAGCGTTGCAACTTGTGTAGAATCGGCCCTTTTTATCCCCCTTTTTTAACGCGTATTGTAAGAGACCTTTTGTGAGAGTGAGGAAAATAATGAAGATAATAAAAAAAGTCCTAGTCAAACAAATAGTCACTGAGAAAAGTAGAAAAAAATTATTGAACCAGTTTAATAAGCAAAAAATGCGACTTGAACAAGAGTGTCAACAACTTCTGTTTGAAAAAAAGAAATTACAAAATAAACCCGGCGTTTCCAAACAAGATGTAACACGTAGATTTCAAAATGAAATTACGAAACGCAGGGAAAAAATGGACCTAATTGATTTTAAAATAGAACAAATGGAGATGCTTGAACTAGGTGTAGAAATAGTAGAAGACGAAGTTGAAGCTCTTGTTGAGGTTACAAAAGGAATGAATTGGGAAGAAATAATGAGCGAGCAATCCATTGTGATAAAAGATGGCATAATTGTTCGTATTGATAAATAGAGAAAGAAGAGTGATAATATGACAATAAACATGTTTAACGTTGGAAAAATTCTAAATACTCATGGTATCCGTGGGGAAGTAAAAGTTTTGCGGATTAGTGATTTTGATGACCGCTTTCAAATAGGTAGTACTGTCTACTTAGATAAAAAGGATGGGGAACCATTAGAATTAGTCATTGATGGACATCGTATACATAAAGGGTATGATCTTTTACAATTCGAAGGGTATCACAATATCAATGATGTGGAGAACTTTAAGGGGTTATATTTGAAAATATCTGAAGAGCAATTGACAGAGTTAGATGATAATGAATTTTACTATCATGAGATTATTGGCTGTGATGTGCATACTACAGATAATCAGTATATTGGTAAGATAAAAGAAATCTTATCACCTGGAGCAAATGACGTATGGGTTGTGAAACAGCCAAAAGGAAAGGATATTTTAGTACCTTATATAAAAGAAGTAGTGAAGTCTGTCGACATAGAAGAAAAAAACGTTAGGATAGAACTAATGGAAGGATTGCTAGATTAATGCACATCGATATTCTCACATTATTTCCCGAAATGTTTACAGGGGTTTTTCAGAGTTCCATTCTCAAAAGAGCAAGTGAACGAGGTCAGTTCAGCTATCAATTGGTGAATTTTAGGGATTATACGAAAAACAAGCATAATAAAGTAGATGATTATCCATATGGTGGTGGCGCTGGGATGGTTCTATCTCCACAACCTGTTTTTGATGCGGTTGAATCACTCTCAATAGCTACAGAGGGAAAAAAACCACGTATTATATTAATGTGTCCCCAAGGCGAACCTTATAACCAAAAAAAAGCGGAAGAATTTGCGAACGAAGATCATCTAATATTTATTTGTGGGCATTATGAAGGGTATGACGAAAGAATTAGAACACATCTTGTCACAGATGAAATATCGATAGGGGATTATGTATTAACAGGTGGAGAACTAGGCGCAATGGTAGTAGTGGACAGTGTAGTTCGTTTATTACCTGAAGTATTAGGAAATGAAAAGTCGGCAGTTCAAGATTCATTTTCTTCTGGTTTGTTGGAGCATCCACATTATACACGTCCAGCGAATTTCCGCGGTTTGGAAGTCCCTGATATTTTATTATCAGGTAATCATGCAAAGATTGAAAAATGGCGTAAAGAACAATCATTGAAAAGAACGTATGAACGAAGAAAAGATATGCTGGAGTCTATTCAGTTGTCTGATGAAGATAGGAAACTATTAAATAAAATAAAAAATGAAGATAGTTAAAACAAGACTTTAAATATAGTTGAACAAATGGTTGCTTTATGTTATATTAATGATTGTGCTTAAGTTCGTTTAAGCCGTAAAACGATGTTCCGCTGTTCTTAGAGAATGATGAACATTAGTTTGGAAGGAGAGTTTAGAATGCAACAATTAATTGCAGACATTACGAAAGATCAATTACGTACAGACCATCCTGATTTCCGTCCTGGAGATACTGTTAAGGTTCACGTTAAAGTTGTTGAAGGAACTCGTGAACGTATCCAGGTTTTTGAAGGTGTTGTTATTAAACGTCAAAACGGTGGAATCAG
Source organism: Oceanobacillus caeni (assembly GCF_042678465.1). NCBI lineage: Bacteria > Bacillati > Bacillota > Bacilli > Caryophanales > Bacillaceae > Oceanobacillus > Oceanobacillus caeni. Next base: position 90,262 of record NZ_JBHTKV010000010.1, on the reverse strand, counting down.
TGAAACATTTACAGTAAGAAAGATTTCTTACGGTGTTGGTGTAGAACGTACATTCCCAGTACATTCACCTCGTGTTGATAAAATTGAAGTAGTTCGTCGTGGTGTAGTACGCCGTGCTAAACTTTACTACCTACGTAATTTACGTGGTAAAGCTGCACGTATTAAAGAACGCCGATAATAAAGATAAGCCCACGCGCCCACAGGCTTTAGCGCTGGAGCTAAACATCTAAAAACTGTATACCAGTAATAAAAAAAGAACTTGAGTACTTAACCAAGTTCTTTTTTTATCCCACCTGAAAGGGCAGTAAGACTCCCGCCTTAAGCTTTTGGGGAAACAAAGAAGGTAGGTAGGAGATCAACTGCCCGTAAAGGTCCGATAAGTGCTACTAACCATCAATGAGGGATGAAGGATACCCCCCACTGATGGAAGTCTTCTTTATTAAAAACAATGAATGGTTTTTATTATTTAGTTCATTAAATTACGTGGATTATGATAAAATATAGTATAAAGAGATTGCGTGACGTGGAGGAGAACGCATGGCGAATAAAAAGAAAGAATGGTTTGATTGGTTAAAAGCATTATTACTTGCATTGGGCTTGGCACTTGTTGTACGTATGTTTTTATTCTCTCCAATAGTTGTCGATGGACCGTCGATGTTGCCAACCCTACATGACAAAGATCAAATGATAGTCAATAAAATAGGGTATAAAATCGGAGAACCAGAACGTTTTGATATTGTAGTATTTCATGCGTCTGCTCAAAAAGACTTTATTAAAAGGGTAATTGGTTTACCTGGTGAACACGTTGCTGTTAAGGATGAGGTTTTATATATAAATGGTGAGCCTGTTGAAGAACCATTTTTAAGTGAACAAAAAAGAAATTTGGGACCATATCAAACCTTAACAAATGATTTTACATTGGAAGAGTTACCAGGAGAGTTTACAACTATTCCAGAAGGTCACGTGCTCGTGTTAGGGGATAATCGGGGTAACTCAACAGATAGCCGAATGTTAGGGGTTATTTCGATGGATCAAATTGTAGGAAAAGCAAGTTTAATTTATTGGCCTCTGGATAGAATGCGAATCGTAGGAGAGTAGGACTTTTATGACTATACAATGGTTTCCAGGACACATGGCAAAAGCGAAACGGGAAGTAGAGGAAAAATTAAAACTAGTTGATTTTGTAATAGAATTGGTTGATGCTAGAGCACCATTGTCTTCACAAAATCCAATGCTTCGACAGGTATTGCAAAATAAATCTAAAATGATTGTTATGATGAAAAAGGATTTAGCTGATACGAAAATTACAGAACAATTCTTATCTTATTTTCAAGAACAAGATATACCAGCAGTAGCCGTGGATGTAAATGAGAAAGAGGATATAAAAAATGTTATTCAACTTGCCAAACAATTAGGGCAAGAAAAAATAAAAAAATTAGAAAAAAAGGGAATTAAGCCTAGGCCGGCAAGAGCGATGATTGTAGGAATTCCAAATGTAGGGAAGTCGACACTCATTAATCGACTTGCGAACAAAAAGGTCGCGAAAACAGGAGATCGACCCGGCATTACGAAACATCAATTATGGATTAAAGTTAAGAAAGACTTTGAGCTCTTAGACACTCCAGGAATTCTCTGGCCTAAATTTGAAGATCAAACAGTTGGCTATCGTCTGGCGGCAATTGGGACGATTAAAGATCAATTATTATCTCTACAGGATATAGTTGCTTTTGTTATTACCTTTATGCAAGAGCACTACCCGAATCGACTTATGGAAAGATATCAAATTGAACAGGATATGGATGATATGTGGGATATCTTTGTTAAAATTGGCAAACTTCGCGGAGCATTAGAAAGCGGTGGAAATGTAAATTTTGACAAAGTATCTGATCTTGTTTTAAGGGATTTAAGAACAGGAAGACTTGGTAAAATAACGCTTGAACGGCTATAAACATTCAAGTAATCTATTTGAAAATGACATCCATCTAGATTTGATGGATGTTTTATTTTGCGGGTAGGGAAATATTTGGTGAGATAAATCCTTCTCATCTGGGGTCTTCAATACTCGACCCACCGTAAAGATTTGTAAACTAAGTTATTCGCCGAGCCGGTATTCTAAAAAACAACATAGATAACGAGAGAGTAAGGTGTATTCATGAAAAAACAACCTATTTCAAAGCTTCAAAGCTTATTTAGACAAGGTTTAATAACTGAGGAGTTAGTGAGCGAATTAAGATTAGATGAACGAAAAGGTGTTCAAAATTTAATAAAGGGTTATGAAAAACAGAAACGTAAGGAAATGGAATTAGAAGTAAAGTATAATGAAATGTGTCAAATAGAAAATAGAGCTCGATCACTTGGAAAACAATATATAGCGGGTGTTGATGAAGCTGGAAGAGGCCCATTGGCGGGTCCGGTCGTTGCTGCGGCTGTTATACTACCATTGGATTTTAAATTACTTGGCCTAAACGATTCCAAACAACTTAATGAAGTAACTAGGGAAAAATACTATAAAATAATAATTGAAAAAGCGATAAGTTATGGTGTTGGGATCGTGGATAATAGAAAAATTGATGAAATTAATATTTTTGAAGCTACCAAATTAGCGATGACGGAAGCTATAAAAAATCTTCATGTTTCTCCTGATCATGTATTAATCGATGCAGTAAATTTGAAAAATCTCACGTATACGTATGAATCAATCATAAAAGGGGATGCAAAAAGTGTATCTATTGCTGCAGCAAGTATTATAGCAAAAGTAACGCGTGATCGAATTATGAAAGAAATACATAGAGAATATCCCGAGTATGACTTTGCATCAAATATGGGGTATGGTACTAAAATTCATATGGAAAAATTAAAGGAATTCGGCGCAACTCCATTTCATCGTTATACATTTGGACCAGTGCGGAATGCGCTCAATGTGAAGGAGGGAGTTACAGCTGAATATAAATAAAGTATTAGGAAAACCTTTTTCACAGTCTTCGTTTAATAACCCGGAATTAAATCAAGGCCAGATAGTAAGAGGGAAAGTTGCCAAATTGTTTCCGAACAATATGGCCCAAATTCAATTAAAGAATCAAACTGTTATAGCGAAACTTGAAATACCATTAGCGATTGGGGACCATTATCATTTTCAAGTTCATCTCTCTAATCAAGTGCTTTACTTAAAGGTAATTGGTAAAAAGTTAAAAAATCAATCTAAATTAGATATCCCCGCTTTATTGAAAAGTTTAGGTGTAAAAAATTCAGAAGCTAACCGATTATTTTTACAAAAATTGATGGTAGGCGGAGTCCCGTTTGAAAAGACACAATTGATGCAAGCACTAAAATTACTAGATACATATAAGAATAATGAACAAGTGCAAGATGTATTAAAAGAATTAATTCAACGTAGATTGCCTTTAACGGATTCCATATTTAAAGCGATCTATTCTAAGAATACAGAGAGTCAATCCAAGCTTATTAGTAATTTAATAAATGAACTTCAAAAACAAGAAAACTTTACCGATACTTATACCATGTTACGAAATTTTATCAAACCAGGTCCAATGCAAAGTAACAACTATTTTGAAGCCGAACCTAAAGAGCTTTTCCTTCGTCATCTTCATCAGTTTTTAGCAAATAGTGGATTAGACTATGAATATACGATAAGGAATCAAGGCGACATTACACAACCATCTATTAAGAGTTATTTATTACAAATGTTATCAGTGGACGGGGAGCATCAAATCCATGCTGAAAAGCTTCTTCATTATTTGAATGGAATGCAATTAAACACCATACATGAAACAGACAATTTCATCCAAGTTAATTTTAATTTGCCTGGTGAAGTATTAGGCTTGAATGAAGATTTAAATTTAGAACTAAAAAGTAAAAAGTCTGAAAAGGGAACGATTGATCCAAATTACTGTAGAATCTATTTTTATTTAGAACTAGAATATCTACAAGAAACCATAATCGATATGCATATACAGCAAAGAAATGTAACTATTACGGTGTATAATAATGTAGAAGGTCTAAAACAGGAAACTATCCCTTTACAAAAACGATTAAAATCTGGATTAGAAAAGTTAAATTATCATTTAACGAATGTTTTATTTAAACCAATACCATTTGAATCTAATATTTCAAGTACTGCTCTTAATAAAGATTATAATATTTCCAATTTTACAGGAGTTGATTTTCGAATATGACGAATAAAAAAGCAGTATCCTTAAAATATAATCGAATAGAGCATTCGGCTCCTGTAGTTACCGCAGCTGGAAAGGGGGCAATAGCGGATGAAATTCTTGAAATTGCAACTAATAATCAAATTCCAGTAGTAGAAGACATCGCATTAGTAGAATTACTTTCAAAACTTAATATAAATGAGACAATTCCAGAAGAATTGTATGAAGCAGTGGCAGAGGTTTTTGCGTTTATATACAATACTGAACAAAGTATTAAACAAAATAAATGACAATTTTGTGATAACTTAAGATTGTTTTTCTTGTTTAAATTATAATTTTTATATACAATGAAATAGCAGTAATTATATTAGGAGGATGAACAATGAACATTCACGAGTACCAAGGTAAACAAGTTTTACGTGAATTCGGTGTAAAAGTTCCCAATGGACACGTAGCTTATACAGTGGATGAAGCTGTAGAAGCAGCAGAAAAATTGGGCAGTGCTGTAACCGTTGTCAAGGCACAAATTCATGCTGGAGGCCGCGGAAAAGCTGGTGGAGTTAAAGTAGCTAAAAATTTGGATGAAGTTCGTACATATGCAAATGAAATTTTAGGAAAGACATTAGTTACTCACCAAACTGGACCAGAAGGAAAAGAGGTTAAGCGCCTTCTTATTGAGGAAGGATGCGATATCAAAAAAGAATACTATGTTGGTGTTGTTTTAGACCGTGCTACTTCTCGTGTCGTTATGATGGCGTCTGAAGAGGGTGGAACGGAAATTGAAGAAGTTGCTGCAGAAACCCCTGAAAAGATTTTTAAAGAGGTAATCGACCCAGTTGTTGGACTAGCACCTTATCAAGCTCGTAGACTAGCATTTAACATAAATATTCCAGATGAACTAGTTGGGAAAGCTGTTAAATTCATGACGGGTTTGTATGATGCATTTATAGCAAAAGATTGCTCCGTTGCGGAAATTAACCCATTAGTTACAACTGGTGATGGCGAGGTACTTGCATTAGATGCTAAATTAAACTTTGATGATAATGCTTTATATCGTCAGCCTGAAATTATGGAATTACGTGACTTAGAGGAAGAAGATGAAAAGGAAATCGAAGCTTCTAAATATGATTTAAGTTATGTAGCTTTAGATGGAAATATCGGTTGTATGGTAAATGGTGCTGGACTTGCTATGTCAACGATGGATATTATTAAATATTTTGGCGGCGAACCGGCAAACTTCCTTGATGTTGGGGGCGGGGCAACTGCTGAAAAAGTAACAGAAGCATTTAAGATAATTTTATCTGATCCTAATGTTAAAGGTATTTTTGTAAATATCTTTGGTGGAATTATGAAATGTGACGTTATTGCTGAAGGTGTTGTAGAAGCAACAAAACAAGTAGGTTTAGAGATTCCTTTAGTAGTTCGTTTAGAAGGTACAAATGTTGATTTAGGGCAGAAAATATTAAATGAATCCGGTTTGAATATTACTTCAGCAGATTCCATGGCTGATGGTGCGCAAAAAATTGTAGCAATGGTGAAATAAATTTGATAGAAAGGACGTACAAAAATGGGCGTATATTTAAATAAAGACACGAAAGTAATTGTCCAAGGAATTACTGGTGGTACTGCTAGATTCCATACAAAACAAATGCTTGAATACGGTACGAAAATTGTTGGTGGTGTAACCCCTAAAAAAGGTGGTTCAGAGGTAGATGGTGTACCAGTTTTTAATACATTACAAGAAGCGGTTGATAAAACTGGAGCAACAGTATCTGTTGTTTATGTACCAGCACCATTTGCTGCAGACGCAATTATGGAAGCGGTTGATGCAGAATTAGATTTAGTAATCTGTATTACAGAGCATATTCCAGTATTGGATATGGTAAAAGTCAAGCGTTATATGGAAGGTAAGAAGACTAGATTAATTGGACCAAACTGTCCAGGTGTAATTACTTCTGACGAATGTAAAGTTGGAATAATGCCAGGATATATCCATACAAAAGGACATATTGGTGTAGTTTCACGTTCTGGAACATTAACATATGAAGCAGTGCATCAATTATCTCAAGCTGGTTATGGGCAAACCTCTGCGGTTGGAATTGGTGGAGACCCTGTAAACGGTACAAACTTCATCGACGTGCTAAAAGCGTTTAATGAAGATCCAGAAACAGAAGCGGTTGTTATGATTGGTGAAATTGGCGGTACTGCAGAGGAAGAAGCTGCAGAGTGGGTTAAGGCAAATATGACAAAACCTGTAGTCGGCTTCATTGGCGGTGCAACAGCTCCTCCAGGGAAACGCATGGGACATGCTGGAGCGATTATTTCTGGAGGTAAAGGTACCGCAGAAGAAAAAATCCGTGTTATGAACGAATGTGGAATTGCTGTAGCCGATACACCTGCTGTAATTGGTGAAACAATGATTAAAGTCCTAAAGGAAAAAGGCCTAGATCAAAAATGTAAAACACACTAGAAAAGCGAAAGTAGCCGTTTAGCGACGTACGGACTGGACTGAGCCGTAGGAGATAAAGGAAACACGGCGGACGTAGTGAGTCGATGTTGACTTATCGTACGGAGGTGAAGGAAGTCACGCTAGTCGCTGGCTACTTAGGCTATACAAGAAAAGCGGTATTAATATAATAGAACCTAAAAGAATATTCTTTTAGGTTCTATTAACTATTAAAAAAATTACATACAGGACGTGATGAATTGAATAATGTTCGACTCCGATTGATTCATATCTCCAGATGTCGCGGCATAACAAGAAGAATAATCCGCAGACTTCTTCATATCGATTCCACGTTAAGTGGCGTCTACCAATTAACCCCTCATGATATATCAAAACAACTTCGAATCCCTCTTAAAAATGCGACATTATTTTACCATGATCTTCATCAAAATATAGTAAGAAAACAGTTAATAGAAGATTTAAGATTATATAACATTATTACGATAGTTGACGAAATTTATCCTGCTATGTTAAATACAATAAAAGATGCACCGCTCGTTTTATATGCTAAAGGAGATTTATCCTTACTACAATATAATCAAAAGTTGAGTGTGATAGGTACTAGAAATCCATCTAATAAGGCTATGCTCAAATTAGAACATATCGTCAAGCCATTGGTTAAGGATAATTGGTTAATTGTTAGTGGTTTAGCAAAAGGCATAGATAGTTTAGCTCATCAAACTGCTTTAGTTAATCATGGTAAAACAATTGCGGTATTAGGAAGTGGATTTCATCATATATATCCAAAACAGAATACAAACCTATTCCATCAAATTGCCAAATACGGATTAGTTTTAACTGAGTATCCACCAAATATTCCACCTGCTAAGTACCACTTTCCAGAACGAAATCGGATTATAAGTGGACTTAGTTTTGGGACTTTAGTAATTGAGGCAATGGAAAGAAGTGGAACCTTAATTACTGTAGACCAAGCTCTAGATCAAGGAAGAGAAGTGTATGCTGTACCAGGGTCTCCAACCGTTCCCCAGACAAAGGGTTGTAATCAAATGATTCAAGACGGTGCTAAGTTAGTTCAATCCCCTGATGATATTCAAGAGGATTGGGACTATTTATCTCACCTAAACGGGAAGTAAGACTCCCAACCTGTAAAGGTACGATAGGCGCGACTAACCTTCAGCGGGGATGAAGTACCCCCATCAATGGAAGTCTTCTTTATCAAAAAATTATGATTAAAAAAGAAAAAACAGTAACAGTTTGTTTGACAAATTCATTATAACTATTTAGTATTAGTGAGGATTTAAAATTATTTTGTAAGGTAATATAATTCCCTTGAAGTATATAAAATAAGATTACTAAGTAAAAGTATATTTCACATACTTCTATAAGGCTCCATAAAGAGAAAAATTCAAAGATATTGCCAACCTCATCTTAGGAGGATCATAGATGAAAGATTATCTTGTTATTGTAGAGTCACCTGCAAAAGCGAAAACAATTGAACGCTATTTAGGAAAAAAATATGAAGTTAAAGCTTCTATGGGCCATGTCCGCGATTTGCCAAAAAGTCAAATGGGTGTAGACGTAGAAGAAAATTTTAAACCAAAATATATTACAATACGTGGTAAAGGTGATGTGTTAAAAGATTTACGAAAGTCAGCAAAAAAGGCTAAAAAAATATATTTAGCAGCCGACCCGGATAGAGAGGGAGAAGCAATTGCTTGGCATTTAGCACATATCTTAAATGTAGATGAAAACTCAGATTGTCGAGTCGTATTTAATGAAATTACAAAAGATGCTATTAAAGAATCATTCAAACATCCACGTTCGATTGATATTGATCTAGTCAATGCGCAACAGGCTCGACGTATTTTAGACCGATTAGTTGGTTATAATATCAGCCCAATACTTTGGAAAAAAGTAAAGAAAGGGTTAAGCGCAGGCCGTGTACAATCAGTAGCAATGAAACTAATCGTAGATCGTGAGAAAGAAATTGAAACATTCGAGCCTGAAGAATATTGGTCGATTGAGGCTGAATTTTTAAAAAATGAGACAGTGTTTGAAGGCCAATTTTATGGTGAAAATGGTAAGAAACAGGAATTAAAAACGGAAGCCGATGTAAAAGAAATTATAAACAAATTAGATAAGAAATTTACAATTGAAAAGGTTACAAAACGAGAGAGAAAGCGCAATCCAGCTCAACCTTTTATTACTTCATCCCTACAACAGGAAGCAGCGAGAAAGTTGAATTTCAGGGCAAAGAAAACAATGATGATAGCCCAACAATTATATGAAGGGATAGATTTAGGTAAGAAATCTGGAGGAATCACTGGTTTAATTACGTATATGCGTACTGATTCTACTAGAATTTCGGATACTGCAAAGTCGGAAGCCTATGATTATATAATAGAGAAGTTTGGGAAGGAATATCATGGAGGAAATAAACCTAAAAAAAATAATGAAGGTGCACAAGATGCCCATGAAGCTATTCGTCCGACTTCAGTAAATAGAGATCCAAAATCATTAAAAGAAATACTATCAAGAGATCAATACAGATTATATAAGTTGATTTGGGAACGCTTTTTAGCAAGTCAAATGGCTCCTGCTATCATGGATACAATGACGGTTCATTTATTCAATAATAAAATAGAGTTCCGTGCAACAGGTTCAAAAGTTAAATTTAAAGGTTTTATGAAAGTATATGTTGAAGGAACAGACGATAATAAAAAAGTAGAAGAGAAATTTCTACCAGATTTATCGGAAGGCATGGTTGTGGATTCGAAGGAAATCATACCAAATCAGCACTTTACTCAGCCCCCTCCACGTTATACAGAGGCGAGATTGGTGAGAACAATGGAAGAGCTCGGTATTGGTAGACCTTCCACATATGCACCAACACTAGATACCATACAACGTCGTGGATATGTTACGTTAGATAATAAACGATTTATCCCGACAGAACTTGGTACAATCGTTAATGAATTAATGGAAGAATTTTTTCCCGAAATAATCGATGTTGATTTTACAGTAAAAATGGAAGGTGACCTAGATTCCATCGAGGAAGGAAAACGTAACTGGGTTTCTACTATTGATGAATTTTATAAAGATTTTAGTAAGAGATTAGAAAAAGCCGAAAAAGAAATGGAAAAAATAGAGATAAAAGATGAACCAGCTGGAATAGATTGCGAAGAATGTGGTCACCCAATGGTATATAAGATGGGGAGATATGGAAAATTCTTAGCATGTTCGAATTTCCCGGATTGTAGGAATACAAAACCAATATTGAAAGAAATTGGTGTTAAGTGTCCGAAATGCGAGGAAGGAAATATAGTAGAACGAAAATCTAAAAAACGAAGAACTTTTTATGGGTGCGATCGTTTTCCTGAATGTGATTTTGTATCTTGGGATAAACCAATACAGAGACCGTGTCCAAAATGTGAATCACTATTAGTGGAAAAGAAAAATAAAAAGGAAACACAAGTACAATGTACAAATTGTGATTATAAAGAAGAAGTTCAGAGTTAGTATTCAGGCTGTTCACTACAAGTGAATGGCCTTTAACATTGTAATAAATTAAATTCCTAAAAAAGGAATAATTTTTTACGTTTTTGGCTATAAAGGATATTAATTCACATAATTTTCATTTTCCTCATCTTTCTAAAAAGATTGAATTGTATTTTATTGACTATGTGAAAAAGAATGCTATAATTATCAATTGTTGATTGCATAAATAAACAAATTGCATGACAAATCAAATAATTGTGTTATAATCAATTTGTGTTAAACCATTCAGAATTTTACTTCAATTCAGTTAAATTGGTTGCAATCAAAAAGTACTTATGATATGCTTTTAAAGCCAAATGGGGTGAATGGAATGCCGGAACAGAATTTTGTGAAATACTCCAAAGCTTTTATGGAATATTTACAAATTGAGAAGAATGTTTCCCCCTACACTATTATGTTTTACCAAAAAGACATTGAAATTTTTTTTGCCTTTTTAAAAAGAGAATCCATACATGAATTGGAACAGGTCGACTCAACTGTCATTCGACTATTTCTTACCCAACTTTATGAAGAACAACTAAGTAGGAAATCAGTTTCTAGGAAAATTTCTTCATTAAGAAGTTTTTTTAAATTCCTAGAAAGAGAAGGGTTAAACACGGGTAATCCATTTTCACTCATTACATTACCAAAAGATAAGAAAGCTGTTCCTACCTTTTTATATAAGGAAGAAATGGAAAAATTATTTGAGGTAAGTGATTTAACAACACCGCTGGGCCAACGCAACCAGGCATTAATCGAAATATTATACGGAACAGGTATCCGTGTAAGTGAGTGTCAAGGGATTTCATTGAAAGACATTGATTTTTCTATTGGAACCATCTTTATTAGAGGAAAGGGAAATAAAGAACGTTACGTTCCATTTGGAAGATTTGCAGAAATTGCCCTTGAAACATACTTGAACGAAGGTAGGAAGATTTTGCAAGAAAAGTCGAAAAATGAATTTGATGCTCTATTTTTAAATGCAAAAGGAACTCCTTTAACTGCAAGAGGAATAAGAGTTATATTAAATAAAATGGTCGATGATGCTGCATTGACAGTTCATGTTCATCCTCATAAACTCAGACACACATTCGCAACACATATGTTGAATGAAGGTGCAGATTTACGAATTGTTCAGGAACTTTTAGGACATGAGAGTTTATCGTCTACACAGATATATACTCATGTCACAAAAGATTACTTGCGAGATGTTTATATGAAAAGTCATCCGCGAGCAAAAGATTAAAAGAGGTGAGATGAGTGACTATTGAAATGCACGCAACAACAATTTTTGCAATTAAGCATAATGGTCAATGCGCCATGAGTGGAGATGGCCAAGTGACATTAGGTAATGCGGTTGTGATGAAACATAAAGCTAAAAAGGTAAGAAGATTATTTAATGGGCAAGTCTTAGCAGGATTTGCAGGTTCTGTAGCTGATGCCTTTACGTTATTTGAAAAGTTTGAAGAGAAATTACAAACATATAATGGAAATTTAACACGTGCTGCGGTAGAACTAGCTAAGGAGTGGCGTAGCGACAAGGTATTAAGAAAATTGGAAGCAATGCTTATTGTCATGAATAAGGACCAAATGTATTTAGTATCTGGTACTGGTGAAGTTATTGAACCAGATGACGGGATTCTTGCAATTGGTTCAGGTGGTAATTATGCCCTTAGTGCTGGAAGAGCTTTAATTAAGTATTCTGAAGGGTTAACAGCAAGAGAAATTGCTCAAGCAGCACTTGAAATTGCTGGAGAAATCTGTGTATTTACGAATGATCAAATCACTTTAGAAGTACTTGAATAGAAGGGGGCCATCTAAAGTATGAGTATCCGTTATACTCCTAGAGAAATAGTGGACCAATTAGATAAGTATATTGTAGGACAAAAAAATGCTAAGAAATCTGTAGCAGTCGCCTTAAGGAATCGTTTTAGACGAATGCAATTAGAAGATTCGATAAAAGATGAGATTGTGCCAAAAAATATTTTGATGATGGGTCCTACCGGGGTTGGTAAAACAGAAATTGCAAGAAGACTTGCTAAACTTGTCGGTGCACCTTTTGTTAAAGTAGAAGCGACTAAATTCACCGAGGTTGGGTATGTTGGAAGAGATGTTGAATCTATGATTCGGGATTTAGTAGAAATGTCTATTAGAATGGTAAAAGAAGAAAAAATGAATGAAGTTAAAGATCAAGCCGAAAGAGAGGCTAATCGCAAACTTGTTAAATTACTTTTACCACAAGCTAAAAAACAAAATACAATAAAAAATCCTCTTGAAGTGTTTTTTTCAACACAATCATCGGAAGAAGAAAGTGATAATAGCGAGAAAGATGAAGAGTTCAATCATAAAAGAACACAAATAGAACAGAAACTAGCGCTCGGTGAATTAGAGGATCATATAGTAACGGTGGAAATCGATGAAATGCCGCCTTCCATGTTTGATATGCTTCAAGGTTCGGGGATGGAGCATATGGGAATGAACATGCAAGATATGTTTGGGCAATTTATGCCTACCAGGAAAAAGAAACGAAAACTCCCTGTGTCTGAAGCAAGAAAAGTATTAACTAATCAAGAAGCACAAAAATTGGTTGATATGGAAGAAGCAGCACAAGAGGCAATTGAACTAGCAGAGCAGTCCGGAATTGTTTTTATCGATGAAATTGATAAAGTTGTTGGTAAGGACAATAGTTCAGCAAATGTTTCAAGAGAAGGGGTTCAACGCGACATTCTACCAATTGTCGAAGGGTCTACTGTCATCACAAAGCATGGCGCGGTAAAGACTGATCATATTCTTTTTATAGCTGCAGGTGCTTTTCATATGGCAAAGCCATCCGATTTAATACCAGAGTTACAAGGAAGATTTCCGATAAGAGTAGAATTAGAGAAATTGTCTGTTGAAGATTTTAGACGTATCCTTACCGAACCATCCAATGCATTAATCAAGCAATATCAATCTTTATTGAAAACGGAAGGTATAAATGTAATATTTACTGACGATGCTATTATTAGACTGGCAGAAATTGCATTTCAAGTAAACCAAGAAACCGATAATATTGGAGCAAGAAGACTTCATACAATCTTGGAAAAATTACTAGAAGATTTATCTTTTGAAGCACCAGATATAACGATGGAAGAAATTAAGATTACACCTAGCTATGTTGATGAAAAACTTAAATCAATAGCTGAAAATAGAGATCTTAGTCAATTTATATTATAGTTTAAAGAATGAAATGGAGGATTTACAACATGAAACTATTAGATCGAGCAAGAAAAATCAATGCAATGTTACAAAAAGCAACTGGAAAATCTGTTAATTTTAATGACATGTCCGCATCTTTAAGAGATGTAATTGGTGGGAATGTTTATATCCTAAGTAGACGTGGTAAATTACTTGGATATGCAGTAAACCAAGAAATGTCTAATGACCGAATGAAAAATATGTTAGAAGAAAGAAGATTTCCTGAAGAATACACTCAAGGACTTTTCAGTATTCATGAAACAACAGCAAACTTAGATGTGAATAGTCAATTTTCTGTATTCCCTGAAGAAAATAAGGAATTATTTAAAGATGCTTTGACAACAATCGTTCCTATCATTGGTGGTGGAGATCGTTTAGGCACATTAATTCTAGGTAGAGTAGATGAGAGCTTTAACGATGATGATTTATTGCTAGCTGAATATGGAGCAACAGTTGTAGGTATGGAAATTCTTCATGAAAAGACTGAAGAAATTGAAATGGAAGCAAGGAGTAAAGCTGTTGTACAAATGGCTATTAGCTCATTATCCTATAGTGAGTTAGAAGCAATTGATCATATTTTTGAAGAATTAAATGGTATGGAAGGACTTTTAGTTGCAAGTAAAATTGCTGACAGAGTAGGTATTACTAGATCAGTAATAGTTAATGCGCTAAGAAAATTAGAAAGTGCTGGTGTCATTGAGTCACGTTCATTAGGAATGAAAGGTACTTATATTAAAGTATTAAATGATAAATTCTTAGTTGAGCTCGATAAATTACGTTCAAGATAAAAGCTAGGTTTCCAACCTGGCTTTTTTTCGTCAGGAAATTAGAAAATTTGTATGGCTATGGATAACTTAGATACAGAAATAGCCACGTCCGGCTCCAGCGCCCAGCGACTAGCGAGACTTCCTTCACCTCCGTACGATAAGTCAACATCGACTCACTCCGTTCGTCGTGTTTCCTTTATCTCCTACGGCTCAGTCCAGTCCGTACGTCGCTAAACGGGCGCTTGCGCCTTTGTTTTTGAAATTTTCCAATACCCTTCTGTTTATAATCTCCAAGGAATTTAAAATGATACCCCAATTTAAAATCTCTGTGTTGTTATTGTTGTTATTATTATTCACATAAAAGTCACATTTCTGTTCATGCAATTTTCGACATTTTATGTATCGTTTTTTAATTAAATAAGTTAAAATGATATAGGTAATAAGTATTAGTGAAAAATTATTACTTTACATCAGGTGTTTTAAAAGTTTATCACATCTAAACGGGCTGTAAGACCCACCTCAAGCTTCCGGCGAAACAAATAAGGTAGGTGAGGGATGAAGGAAAGCCCCTACCGATGGAAGTCCGTTATCTATTTTGTGATTAAACTCCCAACTAATGGTAATTAATACAAATAAATTTTTTCACTTTGGAGCAAAAAATGTCGAAATGTAGTGACTTTGATCTCTGAATAAATTAAAATGTTCTAGTGTAATCTTTTAGTAACATATTTGTAAAATATATTAATAAGTAATAGGGGGGATACCGGTGGATTTATTTGGAAGTACTATTCGTACGTTAGAAAATTCACTTGATTATGCATCAACCAAAAATCGAGTCATTTCAAATAATATTGCAAATGTCGATACGCCTAACTATAAAGCAAAAGATGTAGTATTTAAAAATATATTAGACGATGCCATTCAATCAAATTTAGAAGCTAAAAAGACAAATGATAAACACCTTTCGTTTCATTCGGAAAGTAATTCTACATATCGTGTCATAACAAAAAATAACACTATTTATAATCACAATGGTAATAATGTGGATATTGATAAACAGATGAGTGACTTAGCCAAAAATCAAATCTATTATAATAGTTTAGTTGACCGTATGAATGGGAAGTTTAATAGTCTTAGAACTGTAATAAGAGGTGGAAATTAATTATGTCGATTTTTGATGCTCTGAATACGAGTGCAAGTGCATTAACGGCACAAAGATTACGGATGGATGTTGTTTCATCTAATATCGCTAATGCGCAAACAACTCGTGCAAAAGTAAATGAAAATGGGGAATATGATCCTTATAGAAGAAAAATGGTCGTACTTGAATCGGATAATCGAAGTTTTAAACAATACCTTGAGAAAGCATCAAGAAATAACAATTCTTCCTTAGGTGTGAAAGTTTCGGAAATAGTTGAAGATGAAAAACCGTTTAAATTAGAGTTTAATCCAAATCATCCTGATGCGGACGAAAATGGTTATGTACGGTTGCCAAATGTTGATCCACTTCAAGAAATGGTCGATTTAATGAGTGCAACAAGATCTTATGAAGCAAATATAACAGCCGTTAATTCTAGTAAAAGCATGTTAATGAAAGCTTTAGAAATCGGAAAATAAGAAATAAGGAGATTATGGTATGAATCCGGGAATTGATTCAATTGGTATGAATGTAAATTCAATACCAACAAAAAAAGTAGGTTCATCTGTAGAATCAAAACAAAACTTTGCAAATGTATTAAAAGGTGCAGTCGATAGTTTGAACAAAATTCAAATTGAATCAGACAAGAAAACGGAAGCTCTCGCAAGTGGAAATATCGATGACCTACATGATGTGATGATCACAGCACAAAAGGCGAGTATCACTTTAGAAACTACAGTGCAAATTCAAAAAAAAGTGATAGATGCTTATAACGAGATTATGAGAATGCAAGTCTAATTTATTTCTAGAGGATGTTCAAAAAGTCCGGTGAGAATAACATGCCACTATGTAGGGGCAGCGTTGCAACAAATTTTTACGGTGAGACGAGTAGTCGGAGTCCCAGAGCGTTACGACTTTAGCCGACCTTGGTCCTTTTCATCCTCCTTTTTGAACACGCACTACTAGTTAATTTTTTTTGCGCTTTAGTTAGGGGATATTATGAATGAAAGAGAAGTTATTAAAATGGAAGGATTCAACTGTTTCTTTTTGGACAAACCGTTCTAAAAAACAAAAGATAATCTTTATTAGTTCGATACTATTGCTGATTATTATTATTGTTGGAACGGTGTTGCTAACTTCTAAGACAAAGTACGTAACATTATATAGTGATTTGTCATTACAAGAAGTGGATCAAATTAAAACAGAATTGGATTCAAGAAGTATTCCATATGAATTGTCAAATGGTGGGACCACCATTTCGGTTCCAGAAGAACAAGGTGATTCATTACTAGTTGATTTAGCCGGGCAAGGGATACCTAATAGTGGGAATATAGATTATTCCTTTTTCAGTGAAAAATCTTCTTGGGGTATTACGGATAATGAGTTTGATATTATGAAACTTGATGCAATGCAAACGGAACTTGCTAATTTAATGAAAAGTATTGAAGGAATTAATGACGCTAAGGTTATGATTAATATTCCGAAAGAACCTATTTTTGCAAGTGATACAGTTGGTGAAGCTAGTGCATCTATAGTTTTAAATACAAAACCAGGTTATCAATTTCAAGGAAACCAAATAAATGCACTATATAATCTCGTTTCACAGGCTGTTCCTAATTTACCACAGGAAAACATCGTTATTATGAATCAGTATTTTGAGTATTATGATCAAGAATCACAAAGTCAATATCTAGCACAAGATGCACATACATATCAGCAGAAAGTGAAACATGATGTTGAACGTGATATACAAAAACGTCTACAACAAATGCTCGGTAATATGGTTGGGATGGAAAATGTAATAGTTTCGGTGACCGCCAATATAGATTTTACTCAAGAAAATAGAACTGAGGAATTAGTAGAGCCAGTAAACATTGATGATATGGAAGGCCTTCCTGTTAGTATGGAGACCATTAAAGAATCTTATTCAGGTGATGGTGCACAAGGTGGTGTTGCCGGAACCGGGGATGAAGATGTAACCAATTATCAAGCAAATGAAGAAGATGGAAATGGCGACTACGAGATGGACAAGGAAACAATTAATTATGAGTTTAATCGTATTCGCAAAGAGATTGTAGAAAGTCCATACAAAGTAAGAGATTTAGGTGTTCAAGTTGCGGTAGACAGTGTGAAAAACGTCACAGGTAAGCCTGAATATTTATCCCAACAAGAACAGAATGCTGTTCAGGATGGGATTTCATCCATATTAGATTCCATTGTATCGACATCTATTGATGAAGAATACGGGGAAATTGATCCAGATGAGAAAGTTTCAATAGTATTTCAGGAATTTACCGATGGGTCAACAACTGAAGATGCTGTGAAACCAACCATTCCTATATGGATGTATATCGCTGGAGCTATATTACTGATTATTATTTTAATCCTAGTTTTTATGTTATTTAAAAATAGAAAAACGAAAGATGAATTTGAAGAAGAAGTAGAAGATACAGTTATCTCTCAAAGTATAAATGAAATACCAGATTTGGAACATGAAGTGGAATCAGATTCAGTCGTTAGAAGGAAACAATTAGAAAAAGTTGCAAAAGAAAACCCTGAAGAGTTTGCTAAATTGTTGAGAAGTTGGATCGGTGAAGATTAGGAGGGAGATTATGGTTAGATCAAAAGACGTTGTATTAACAGGAAAACAGAAAGCTGCAATTCTTTTAATCGCACTCGGTCCTGATGTGTCTGCTCAGGTTTATAAATACTTAACAGACGAAGAAATTGAAAGGTTAAGTTTGGAAATTTCTTCTGTAAAAAAAGTAGATCCGAATGTTAAAGAGGACATAATCGAACAATTTCACCAAATAGTTGTTGCTCAGGATTATATTTCGCAAGGTGGGATTGGCTATGCAAAAACTGTACTGGAAAAAGCATTTGGTAAACAGGAAGCTTCAAACATCATTAATAGGCTAACATCATCGTTACAGGTCAGACCTTTTGATTTTGCAAGGAAGGCTGACCCACAACAACTTTTAAACTATATCCAGGGTGAACATCCGCAGACTATAGCATTGGTTCTTTCCTATTTAGATTCGGAACAAGCGGGTCAAATACTATCCGCATTACCACAGGAGATGCAGGCTGATGTGGCGAAACGAATTGCAACGATGGATTCTACCTCACCTGAGATAATTAACCAAGTTGAACAAGTCCTAGAGAGAAATTTATCCAGTACTATTACAGAGGATTATACACAAACTGGTGGAATTCAAGCTGTTGTAGATGTGTTGAATGAAGTAGACAGAAGTACTGAAAAAACAATTCTCGATGCTTTGGAGACACAAGAACCAGAACTTGTTGATGAAATTAAGAAACGGATGTTCATTTTTGAAGACATTGTTATACTTGATAACCGCGCAATCCAACGTGTGATTCGTGAAGTAGATGATGAGGATTTAAGATTGGCATTGAAAGTTTCTAGTGAAGAAGTGAAAAATCTAATCTTTTCTAATATGTCCCAACGTATGGTGGAAACATTTAAAGAGGAAATGGAATACATGGGTCCTGTTCGATTACTTGATGTAGAAGAAGCACAAACTAGAATTGTCTCTACTATTAGAAAACTAGAGGATATTGGCGAAATTGTTATTGCACGTGGTGGAGGAGATGATATCATTGTTTGATTCACAGAAAATGAATCATTCGCCAGCACAAAAACGGGTAATTAAAATCAAATCACATGAATTTTTCAAGACGGAAGAACACGTGAATAGTGGGCTCTCAAAACAAGATGAGCTGGATAACATTCAAAATGAAATTCGTTCAGCCATGGAGCAACTAAATTTGTTAAAGACTCAACAAGCTAAACAAATAGAAACGACAAAAAAAGAAATTGAAACCGAAAAAAACAATTGGCAACAAGAGAAAAATGAGTGGATTGAAAAAGCAAAAGAAGAAGGATATAAGAGCGGCTATTCCGCAGGTGAAGAACAGGCTTTACGAGAATACCGGGATTTAATCGACCAGACAAATTCTGTTATCCAACGTGCAAACGAGGAATATCATGCAATAGTTGCGAAAAGTGACGAATCTATTCTAAATTTAGCTATTTATGTTGCGGAAAAAATTTTAAATCAAAAGATAGAAGAAGACTCAAATGCATTTTTTGATATTATCAAAATCGCAATAAAAGAATTGCAGGACCAATCGGATATTTCTATTTATTTGCATCCAAATAAATATTCATTTGTTTTAGACCATAAGCAGGAATTAACTCAGCTTTTAGAAA
Organism: Oceanobacillus caeni; assembly: GCF_042678465.1. Lineage (NCBI taxonomy): Bacteria > Bacillati > Bacillota > Bacilli > Caryophanales > Bacillaceae > Oceanobacillus > Oceanobacillus caeni. The sequence goes on along the minus strand of NZ_JBHTKV010000010.1, from coordinate 70,713 downwards.
ACAATTTGAAACTATCTATTTATGTTAAAGAGGAATTGGATGTAAATGCATGTATTGTTGAGCATCCCTTTGGTCAAATCGATGCAAGTATTGATACGCAATTAAGTCAAATAAAGCAAATATTACAAGATGTTGTACAGGAGAATGGTCATGAATGAGGCTCAACTTTACTCAGCAATTGATCAGGCCGTTCCATATAAATTTTATGGAAAGGTGTTACGTGTCGTTGGGCTAATGATAGAATCACAGGGACCGCATGCTAATATTGGTGATGTTTGTCATATCCATGTGATGAAGGGGAAAGCTCCTATACTTTCAGAGGTAGTGGGGTTTAATAATGAGAAGATTATTTTAATGCCTTATTCCGAAGTAAATGAAATTGGCCCTGGTTGTTTAGTAGAATCAACTGGAAAGTCATTAACAGTTAAAGCAGGAAGTGATTTAATTGGTTCCGTTGTTGACCCATTAGGATATCCTTTAGATCAAACTCCGCTTCCCAAAGGGTTAACTAGTATATCAACCGATCAGACCCCTCCTAATCCCATGCTTCGCCCTCCTATTTCTGAACCAATACAGGTAGGAGTTAAAGTGATAGATTCTTTACTGACAGTAGGTAAAGGACAAAGAATCGGTATATTTGCAGGAAGTGGAGTTGGGAAAAGTACATTACTAGGTATGATAGCTAGAAATAGTAAGGCAGATATTAATGTCATTGCTCTAATTGGGGAGCGTGGGAGAGAAGTTAGGGAATTTATTGAGAAGGATTTAGGCCCAGAAGGATTAAAACGATCTATTGTTGTAGTAGCCACTTCTGATCAACCTGCGTTAATGAGGATCAAGGGGGCTTATACTGCTACAGCAATTAGTGAATATTTTAGGGATCTTGGTTACCAAGTTAATTTAATGATGGATTCTGTAACACGTGTAGCGATGGCCCAAAGAGAAATTGGGCTTGCAGTCGGTGAACCTCCAACGACGAAAGGATATACACCTTCTGTTTTTTCCATTCTACCAAAACTCTTAGAACGGACTGGGACAAACGCTTCGGGCACGATTACCGCCTTTTATACGGTACTAGTTGATGGAGATGACATGAATGAACCAATCGCTGACACGGTGAGAGGTATTTTAGATGGCCACTTTGTAATGGATAGAAAAATTGCTGAACGTGGTCAATACCCAGCAATAAACGTTTTGAAATCTGTTAGCCGGGTGATGAATCAAGTTACTACGAAAGAACACCAAAGAAATGCAAATCTATTAAGAACTTTCATATCAAGTTATGAAGATAATGTAGAATTAATCAACATTGGTGCATATAAACCGGGCACAAATAAAGATATCGATCGTGCAATATCTTTATATCCAAAAATTCAAGCATTTTTAAAACAAGATGTCGAAGAAGTCATTTCTTTAGAAGAAACCATTCATTCTATGGATAGCTTGTTAAACGGAGGATGAATAAATGGCTAATACAATGGTTCTCACTAAAATTTTACAACTTAGAGAAAATGAAAAGAAAATGGTTCAGAAAGATTATACCCAGTCAACGGAAAAATTTGAATCCGTAGCTATGGATTTATATCGTTTATTGAAGAAAAAAGAGAATGCTGAAAAAATGTATGAAGATTACATAAACGCTAGTGTACCTTTGCACCAGATTAAACAGATTTCCTTTTATATCGATTCTATAAAAGATGACATTCTTGCCTTTCAACAAAAGGTCAATAAAGCAAGAAACGAAATGGAATTAAAACAAGCTGAATTAACAGACGCTCATATTGAAGTGAAAAAGTTTGAAAAGTTAATAGAACGTCGAACAAACGAGGAACGTCATTATCTTAAAAAAGTAGAAAATGCGTTTATGGATGAAATTTCATTAAATCAATTTATGAACAGTAAAAATAGGTGAGTTCATGGCGAAAAAAGAAAAAGATAAAAATAGAAAGATAAATCCATTTCTTTGGTTCTTATTTGCAGTAGTTATACCAGTTGCCGTAGTTATTTCTATAGTACTAGTTATTCTAAATATAGCTGGATTTAATACATTTGACTGGTTAAAAGAAAAAGGCAATAATGTCCCCATTGTTTCTAATATGATAAGTAAAGATGATGAGGAACCACAACAATCCACAGAAATGCATTTACAAAAAGTAATTGAAGAAAAAGATAAAAAAATTGAAGATCTAAATCAAAGTATGGATGATCAGGAAGCACAAATCCAAGAGTTAGAAAGAGAAATTACTCGATTAGAAAAGAATGATTCGGATACTAAAAATATCCAAGAAACAAAGGAATTGGAAGAGGAAGACTCCAATAAAAAAGTAAAAACAGTGGCAAAATCATATGAGAAAATGGCACCGGAAAAAGCGGCTGAAATATTGGAAAACATGAGTGATCGATCTAGTGTTGTATCCATTTTAAATGCAATGTCTAATGATTCTCGTGGCGAGATATTACAAGAGATGGACCCTAAAAAAGCTGCAGAAGTTACTAAGAATTTAATGGAAAATTAATAATTTCCCTATTGAAAGGAGGTGAAGTAATGAATACCGTTGGCACTTCTATTCCTTTGTTGGATAAAGTTATGGAACCGATGAATCAGGGGAAGTTTACCGTTACGGAAAATCCTTCTTTTGAACAAATTCTAAACAATCAAGGTCCCGATATAGGTGATTTGGATAATACAAATGTTAATGGATTAAAGTTAGAACAAGAAGATAACGTGTTAACAGACGAACAATCTTCTTATGAGCGGGATAATCAAGAGGAAGTTTCGCAGGAGAATGAAAAACAACCAGTGAATCAAGAAGAGCTAATGGATTTTTTACAGAACATGAACGAAATAGAAGAACAAAATCAAATCATACATAACCAGCTTGCTATGTTGATAGATCAAATTTTGGAAAAACCTGAAACAGTTGATCATGTATTGATAAGAGATGTACTTCAATTCATTAATAAACTAGAAGAACAAACGCAAGAGACAAATAATGGTTTCCAAAGTGACTATACACATTTAACTACAGATGGTGCCTTTATCATGCAAACTGAAAGTAGCCCACTGATAACCAATGGTATGAATAAAGAAACACTAGTAGAAAACAAAGGTACTTTGAAAGATATTATTTTGGATTTTGATAGTTTAATAAAACAAATTAAAAATCCAGATGATTTACCAAAAATTTCACCTAAAGTGTTAGAACTTTTAAAGGACTATTTGAAACTGGATAAATCAGGCGAAAACTTAAATACTATTCTTCAACAAAGTAACGTCGACAATGAAGAACAAATCATTTGGAAAGATTTAATCGATTCATTTTCTAAAAGGGAATCAATGAAACAGAAGTACAATGATCACTCGGAAGTTACGAGTAAAGATGTAACAAAATGGTTGGTAAAATCGTTTGAGAAACATAATCTGCTAGAGCAGGTTTCAACGAATCAAATTCATACTGGTACCCCCTTATCGAAAATAGAGCAGCATGTGATTCATTTAAACAATAATCAAGATAAAACAACTGTAAATCAACAGTTACTCAAACAATTTGAATCCATTATGAAATCAAGTCGATTTTTAGCTACTCCAAATGGGACGAATCAGCTATCTATTAGATTAAACCCTGAAAACTTAGGGGAACTGAGAGTAAGACTGATGCAAATGAATGGAGAAATGACTGTTAAAATTGTTGTTTCTACTCAAGTTGCTAAGGAAATGCTTGAATCTAATATGAATCAGTTAAGGAATATGTTTCTTCCGCATCAGGTAATGATAGAAAAACAAGAGTTACATACACAAGGAAATATGATGCAAAGGGAATCTAGCTCCAATCATCAATGGGAAGGAAACGGTGAACAACAATCTAATCACTCGAATCAAGAAAGAAACCATACTTCCGAAGACGACAAGGAGTTAACCTTTCAAGACCTTTTAATGAATGTCAAAGTATAGGGGACTTAAATAATGAATAAAATCGACCCATCATTATACCTATCTAACCAAAATACAAGTAGGGAACCAAAACCTACTATAGATAAAGATGGCTTTTTAAAAATACTGATGACACAATTACAAAATCAAGATCCAACAGCTCCAATGAATGAAAATGAAATGGTTCAACAAATGGCTACACTGACTTCATTGGAACAAATGATGAATATGTCTAAATCCATTGAGTTACTTGTTAATAGTCAGGTCGAATCACCGGTTACCCAATATAGTCACTTGATTGGCAAATATGTAACCTACCTTTCTAGCGGAGAGGATTCTGAAACTTCCCGCGAAGAAACTGGAAAAGTTATTGCAGTGAGCCAACGTGATGGTATTGCAATATTGGAGTTAGATAATAAAGAAAAAGTTGAAGTAACTAAAGTTTCAAAAGTTAGTTTAAATTGATGTAACAGATGATAAACAAGTAATAGGGGAAGTGATAAAACTGGATCATCGAGTTCATCAAGTACCATCACATTATGCCCTACATTTTCCAGTAGGAGAAAAGAAAGTATCAAATAATGCTATTCATTCTTTTAAGGATATTTTAGCGAATGAACAAAAATTAAAAATTAGTAAACATGCCAGTCAACGATTAACGGAGCGAAATATCAATATAGAAGACAAAGAGTGGCAATTGATAGAAACGAAAGTGGCAGAAGCAAGAAAAAAAGGAATAACCGATTCATTGGTGGTAACGAACCAAGCTGCTTTACTAGTTAGTACAAAGAATAATACGGTAGTTACCGCAATGAACAGAGAAGAAGCAAATCATAAAATATTTACTAATATTAATGGAACGATTTTAATAAATGGATAGGCTGGACCCATATGGGGGGCCAATAGCTGTTGAATGACAGATACAGCTAATTTTGAAAGGGGAAAATAAAAAATGTTACGTTCAATGTATGCTGGAATTTCAGGGACGAAAAACTTTCAAACTAAATTAGATGTGATAGGTAACAATATCGCCAATGTAAACACTGTTGGATTTAAAAAAGGAAGAGTGGCGTTTCAAGATATGTTAAGTCAAACAACAAAAGGAGCCGAGGGCCCAACTGGTGCAAAGGGTGGTATTAATGCATCGCAAGTTGGATTAGGTGGGCAACTAGGATCAATTGATAATATCCAAACTCAGGGGTTCCGTCAAATTACGAGCAATCCATTAGACCTTGCCTTGGAAGGGGATGGAATGTTTGTAGTTGAAGGCAATGGTACTACTTACTACACACGTGCAGGAAATTTTTATTTGGATGACGAGGGATTTATTGTTGATGCGAATGGAAATTATTTACAAAGTGTGGACGGGAATAATATTCAAATACCAAATGATGCACAAAGCTTTAGTATTCAAAAAAATGGGGTAGTTAATTTTATCAATGCACAAGGTGGAACAGAGACTGCTGACACGATAGGAATTGCGAATTTTTCCAATCCGGCAGGGTTAGAAAAAGCTGGGAGCAATCTTTATCTAAATACACCAAATGCTGGGTTTAATGGTATAGCGACACCTGAAACAGAAGGAACCGCATCTATCATAAGTGGTTCATTAGAAATGTCCAACGTTGATCTCGCTGAAGAATTTACAGAAATGATTACGGCTCAACGTGCTTTCCAAGCAAATACTAGAATTATTACAACATCAGATGAAATTTTACAAGAACTTGTTAACTTAAAACGATAATAAGGAGGTAGGTAGAGACTATTAAACTATGTCTCTACCACCGTATATGATTGAATTAATACGTTTAAATGGGGATTCATTTAATCTGAATGCCATGCTAATTGAACAAGTAGAATCGTTACCTGACAGTACGACCATTACACTAATTAATGGTAAAAAATTAGTTGTAAAAAATAATAAAACCGATATTGTCCAAAAGGTAACTTCTTTTTACCAGACGATAGGATTTCAATTTCCCGCGAAAACAGGTGATAGAAATGAGTAAATTAGTGAAAACGATGCTAACATCTTTAGCTATATTATTGATAGTTGTGATTGCAGGTTTTGTTGTCGTAATAAATGTAACAGATGCTAATGATCAATCTGAAGAGTTGGGTATCGATAAAATGGTTGAATATTCCTATCAAACACCTGAGATTACAACAGATTTATCAGATGGTAGTTTTGTAAGAGTGCAATTTCAAATCGTAACAAACAATAAAGACGCCAAAGAAGAAATAGAAAAACGCGACTTTCAATTAAAAAATATATTAATCAAGGAGCTCGCAACAAAAACAGAGAAAGACTTTAAATCTAATTTGACAGATATAGAATTACAACTAAAAACTAAATTAAATGAAGTAATGACTGAAGGAGAAGTTATTGACGTATACACAATAAACAAGATCTTGCAATAACTCCACTTTGGAGGTGAGTGTCATTATGGAAGAAATTCTATCGCAAAATGAAATTGATGCACTACTTTCAGCCATAACATCAGGTGAAATGGATGCAGAACAATTAAAAAAAGAAGAGAAGGAAAAGAAAGTAAGGGCCTATGATTTTAAAAGGGCATTACGCTTTTCAAAAGATCAAATCCGAAGTATTTCACGAATCCATGAAAATTACGCTAGATTACTGACCACTTTTTTCACAACTCAGTTGAGAACGTATGTAAATATCTCTGTTACATCCGTTGATCAGGTACCATATGAGGAATTTGTTAGGTCGATACCAAGATTGACAGTTTTGAATATTTACAGTGTAGCACCACTTGATGGTAAATTAATTGTTGAAATAAATCCTAACATAGCATATGCGTTAATCGAACGAATTTTAGGTGGAAAAGGAACGGCTTCGAATAAAAATAGTAGTTTTACTGAAATAGAAAAACTACTACTTACCCAATTATTTGAAAAAGGGGTATACTGTCTTGCTGAAGCTTGGAATTCCATTGCAGAAATCGATCCAGTACTGGAAGATTTTGAAGAGAACCCCCAGTTTATTCAAATGGTTGCACCAAATGAAACGGTGGTGGTTGTTTCCTTAACAACTACTGTTGGGGAATCAAGTGGTGTTATTAATATTTGTATTCCTCATGTTATTTTAGAACCAATCATTCCGAAATTATCGGAACATTATTGGATGCAATCTCATCAAAATACGAGAGACGATGAGGCGTACCATTTATTGTCAAAACAAGTACAGGAAGCGGAGGTATTAATTACTTCCATTTTAGGAAATGCAAATATTACAATTGATGAGTTTTTAAAATTAAAGAAGGGAGATGTCATAGCGTTGAATACAGCTATTGATGATCCTTTAACTTTAATTATAAATAACCAACCTAAATATTATGTTCAACCTGGAAAACATAAGAACAAAATGTCTGTGCAAATATTAGATGAAATGATAAGGGGTGAATAAGGGTGCCCAATGATGATGGAATGTTAACACAAGAGGAAATTGACGCGCTTTTAAACATTGGTTCACAAGATGAAGCACAAGATTCTCTTGAAAATAAAACAGAAGAAAAACTATCAAATATTGAGATTGACACGTTAGGAGAAATAGGAAATATTTCATTTGGAAGTTCTGCTACTACTTTATCTACACTCCTAAATCAGAAAGTAGAAATTACTGTACCTGAGGTTTCCATTATAAATAAAACGGATTTAGCCAATTCTATAACGTTTGAACCTGTTAGTGTTCAGGTGAACTATATAGAAGGATTAACAGGAAAAAATGTATTCATTATTAAAGCACTTGATGCAGCTATTATTGCTGATGTAATGCTAGGTGGGGATGGTTTAAATCCAGAAACTGAATTGAATGAAATCCATTTAAGTGCGGTACAAGAAGCGATGAATCAAATGATGGGTACTGCAGCTACTAGTATGTCGACCATATTTAATACGAAGGTAGACATATCACCACCGTCTGTAATAGATGATACAGTGGATCAGAAAGATATTTTTCAAGAAGAATCCTATGTGAAGATTTCATTTACATTAAAGATTGGGGATTTAATTGATTCTAATATGATGCAGTTAATGCCTATTAGTTTTGCAAAACAAACCGTATCGCAGCTATTAAATGATTCTAATGAAGCTGAACCGGAAAGTGCTGACTTACCTGTACTTGAAAATAATGAATTAGATCATAATGAATTAGTTCATAAGGAACAACCCAATCAGAATCATTATTCAGAACCAGCTTCGAATCAATCGGTACAACAACATAATCCGCAATTTATAGGAAATAGTATGGTACCTGAACAATCTCAAGTTCAAGGAGCTTCTTTTTCAGAACTTGAAAAAGTTGATTTGAATCAAAATGAACATCGAAACTTGGATATGCTTATGGATATTCCGTTAAATGTAACAGTTGAACTGGGAAGAACAAAGCGTGCCATAAGGGATATAATTGAATTTAGTAAAGGATCCATCATTGAACTAGATAAATTGGCTGGAGAACCAGTAGATATACTTGTTAATAATAAGCTAATTGCGACAGGGGAAGTTGTTGTAATAGACGAGAATTTTGGTGTAAGAGTTACAGATATTGTAAGCAAAACGGATCGATTAATGAAATTAAAATAGGAAAAGCGGAAGCGCCCGTTTAGCGACGTACGGGCTGGACTGAGCCGTAGGAGATAAAGGAAACACGACGAACGAAGTGAGTCGATGTTGACTTATCGTACGGAGGTGAAGGAAGTCTCGCTAGTCGCTGGGCGCAGGAGCTAGACATCTTTTAAGATAATAATTAGGAGGAAAAAATAATGAGTAAAAAAGTACTGATCGTTGACGATGCAGCGTTTATGCGTATGATGATTAAAGATATCTTAACGAAAAATGGTTTTGAAGTAGTGGGAGAAGCTCAAGATGGAGCACAGGCTGTAGAAAAATATAAAGAATTATCTCCAGATCTAGTTACAATGGATATTACAATGCCGGAAATGGACGGTATTACTGCTCTAAAACAAATTAAAGAAGTTAATCCAGAAGCAAAAGTTATTATGTGTTCCGCAATGGGGCAACAGGCAATGGTTATTGATGCAATTCAGGCTGGTGCCAAAGACTTTATTGTAAAACCGTTTCAGGCAGATCGTGTAATGGAAGCAATTCAAAAAGTGATAGGTTAAAAGAGAGTGAGCAAGTTGGGTAAAAATTTCCTATATGGTTTTCTAGTTTGTTTTATATATTTTACTACTGCATCTCCAATGGATGTTATCGCATCTCCTGATAGCGTAATGGACTGTATAGCTGAAGAGAATTGTGATGAAGAGAATAGAAACGTAGAACCTCCAGAAAATGAAAAGATATTTTCGGAGGATTCTAATCAGGGATTAGTTCTGTTTGATTTAATAAAAATGGTTTTTGCATTAATTCTTGTAATAGCCCTTATTTACATTGTGTTAAAGTTTTTAAATCAGCGGAACAAATTAACTCCAAAAGGAAAAATGGTAGAAAACTTAGGTGGTATATCGTTAGGACAAAGTAAATCAATCCAAATTATTCGAGTAGGACCTAAAGTATATGTAATTGGTGTAGGTGACGATATCAATTTGTTAGAAGAAATTACAGATGAAGAAATAAAACAAGAATTAATAAACAATATGAATGTAACGAACGACAATATGGCTCGTTCGTTGTTACCATCATTCAGATCTTACGGGGCCAATACCAATAATAAAAAAGATTTTAAAAGATTATTTTCAAATGAACTTGAAAAATTGAAACAAAATCGAAATGACTTGATCCATAATCAAAAGGAAGATAAACATGAGTAATTTTATAGATATGTTTTCAAGTTCTGACCCGACGAATGTTGCTACATCAGTAAAGCTAATTTTATTATTAACTGTTTTATCCCTAGCACCGGCAATATTAATATTAATGACTAGTTTTACTAGAATTATTATTGTTTTGTCCTTTGTCCGAACATCACTTGCGACCCAACAAATGCCACCAAATCAAGTATTAATTGGGATTGCATTATTTTTAACTTTTTTTATTATGGCACCGACTTTTAATGTAGTTTATGAAGATGCTTTAGAACCTTTATTTAATGAGGAAATAACATTAGATGAAGCATACACGAAAGCTAGTATGCCATTAAAGGAATTTATGGCAAAACAGACAAGGCAGAAAGATTTAGCATTATTTTTAAATTATACAAATGCAGAAAGACCTGAGAGTATAAAGGAGATTCCCCTTACGACTTTAGTACCGGCGTTTGCCATCAGTGAGTTAAAAACAGCTTTTCAAATGGGCTTTATGATTTTTATTCCATTTCTAATTATTGATATGGCAGTAGCTAGTATTTTAATGTCGATGGGAATGATGATGCTGCCACCAGTAATGATTTCCTTACCGTTTAAAATCTTATTATTTGTACTTGTAGATGGATGGTATTTAATTACGAATTCATTGCTACAAAGTTTTTAAGAGTAATTTACATTGAAAGAGGCACAGAAGAATGAGCAGTGAACATGTAATATCATTGGCAGAAAATGCAATATATACTTTATTACTAATCGCAGGACCGTTATTGATTTTGGCTGTTGCAGTTGGGCTAATTATCAGTATTTTTCAAGCAACTACGCAAATTCAAGAACAAACCTTGGCATTCGTTCCTAAAATCGTAGCAGTATTAGTAGGATTAATTTTTTTTGGTCCATGGATGCTTAATCTAATCGTTGATTTTACTGTTAATATTTTCCAAAACTTAAATCAGTTTGCAGGGTAATGTATGTTAGGAGAATCTATAGTTAGTTTCCCAATATTATTGCTTTTATTTGCACGTGTTTTTTCTTTTTTTGTAACGATGCCATTGTTTTCTTACCGAACTATACCTTTGCCATTTAAGCTTGGATTTAGTTTCTTTTTAGCGTTAATTATGTCTTATACAGTAGATAGTCCTACTATCATAATGGATCATACGTATGTATTTTTATTAATGAAAGAGGTTTTGGTCGGTTTATTAATTGGTCTAATTGCTTTTATTATTATTTCTGCTGTACAGGTTGCTGGGGGATTTATTGATTTTCAAATGGGATTCGCTATTGCCAATGTGATGGATCCACAGACAGGTGCTCAGAGTCCTTTAACCGGGCAATTTTTAAATATTGTATCACTCCTTTTTTTATTATCCGTAAACGGTCATTATCTGATTATTGATGGGATAGTAAATAGTTATGAATTTATCGCTATCGATCAATTTATTCCATTTGCTAATAAATCGATAGCAGATTTTGTAATTGATAGTTTTAATACAATGTTTCTCATTGCCTTCCAAATGGCTATTCCCATCGTGGGTTGTTTATTTTTAGTAGATATAGCATTGGGAATTATTGCAAGGGCTGTGCCGCAGCTTAATGTATTTGTAGTCGGACTTCCATTAAAGATCCTTGTTAGTATTATTGCTATTTTTGTGTTTTTAAGCTTATACTACACACTCGCTAAAAAATTATTCGAATTAATGTTCATTACCATGAGGAATCTCATGAAATTATTTGGGGGTGGCTAGTTTGCAAATGAAATTAGACTTACAATTTTTCGCAGGAGAAAAAACGGAAAAAGCCACTCCGAAAAAAAGACAAGATCAAAGAAAAAAAGGTAAAGTTTCTAAAAGTCAGGACGTTAACACAGCCCTACTATTGTTGTTTTGTATAATTGGTTTAATTGTTTTTGGTAATTACATGTTAGGTCAAATGTTGAATTTATACGAGTATACTTTTACAGAATTAATTAATTGGAACATTACAGAAGGAACGACACAACGATTATTTACTGGTGTCGTTCTAGAAGCAGGAAAAATAGTTGCTCCTATAATGGTACTAGGTTTAATTGGTGGATTAGTTGCAAATCTATCACAAGTTGGGTTTTTATTTACAACAGAGCCACTGAAATTTGACCTAAAAAAAATAGACCCTGTTCAAGGTGCAAAACGTATCTTTTCCATTAGAGCACTAGTCGAATTACTAAAATCATTATTGAAAATAACATTCATTGGTTCTATTACTTTTTTTATCATTTGGATTTATAAAGATGATATGCTAATGACCGCATTTTTAAATGCTAATGGTGCATTAACTTTTTTCTCTAAAGTTACGATGACAATGGCGATTGCAGCAATTATCGCATTATTGTTTTTGTCCATATTTGACTATGCATACCAAAGATTTGATTACGAAAAAAATATGAGAATGTCAAAACAAGATATCAAGGACGAGTATAAAAATATGGAAGGGGACCCTTTAATTAAATCTAAAAGGAAAGCCATTCAAAGAGAGATGGCGACCCGAAGAATGATGAGTGAAGTACCAAACGCGGATGTAATTATTACGAACCCAACTCATTTTGCAATTGCAATTAAGTATGATGAAAAAATTGCAACAGCACCATATGTCTTAGCAAAAGGAACAGATCAAGCGGCATTAAAAATTAAAGAAATCGCGAAGGAAAATAATATATATATGGTTGAAAACAAACCATTAGCACGATCCTTATATAAAGTGATTGATGTTGGGGATGTCATACCCGAAGCGTTCTATCAAGCTATTGCAGAAATATTAGCTTATGTGTATCGAGTAGAAAAAAATGTTTAATTTGAGGAGAGACCATCGTGAAAGTTAGAGATTTATCCGTATTAATAGGTGTAATAGTTATTATTGTTATGTTAGTAGTACCTTTACCTGGTGGTCTATTAAGTGTACTTCTTCTATTAAATATTTCATTATCCCTAATTGTCATATTAGTTGCTATGAATACAAAGTCCACGTTAGAGTTTTCTGTCTTTCCAACATTACTCTTATTATTAACCTTATTTCGTTTAGCTTTGAATGTTTCTACAACTAGATCTATCTTATCTGAAGGTGAAGCAGGAGGAGTTGTCGATACGTTTGGATCATTCGTTATTGGGGGTAATCCTCTCGTCGGTTTTGTTGTTTTCATTATCTTAGTAATTATTAATTTTCTAGTTATTACAAAAGGATCTGAACGTGTTTCAGAGGTTGCTGCACGTTTTTCTCTTGATGCCATGCCGGGAAAACAAATGAGTATAGACGCAGACTTAAATGCCGGGCTCATTTCGGAAAAAGAAGCAAAAGAGAGACGGGAACAAGTTGAAAAAGAAGCAGACTTCCATGGATCCATGGATGGAGCTAGTAAATTTGTAAAAGGGGACGCAATTGCTGGAATCATTATCGTTATTATAAATATCTTATTCGGTATTATTATTGGAATCGTTCAAATGGGTATGCCATTCAACGAAGCGATCAATACATTTACGCGCCTTACTGTTGGGGATGGATTAGTTAGTCAAATACCTGCATTATTGATATCTACCGCAACAGGAATTATAGTGACCCGTTCTGGAGGGAAAGATAATTTAGGTTCAGAGGTAACAACTCAGTTATTTCAATATCCGAAATTATTATACATAGCAGCTGGAGCTATCTTTTTATTAGGTTTGACTCCAATTAACTTTTTTCTGACAACAATCATTGCAATTTTGTTAGCTGGTAGTGGATATGTTTTAGAAAATCAAACAAAGGAAATGGAAATTCCAGATGTAGAAGAAGATGTTCAAGTAGAAAGTAACGAGATGAAAACCCCAGAGAATGTAATGAATCTGTTAAGTATGGATCAAATTGAATTTGAATTTGGTTATGCCCTCATTCCTTTAGCTGATGCAAATCAAGGTGGAGATTTACTTGATCGAATTGTCATGATTCGTAAACAACTTGCTTTGGAGTTAGGAATTGTTATCCCGGTTGTTCGGATACGTGACAATATTCAATTAGCACCGAATGAATATCGATTGAAAATTAAGGGGAATGAAGTGGCAACTGGCGAAGTATTATTGGATCATTACTTGGCAATGGCACCCGGAATTGATGAGGAAGATGGCCTGGAAGGAATTGATACAAAAGAGCCTGCATTTGGTCTTCCAGCAAAATGGATTAGTGAAGAGTTAAAAGATGAGGCTGAATTATCGGGTTATACAGTCGTAGATCCTCCTTCCGTTGTGTCCACACATATTACAGAAGTAATCAAACAACATGCTCATATATTGCTTGGAAGACAAGAAACAAAACAATTAATCGATCATTTGAAAGAAAGTTATCCAATATTGGTGGAGGAAGTTACACCAGACCCACTATCAGTAGGGGAAGTGCAAAAGGTTCTTGCTAAATTATTAAGGGAAAATATTTCGATACGGAATTTACCTATTATATTTGAAACACTGGCAGATTTCTCTAAAATGACGAATGATACGGAATTATTAGGAGAATATGTCAGACAATCTCTTTCCGTTCAAATTACAAAACAATATACAAAAGAAGATATGTCGTTAAATGTTGTTACTGTATCTGGAAAAGTAGAAAAAACAATTGCCGAGCATATCAAACAAACAGAGCATGGAAATTATTTGTCATTAGATCCTGAAACACAACAAAACATTATTTCTTCTATTCATGAACAAGTGGAGAAATTATTACTTCAGGAAGAAACAGCTATTGTCCTTTGCTCACCAGCCATACGTATGTACCTTAAACAATTATTAGATCGATTTCTACCTCATGTCGTAATATTATCTTATAACGAATTAGAACCGAATGTTCAAGTTCAAAGTGTTGGAGTGGTGAATGTCGCATGAAAATAAGAAAATATATCGCGCCAAATATAGCAGAAGCAATGAAACAAATACGAAAAGAATTAGGTACAGATGCTGTTATTTTAAATTCTAGGGAAGTACTTCAGGGAGGATTTTTAGGCTTCTTTAAAAAAAAGAAGATAGAAGTCATTGTAGGACTAGATCCTGACCCAATAACGAATCAGTCGAATCAAGTAAAGATAGAAATGCCTTCATCGACACAACAAGAATCTGTTAATAACAGGAAGAATTCTTCGGATCAGGATGTTTTACATGAAATCCAACAGGTAAGGAAGTTTGTTGAATTACAATCTAGAAATCAAAATGCCGACAGCTATCCAATCGAATATGAACTACTTTATCAACATTTACTTAATCAAGAGGTCAAGGCCCAATTTGCAAAAAATATAATCGATACCATGTTAGATCAACATCAAGATAAAAACTTAACAAATAACCAAATCTTAGAAGGGTTTAAAAGAACCATAACGAAGTCACTTCAAAAGTATTCATTTAATGGGATAACTACAGGTAAAAAAATATTTCAATTTATTGGACCAACCGGTGTAGGTAAGACTACAACCTTAGCTAAGATTGCCTCCAACCTCGTATTAAAGGAAAAGAAAAAGGTTGCATTCATTACGATGGATACGTATCGGATTGCGGCAGTAGAACAATTAAAAACATATGCACAAATTCTTCATGTTCCCTTAGAGGTAGCTTATACAGCGGAAGATTATAAACATGCAATTAATAAGTTTGATTCTTATGATACGATTCTAGTCGATACAGCTGGTAGAAATTTCAGAGAAGAAAAATATGTGAAGGATTTATTAAATAATCTAGATGCCAATATAGAAATGGATACTTTTTTAGTCTTATCGTTAACGGCTAAACCAAAAGATATATTAGAAATATATGATCAGTTTCAACATATACCAATGAAAGAAGTCATTTTCACAAAATTAGACGAGACAAGGCAATTTGGAAGTCTTTTGAATATTTGTATGGAAAAAGAAGTTGGGATTGCATACATGACGAATGGTCAAGATGTTCCAAATGATATTTTGGAAGGAAAACCGCAAAGAATAGCTGAATGGATTGTAGGGGAATACAATGAAGAATGACCAAGCTACTCAACTAAGAAGAAAAATAGAAAAGTTAAATAATCCGAAGCAGGCAAAGACTATTTGTATCATAAGTGGTAAAGGCGGAGTAGGCAAATCTAATTTTGCTGTTAACTTTGCATTGGATTTAATTTACAACGGAAAAAAAGTATTAATATTTGATTTAGATGTAGGGATGGGAAATATTGAAATATTATTGGGGAGATCAGCAAAAAAGAATATCAATGATATGTTTAATGGTAATGACTCCATTCATAGTATTATCGAGATCCACGAAAACGGTCTAGCATTTATTGCAGGGGGATCTGGATTAAATGAGCTTTTCACATTAAACGATCAAAAGAAACAATTTTTTATTAATCAATATAACGAACTTATTCATAGTTATGATTATATCATTTTTGATATGGGGGCAGGGATACATTCAGATAGTTTGTTTTTTATTTTGGCAGCGGATGAGTGTATTGTTGTTACAACGCCCGAGCCCACCTCTATTACGGATGCTTACAGTATGATTAAACAAATCATCAATAATCAGGGTAGAATGCCAATAAGAGTTATTATGAATCGATGTCCATCGCAAAAAAATGGAGAACAAATGTTAGAGCAATTTAGAAAAGTAATTCAACAATTTTTGCAGGTAGACATCTCAAAAATGGGGATTCTACCAGAAGATAAAGCTGTCACATTGGCTGTTGTCCATCAAGAGCCTTATATTTTTAATGAAAAATTACCAATTACGAAAGCGTTAAAGCAAATAACGGCTAATTATTTAAATAACACGTTTACATTAAATTCGATACATCCAAAATTTATACAAAAGCTAAAACAACTACTGATTAGAGAGGTAGAATAAATGGAGCAGATTCGAGTCATTGTTATTGATGATTCTGCATTTATGAGAAAAATAATTACAGATATTTTATCAAGTGATGAAAGAATCGATGTTATATCTACTGCAAGGAACGGTACAGATGGGATTAAGAAAATTAAACAGTTTTCTCCAGATGTTGTCACAATGGATGTCCAAATGCCAATTATGGATGGAATTCAGACTTTGGAAGTATTAATGGAAAAAAAACCCATACCAGTCATTATGTTAAGTGGGGAGACAGAAGATAATAGATCTCGAGTCTTAGAGGCAATGGCAAAAGGTGCTGTGGATTTCATTACAAAGCCCTCAGGTCCTATTTCTTTAAATATGGACTCTATCAAAAATGAAATAATCTCGAAAGTAGTTGCTGCTGCATCCATCAGAAAAATAGATATTAAGAAAATAGAAATTGAAAAAAAGGTTTCAACTATAGAAAAACCGCCAAATAAGTACTTTGATAAAAAGACCGTTGTTGCTATCGGTTCATCTACCGGGGGTCCAAGGGCATTGGCGCAAGTAATAAGTAGTATACCTGGTAATTATTCTTTTCCTATTTTTATTGTACAGCATATGCCAGCGGGTTTTACTAAGTCGCTTGCTAAGAGACTTAATATGAATAACGATATCTATGTCAAAGAGGCAGAAGATGGAGAACAAGTAAGGTCAAAAACAGTATATATTGCACCTGGTAACCAACATATGAGAATCAGAAAAAGAGGAGAAATATTAACTATTCAATTGTCTGAGGATTCTCCAAGAAATGGACATCGCCCATCCGTTGATATTTTATTTGAATCACTTGCTGAAATAGAAGATATCGCTAAAATTGCAGTTATTTTGACCGGGATGGGAAGTGACGGAACGAAAGGAATTCTAAAATTAAAAGAAGTGAACGAAAATACTGTAGTTATTGCAGAATCAGAAGAAACAGCAATTATTTATGGAATGCCAAAAGCGGTTGTCAATTCGAAAAAGGCGAATTTTATTTTACCAATAAATGAAATTGGGAAGAAATTACTAGACCTACAAAAAGGAATGGAATAAAGCAGCCCTTAGGAAGTTTGCTAGTCTTATATAAAATTATATATGTATAAAAGGGGAAATTTACCGTGTCTAATTCAAAGGTAAGAAAAATGATTGTATTTCAGTTAAAAGAAGAGGAATATGCGGTTAGTGTTCAGGGGATAGGTTCGATTGAAAGGATGATTCCTATTACTAGAGTTCCACAAACTCCCGAACATGTGAAAGGTGTTATTAATTTACGAGGTGTCGTTACTCCAATTATTGACTTGCGTTTAAGATTTGGTTTTGAAGAGGCAGAAATTACTGATGCAACTCGAATTCTTATAGTCTACATAAATGGAATGGAAGTAGGTCTAATTGTGGATTCTGCAAATGATGTAATAGACATTCCTGAAAATATGATTGAGGTAAATCCAGAGGTTATTGGTTCTATTGATGTGAATTATATTGAAGGAGTAGCAAAAATAGATAATCGTTTATTTATATTATTGGATTTACATAAAGTATTAAGTCTTGAAGCACTAGAAGAAATAGTGGAAGGGTAGTAAGTATGGAGTATTCAAATTTATCAGGAATGCAATTAGACGCTCTACGTGAAGTTGGAAATATAGGAGCTGGAAATGCTGCCACATCTATGTCTATCTTACTTGATAGGAAAATTGATATGAATGTTCCATCAGTTAGCATAGTGGATTACAATGACATGATGGAAATAATAGGCGGCCCAGAGGAATTAATAGTTGCGATTGTTTTTCAAATTAAGGATGAATTTCCGTGTACAGTTTATTTTATACTTTCTGTCGATGAAGCGGAAAGTTTAATTCAAGATTTGACAGGTAACAAGGATTTCACCCTAATGAACGACCTGTATCATAATGAATTAGCAATGTCCGCGCTTAAAGAAACTGGAAATATTGTAATCGGTTCTTATCTATCCGCATTATCAGACTTTATTAAATATAATATGCATCCCTCCATCCCTTATTTAAGTTTCGATATGGCTGGCGCAGTATTAACCGCAGGATTACTAGAGATTTCTGAGGTTTCTGATTATGCGATTGTCATTAATACTAGCATATTAAGTGATGCTTCAGAAAATATTCAGGGTCATTTTTTTCTATTACCAGAACCCGAATCATTAAGTAAATTATTTGAAGCTTTAGGTATTGACAATGATTAAAGAGAAGAAAATAGTTAAAGTTGGGATTGCTGATTTAAATATCGTTACATCACCAGATATTATCCGTACAGCTGGACTGGGTTCTTGTGTTGGTGTCGTTATATATGATAGTTCTAAAAAAATAGCCGGTCTTGCACATGTATTGTTGCCAGAATCAAGTTTAACGCAGCAAAGTGATTTCAATAAATATAAGTATGCAGATACTGCTGTTCCTATATTAATTGGGAAATTACTAGCTAATGGGGCTCGAAAATATGCCCTTAAAGCAAAAATGGCCGGAGGAGCACAAATGTTTCAATTCGCAAGTAATTCCAAAACAATGAGAATTGGCGCACGAAATATCGAAGCGGTTAAAGAACAACTTACTCATTTTAACATACCGATTATTTCATCTGATGTTGGCGGAAATGTTGGAAGAACGATAGAGTTTGACCTAGTTAGTTGTCAGTTGAAAGTCCGAAAAGTGAATCAGGAAACAGTGTTTATATAATTAAAAGATAAAGGGGAACTCGTAAAAGGGGAGTTTAAAACTATGTATCATAATCCATCTTCTCTTGAACAAGATTTATGGAATAACTGGATAAACGATAAAAATAGTAAGAACGCAAATGAGTTGATTCATCACTACGAGTATTTAGTTCATTTTCATGTTGAGAGAATGTGTATTCATCTTCCTAAAAGTATTAATAAAGAAGATATTAAAAGCCTTGGTTTCATTGGATTATACGATGCTTTAAAAAAGTTTGAACCAAATCGGGATTTGAAATTCGATACATATGCCTCTATTCGGATTCGCGGATCTATTATCGATGGATTAAGAAAAGAGGACTGGCTACCTAGATCGTTAAGAGATAAAGTTAAGAAAGTAGATCAAGCTACTCAAAGTCTCGAACAAAAGTACCAACGATCTCCGAATCCAGAGGAAATTGCTAAGTATTCAGGATTAACTGTTGAGGAAGTAGAAAATACGATAAAAGACTCACTATTTTCTAATATTTTATCTATTGAGGAAAAATCAAAAACAGATTATGTTCAAGAAACGGGAATTGGGTATTCGATTGCAGATGATTCTTCACAATCACCCGAGTCTAAAATTCTACAAAAGGAATTAGAAAAAGAGTTAAAAGAAGGAATAAAAGAATTAAATGAAAAAGAGCAGCTAGTAATTAGTCTATTTTATTTTGACGAATTATCATTAACTGAAATCGGACAGGTTCTTGAGTTAACGACTTCTCGTATATCCCAAATTCATAAAAAAGCAATAGTTAAATTACGAAAAACGTTAAATAAATTAAAATATTTATCCCATGTAAACGGGCAGTAAGACTCACACCACAAGCTTCTAGGGAAGTAAGGAAGATAGGTGGGAGATAAAGGAAAATTCCACTGGTGGAAGTCTTCTTTATTGTAATGGATTCTTGAATTGACTCAAAATGTTTAAACAGAAAGGGATTTTTATGGTTTCATTTTTGCTAATTATTAGCTTTTTACTTCATATCATATCAATCTATGCAATTTATATGTTAAATAAACAATTACAAAAAAAAGAAGATACAAATGAAATTGCACAATTATTTGAAGAGTATTTACAAGAGATAAAAAAGGAAAATGACCGTTTACAAAATGATCTAATAAGGTACACTCATAATAAGAGTGATAAACCGATTGAAGCAGTTGAGAAAGAAAAAAAGGTTGGTAATCTTGTAATGAACGATGCAGAAGATAAATGGCTGAAGAATGTTAATGAGGTAAATGATTCTGTAGAGTCTTCATTGGAAGGTAAAGTATTACAGTTGTATCACCAAGGTTTATCGATAGCCGATATAGCAAAAAAATTGGATTGTGGGATAACAGAGGCTGAACTTATTATTCGTTTTCACGATTAGAAAAAATGGCTTTCCCTAAGAATGCCTTCTACAGATGGTAAAGACTTTTATCCCAGCTCAAGCTTCTTGGGAACTGCCCGTAAAGATCCGATAAGTATGACTAATCATCAGTGGGGGATGAAGGGAACCCCCCATTGATGGAAGTCTTCTTTATACTTTCTAACGAAAAAAATAGGATTAGTCTTGATAACGCAGGAATGATATGGTATATTAATTTTTGGTGTAAATGCTCATGTTTTGTTGAAAAAATATTGAGTAAAAAAACACACGTTTAGTAATTCATATAAATGGTGCCACATCAACTGTGTGGTGTTTATGTGAAGATGATCTAAACGGAGGAAAAAAACCATTAGGAGGAAATTTATATGTCAGCAATATCTATGAAGCAATTATTAGAAGCTGGTGTACATTTCGGACATCAGACACGCCGTTGGAACCCGAAAATGAAAAAATACATTTTCACAGAACGTAACGGTATTTATATCATTGACCTACAAAAAACAGTTAAAAAGGTTGATGAAGCTTACAATTTCGTAAAAGATATCGCAGCAAATGGCGGTACAATTTTATTTGTTGGTACGAAAAAACAAGCTCAAGATTCTGTACGCGATGAAGCTATTCGCTCAGGAATGTTCTATGTTAACCATCGTTGGTTAGGTGGAACGCTTACTAACTTCCAAACAATCCGCAAACGTATTAACCGTTTGAAAGATATTGAGAAAATGGAAGAAGATGGTACATTTGAAGTACTACCTAAAAAAGAAGTTGTAAATTTATTAAAAGAAAAAGAACGTCTTGTTAAATTCCTAGGTGGAATTAAAGAGATGAAGAGTCTTCCAGACGCTCTATTTGTAATCGATCCTCGTAAAGAACGTATTGCAATCGCTGAAGCACATAAGTTAAACATTCCAATTATCGGAATTGTAGATACTAACTGTGATCCTGATGAAATTGATTATGTAATTCCAGCAAACGATGATGCAATCCGTGCTGTAAAACTATTAACTTCAAAAATGGCTGATGCTATCTTAGAAGTGAAACAAGGTGAAGTTACAGAGGAAGCAGAAGTAGCGGAAACTGTTGAAAAGGCAGAAGAAGCTGTAGCAAATCAAGAGTAATTTTAAAAGGTGAGGGTGATAAGAGGAATAAGAGCCTTTTATCACCTTTTTTAAAAAGGTTGTTCAAAAAGTCCGGTGAAAATGACACTTCGGCCTTTCTTAGGACGTTGCGCTCTTAGCTGGCCTCGGCCCTTTTCATCCACCTTTTTGAACATGCACTTAAAAGAAAAATTAATATAATTAATGGAGGAATAATCATGGCAATTACTGCGAAAATGGTTAAAGAATTACGTGAAAAAACTGGTGCTGGCATGATGGATTGTAAAAAAGCACTACAAGAAACAGATGGAGATATGGATAAAGCAATTGACTTTCTACGTGAAAAAGGGATTGCTAAAGCTGCTAAAAAGTCAGACCGTATTGCTGCTGAAGGGTTAACACATATTGAAGTGGAAAATAATACCGCAGTTCTTCTAGAAGTGAACTGTGAAACAGACTTCGTTACAAAAAACGATCAATTCAAAGATCTTTTATCTGAACTTGGTAAACATATAGTTAAAGAACAACCATCTAGTGTTGAAGAAGCACTTGGACAAAAACTTCATGGTGAAGGCGAAACTTTAGAAACTTTTATCAATACTGCAGTATCTAAAATTGGTGAGAAGATTACTCTAAGACGCTTCACTATCTTTACTAAATCAGATGATGATGTCTTTGGTGCATATCTACATATGGGTGGACGCATCGGTGTATTAACTGTTCTTGAAGGAACAAATGATGAACAAGTAGGGAAAGATATCGCTATGCACGTTGCGGCGGTTAGCCCTCGTTATGTATCACGTGATGATGTTAACGAAGAAGAAGTTAATCATGAACGCGAAGTATTAAAACAACAAGCATTAAATGAAGGAAAACCAGAAAAAATTGTTGAAAAAATGGTAGAAGGACGCCTTGGCAAATTCTTCCAAGAAATTTGCTTGTTAGAACAAGATTTTGTTAAAGACCCAGATCAAAAAGTGAAGAAATATGTTGCTGACAAAGGTGCTACCGTTAAAGAATTTGTACGTTATGAAGTGGGCGAAGGTATTGAAAAACGTGAAGAAAACTTCGCTGAAGAAGTAATGAATCAAATGAAAAAATAATCAAAGTTAATGATTATCATCTAAAATAAAATAAAAATAGGGAACTTAGAAGTTCCCTATTTCACCATGTTTAATAAAATATAATAAATGTTTTCTTGGAGGTTATTATGACAACAGCACGATACCGAAGAATAGTATTAAAACTGAGTGGTGAAGCATTAAGTGGAGAACAAGGGTATGGAATAGATCCTAAAGTAATTCAATCTATTGCTGGCCAAGTCAAAGATGTGGTTGAATTAGGTGTAGAAGTAGTTGTTGTTGTTGGTGGTGGAAACATTTGGCGTGGAAAAGTAGGTAGTGAAATGGGAATGGATCGTGCTACTGCTGATTATATGGGAATGTTAGCTACAGTAATGAATTCACTTGCATTACAAGATGGATTAGAAACAATTGGAATTCCAACTCGCGTACAAACATCCATTGAAATGCGTCAAGTCGCTGAACCATACATACGAAGAAAAGCAATTCGCCATCTCGAGAAAAAACGTGTTGTTATTTTTGCGGCAGGTACCGGAAATCCTTATTTTTCAACAGATACTACCGCAGCACTTAGGGCTGCAGAAGTTGAAGCAGAAGTTATTTTAATGGCAAAAAACAATGTTGATGGTGTATACACAGATGACCCTAAAATTAATAAGGATGCAAAGAAATATGACACCCTTTCTTATCTAGAAATGTTAAATGAAGGCCTTGGGGTAATGGACTCTACAGCTTCTTCATTATGTATGGATAACGATATCCCATTAATTGTATTTTCTATTACGGAAGAAGGAAATATTAAAAAAGTTGTTCAAGGTGAAACAATCGGAACAATAATAAGGGGGAAATAAGTATGTCAGATACGATTATGAGCTCAATGCGTGAAAAAATGAATCAAGCAGTTCAATCTTACTCAAAAAGCTTAGCTACAGTAAGAGCAGGGAGAGCAAACCCAAGTCTACTTGACAATGTTTTTGTTGATTATTATGGTGCCTCAACACCACTTAATCAGCTTGCAAATATATCAGCACCTGAAGCAAGAATGCTTGTTATTACTCCATATGATAAATCTGCACTATCCGATATTGAAAAAGCTATTCAAAAAGCTGATTTAGGTTTATCTCCATCAAATGATGGAAATATTATTCGAATTAGTATCCCGCCATTAACGGAAGAACGTCGT
Source organism: Oceanobacillus caeni (assembly GCF_042678465.1). Classification (NCBI taxonomy): domain Bacteria; kingdom Bacillati; phylum Bacillota; class Bacilli; order Caryophanales; family Bacillaceae; genus Oceanobacillus; species Oceanobacillus caeni. The sequence goes on along the minus strand of NZ_JBHTKV010000010.1, from coordinate 46,664 downwards.
AAGGACTTAGTGAAAGTAGTTGGAAAATACGCAGAAGAATACCGTATTCAAGTAAGAAATATACGTAGAGATACGAACGATCAATTGAAAAAGCTTGAAAAAAATGGTGAACTTACTGAAGACGAATTAAGAGGTCTACAAGATAATGTTCAAAAAGAAACAGATAATCAAATCAAACGAATAGATCAGCTTACTAAAGAAAAAGAAGATGAAATAATGGAAGTTTAAATCTTTCGTTATGAATCTTTCATAACCTTGTAAAAAAGTGTAAAATAAATTAAAGCCCTCTTTTATAAGGGGGCTTTTGTATTCGAGTTGCTTTTGGTTAATACTATAGAAAGTTATAGCTACTATCCATTTACCCCACCTAAACGGGCAGTAAGACTCTCGCCTCAAGCTTCTGGGGAAACAAAGAAGGTAGGTGAGAGTCTTACTGCCTGGAAAGGTCCGATAAGTGCGACTAACCATCAGTGGGGATGAAGGAAACCGCCACTGATGGAAGTAGTCTCCTTTATCATATTTTATATCCTAATGGTACGTAATATATTTCCTTTTTTCCTCATAACAATAGTAAAAGGGATGTATGCAATAACAATATTCGGAGGACTAACCATGTCTATGAGAATTCCTTTTTTAAAAAAGAAACAAAAAAATGAAAAACAGGATAAAATAGAAAATGTACCAAAACATGTTGCTATAATTATGGATGGGAATGGTCGTTGGGCTGAAAAAAAAGGTCTTCCGCGTGTTGCCGGTCATAAAGAAGGCGTACATGTAGTTAATAAAATAGTAAGGGCTGCATCAAATGCAAACATAGAAGTTCTTACCTTATTTGCATTTTCTACTGAAAACTGGAAAAGACCAAAAAGCGAAGTTGATTTCTTAATGAAGCTTCCAAAAGAATTTTTACATGTATATTTACCTGAAATTATGGAGAATAACGTGAAAATTAACACAATTGGCGATATAGAAGAATTACCTAAGCATGCAAAAAATGCTTTTGAGTATGCAATGGAGAAAACAAAAAATAATGATGGCATGATATTAAATTTTGCATTAAATTATGGTGGCCGGTTTGAAATTCTTCAAGCAATCAAACATTTAGTAAATGATATGGAAACTTCTAAAATCTCAAGTGAAGCTTTAGACGAAAAAATATTTTCACGATACTTATACACAAATGATTTTCGTGATCCTGATTTATTAATTAGAACTAGCGGAGAAAAACGTTTGAGTAATTTCTTATTATGGCAGTGTGCATACACTGAACTTTGGTTTACTGATGTACTTTGGCCAGACTTTGATGAGCAAGTTTTTCACGAAGCGTTAAATGAATACCGACAGCGTCAAAGAAGATACGGTGGATTGTAGGATGGTGACTAATAGATGAAGCAACGAACAATTACAGCAATATTAGCACTAATAGTTTTTATCCCATTTATTATTATAGGTGGTTTCGCATTCGAACTTTTTGTTTATCTACTCGCTACAATTGCATTGTTTGAATTAGTAAGAATGCGAAAAATTGGGGGATATATGGTTCCACCCATATTAGCAGTGCTACTATTATGGATCTTATTATTACGCGACTCCCTCTTTTTGTTAACAGATTTTTCGAAATTTGAATGGGTAACAATCATTATTTTACTATTACTTGCTTATACTGTATTAGTAAAGAATAAATTTACATTTGATCATGCAGGCTTTATTCTTTTGGCCACTTTCTATGTTGGAATTGGATTCTACTACTTGATTGAAACTAGGGACGGTTCTGGTATAGTTGGATTAAAAAATATTTTCTATGCCTTTTTAATTGTTTGGTCTACAGATACTGGAGCTTATTTATTTGGACGAGCATTTGGTAAAAGAAAGTTATGGCCAACCATTAGCCCGAATAAGACTATTGAAGGTGCACTTGGAGGAATCGTACTTGCTATTGTGATTTCCGTTATTTTTCACCTAATAACACCATTTCCACATTCATTACTTGCTGTTATTTTGGTAACCATTATCGCTTCTATTTTCGGTCAAATTGGGGATTTAGTTGAATCGGCCTTGAAACGAATTTATGGAGTAAAAGATTCCGGTAAAATTTTACCAGGGCATGGTGGAATATTAGATCGTTTTGATAGCTTACTTTTTGTTATTCCTCTGTTACATATCATCCAATTTTTTTAAGGGCAAAAGATTCAACAAATTGCTTGTTTCATGGTTTAGGAAATTACAAAATTTGCTGCATGTGGATAATTATTCAGAATAGGCCACGTCCGGCTCCAGCGCCCAGCGACTAGCGAGACTTCCTTCACCTCCGTACGATAAGTCAACATCGACTCAAAGTATTAAAGGAAGGCCGACTAAGTGCGGCCTTTGCGGCCAACGTCGGCATACCCCTATGAAGGGGCATGTTTCCTTTATCTCCTACGGCTCAGTCCAGTCCGTACGTCGCTAAACGGGCGCTTGCGCCTTTGCTCTTTCTTAAACTTGAACAAACCTCTATAAACAGTTAAACTTATTTAGATAAAGATAAGTCATTTAGACTGGAAAAGGATGTGCTTTTTTTGACCACTGTTATTGCGTTTATCTTTATGTTTGGCTTACTTGTGTTTGTACATGAGTGGGGACATATGATTTTTGCTAAGCGTGCAGGAATGCTTGTTCGAGAATTTGCAATCGGTTTTGGTCCAAAAATACTTTCATTTACAAAAAATGAAACATTATATACAATCCGTTTGATTCCAGCAGGTGGATATGTACGTGTTGCTGGAGAAGATCCAGAAATTATTGAATTAAAACCAGGTCACCATATAGGACTTGAATTTAATGAGTATGGTAAAGTTGACAAAATAATCGTTAACAATAAATCAAAGCACCCCAATGCGCGAGTTATTGAAGTTGAGCGTGTTGATCTAGACCATGAATTAATTATCGAAGGTTACGAAATGGACGAGGACGAAAGACTTGTATTTAAGGTTGATCGGAAGGCATTTTTTATCATGGATGAAAGAAAAACGCAGATTGCACCTTATGATCGCCAGTTTGCTTCAAAAAGTGCTGGTCAAAAAGCGATGCAATTATTTGCTGGTCCAATGATGAACTTTATACTTGCCATTATTCTTTTCTTAATCATCGGACTAGTTCATGGTGTTCCGGTAGACGAAGCCAAAATGGGTGAAATCCAGCCTAATACACCCGCGGAACAGGCGGGCTTAATGGCCAATGATGAAATTATTAAAATTGAAGATACCACGATTACTACATGGGAAGAGTTTACAACTATAGTTAGAGAAAATCCTGGTGAAGAACTATCTATGACTGTTCTTCGTAATGGAGAAGAAAAGACTCTTAATATTGTACCTAAAGAAGGAGAGGCCATAAATGAAAAAGGTGAAACTATCACTATAGGTCAAATAGGGGTTCGTCAAGCTTTTGAGAAATCCATGATTGGAACGGTTAAATATGGCTTTGAACAAACATATACAATTACTAAAATGGTATTAACCAATTTAGGTATGTTAATTACTGGTCAAGTTCCTTTAGAAATTCTTTCAGGGCCGGTAGGAATCTATGACGCTACAGATCAAGTTGTTCAAAGTGGATTTATCAGTTTAATTATGTGGACAGCTATGCTAAGTGTGAACTTAGGTATTGTTAACTTAGTTCCACTTCCAGCACTTGATGGTGGACGTTTATTGTTTGTAGGAATCGAAAAACTTCGAGGGAAGCCTGTTCCACCGGAGAAAGAAGGAGTTTTCCACTTTATTGGATTTGCTCTCTTAATGTTACTAATGATTGTAGTAACCTGGAACGATATACAACGATTATTTCTTTAAAAGCGTAAGCGCCCATAAAGGCTAAGAACGCGACGTCCTTTCATAGCGAGCGTATGGACTGCGCCTGGTCATGCTAGGTAGTCGATGGTTACACCAGTCGGCAAGTCTTCTTTATCGTATAATAAGGTGAAGGAAGTCTCACTACGGCTTTAGCGCTGGAGCTAGACATCTTTAATAAATGGTGAACGGAACCCTTGTCTAGAATTTGGCAAGGGTTCCGCATAATTTACAAGCTATTTTGGAATAAATCACCAGTTTAAATTTGTACAACTTCTTACCAACACCTGTTTTTAGGGGGATAAAAATGGATATATCCAAACAAGAAAAAATGAACTTATTATTAAAGCAAATACAGATAACTGATGAGAAAATGTTAAATTATTTCTCTAATAGTTATTTAGAGAAATTAGAAGTATATAAAAAGTCAAAAATATGGCATTTCTATGTTCATTTAAATCATATTTTGCCTCCTTATATATATCAAGTATTTATTGCAAAACTAAAACAAACATTCCAACCAATAGCTGAAGTCGAATTATCAATTAATACAGAAAACAAAACTTGTGATGAAAATATAGTTATTGGCTACTGGGAATATTTCATTACATCTATAACGAATTTATCTCCTGCTTACAAAGACCTAGTCCAAAATCAAACGCCAACAGTAAACAATAATAAGATTATGTTAACTGCAAGGAATGATGCGGAAGCTCACGCATTAAAAAAACGATTAGATGATAGTTTCAAATCTTATTGTAAAAAAATAGGAATGGCCATGTATACAATTGAAATAGAAGTAAAAACGAATTTGGCCGACATTGAAAAATTTAAAGAGCAAAAAGCATTAGAAGATCAGCAGTTAGTTTTAAAAACCGTAAAAGAAAAAGAAAAGCGGGATAAAGAAAAGGGAAATCAAGAGGAAGCTTTACCTTTAATGATTGGGTATAAAATTCAAGACGACCCTATTCCAATGGAAAGTATTCTTGAAGAGGAGCGCAGGGTAGCTGTTCAAGGGTATATCTTTTCAACCGAAATACGTGAATTACGTTCAGGACGAAGTCTTTTAATTGTTAAAGCGACTGATTATACAGATTCTCTAACGATTAAAATGTTTTCTAAAGGGGACGAAGATGTAGATAAGTTTAAAACTGTAAAAGAGGGAATGTGGGTTAAAGCAAGAGGTAGTATTCAAACGGATATGTATACAAATGAGCTAGGGATGATGGCAAATGATATACATGAAATTACGGTAGAACCGAGGAAGGATTTATCTGCTGAAGGAGAGAAACGTGTTGAACTTCATGCTCATACGATGATGAGTCAAATGGATGCTGTTGTTTCACCGCAAGCCTTAATATCTCAAGCGGCTAAATGGGGTCATAAAGCGGTAGCTATAACAGACCATGCCGGTGTACAAGGATTCCCAGAAGCATTCGCAGCCGGAAAGAAAAATAATATAAAAGTATTATATGGGGTAGAAGCTAATTTAGTTGATGATGGGGTTCCAATTGCATATAACGAGAAAGATATTGACTTAGAATCAGCAACTTATGTAGTTTTTGACGTAGAAACAACAGGACTCTCGGCGGTCTATGACACTATTATAGAGCTTGCAGCGGTGAAAATAAAAGACGGGGAAGTTATAGATCGTTTTGAAGCTTTTGCAAATCCACATCATCCATTATCCCAAACGACCATTGACCTGACAGGTATCACTGATGAAATGGTTCAAAATGCTCCTGATATTGATGAAGTATTGAAAGACTATTATGAATGGATGGGTGATGCCATTTTAGTTGCGCACAATGCTAGCTTCGATATGGGCTTCTTGAATCAAGGACTTAAAAAGATCGGATATGATGAAGCAGAAAACCCTGTTATAGATACATTAGAACTTGCTAGATTTCTATTACCGGAATTAAAAAATCACCGGTTAAACACGATTAGTAAACATTTAGATGTTGAATTAACACAGCATCACCGAGCAATTTATGATGCTGAAGCAACAGGCTACATTCTTTGGAAACTAGTTAAAAAATTACTTAATAAAGAGATTGTTAATCATAATCAGTTAAATAACCATATGGGTGAAGGAAATGCTTATCAACGTTCAAGGCCATTTCACTGCACGATTTTAGCTAAAAATGAGTTAGGGTTAAAAAATCTTTATAAATTAGTTTCATTCGCTCACATTGATTATTTCTATCGTGTTCCTAGAATACCTAGATCTGTGTTACAAAAATATCGGGAAGGCCTTTTAATTGGAACTGCATGTGATAAAGGGGAAGTCTTTGAAACCATGATGCAGAAATCAGAAGAAGAGGCAGAAAATGTTGCTAAGTTTTATGATTATATAGAAGTTCAACCACCTACGAATTATATTCATCTAATTGAAAAAGAATTAGTACAAAACGAGGCACAAATTCTCGATATTATATCGAAGTTAGTAAAATTAGGAGAACGAATGGAAAAACCTGTTGTTGCAACAGGGAACGTTCATTATATGGATGAGCATGATAAAATATATAGACAAATTTTAATTAAAGCCCAAGCGGGAAATCCCCTTAATAGGCAAACACTGCCAGATACTCCTTTCCGTACAACCGTCGAAATGTTAGATTGTTTTCGATTTTTAGGGGAGGAAAAAGCGAAAGAAATCGTTATAACAAATACGAACGCGATTGCGGACCTTATTGAAGAAATTTCTCCTATAAAAGAAGGTTTATTTACACCAACTATTCAAGGAGCGGAAGAAGAAATAAGAGAACTTTCCTATGGGCGTGCAAAGAAAATATACGGCGATCCGGTTCCAAAAATTGTTAGTGATCGATTAGAAAAAGAATTGGATAGTATTATTGGTAACGGATTTGCTGTTATTTATTTGATTTCTCAAAAGCTAGTTAAAAAATCCTTGGAAGATGGATATTTAGTAGGTTCCCGTGGGTCTGTAGGTTCTTCTTTCGTAGCAACTATGACTGAAATTACTGAAGTTAATCCACTTCCTCCACATTATGTTTGTTTGGAATGTCATTACAATGAATTTATTAATGATGGAACAGTTGGTAGTGGTTTTGACCTACCGGATAAAGCTTGCCCAAACTGTGGACGTTCATTAACAAAAGATGGACAAGATATTCCGTTTGAGACATTTTTAGGTTTCAAAGGGGATAAAGTTCCAGATATTGATTTGAACTTCTCAGGTGATTACCAGCCAAGGGCGCATAACTATACAAAAGAATTATTTGGTGTAGATTATGTTTATCGTGCGGGGACAATAGGAACGGTGGCAGAAAAAACCGCCTATGGATATGTGAAAGGTTATGCTTCAGATAATAATATTGTTTATAAGAATACGGAAGTCGATCGTCTCGTAAAAGGCTGTACGGGTGTAAAACGAACAACTGGACAGCATCCAGGTGGGATTATCGTAGTTCCTGATGATAAAGAGATTTATGATTTTACGCCTATTCAATATCCGGCAGATGACCGAAATAGTGAATGGAGAACGACACACTTTGATTTCCATTCCATTCATGATAACTTATTGAAATTAGATATACTAGGACACGATGATCCGACCGTTATCAGAATGCTGCAGGACCTAAGTGGAATTGATCCGAAAACAATCCCGACTGATGATAAGGAAGTAATGAAAATATTCTCGGGTACAGAATCATTAGGGGTTACTCCTGAACAGATTAATTGTAAAACTGGTACACTAGGTGTTCCCGAATTTGGTACAAAATTTGTTCGACAAATGCTTGAAGATACGAAACCATCTACTTTCTCAGAACTATTAATTATATCTGGTTTATCCCATGGTACAGACGTGTGGTTAGGTAATGCGCAAGATTTAATTAATGAAGGTATTTGTGAACTATCTGACGTAATAGGATGTCGTGATGACATCATGGTTTATTTAATGCACAAAGGGTTAGAGCCTTCTTTAGCGTTTAAAATTATGGAATTTGTTCGTAAAGGGAAAGGTTTGCAGGATGATTGGATTGTTGAAATGAAAAAACATAATGTGCCGGATTGGTATATTGATTCTTGTAAAAAGATAAAATATATGTTCCCGAAAGCCCATGCGGCAGCTTATGTTTTAATGGCGATTCGAATTGCCTATTTTAAAGTACACCATCCGATTTTATTTTATGCTGCTTATTTTACGGTTAGAGCAGATGATTTTGATTTAGAAACGATGGCCAAAGGATCAACTGCTATTAAAAGTAGAATTGATGAAATTGCTGCAAAGGGCAATGACGCATCACCGAAAGAGAAAAACTTAATGACAGTACTGGAAGTGGCGCTTGAAATGTGTGAAAGAGGATTATCCTTTAAGAAGGTAGATTTGTATAAATCTAGTGCTACAGACTTTTTAGTAGACGGGGATAGTTTAATTCCTCCATTTAATGCGGTTGACGGTTTAGGAACCAACGCAGCAATTAATATCGTTAAAGCAAGAGAAGAGGGAGAGTTTCTTTCTAAAGAAGACCTTAGGGAAAGAAGTAAAATCTCTAAAACGGTTTTGGAATATCTTGATAATCAAGGATGTTTAGAAGGTATGGCAGAAAAAAACCAATTATCCTTATTCTAAAGATATTTACAGTTGGTGTAAAAGTACCAAAAAATGTAAGGAAATGCTAATTCTTGCATGAATGTTATTTTTATGATATATTTTTATTGGTAAGTAATGATACGAAATGTTAAAAGAGTGGGCGAATGCTCACTCTTTCTTCATACCCATTCCACATGAACTCGATTCCCCCTTGCCAAGCACTTTTGGGCAGGGGTTTTATATTGAATAGATAGTATTCGGGTGAATCGTTCATAATAAGAAATAAACAGTTCAGCGTAAAGGAGGATTACGATGAGTTCAAAGGTCATTCAAACAACAGAAGAATTAGTATTGCCAATTCTCCGTAATAAGGGTTTAGAATTAGTTGATATAGAATACGTCAAAGAGGGAAAGAATTGGTTCCTTCGCATATATGTTGATAAACCTGGTGGGGTAGACATTACTGAATGTGGAGAAGTATCTGAACAATTAAGTGAGAAATTGGATGAAGTAGATCCTATAAAAGATCCTTATTTCTTAGAAGTTTCTTCTCCGGGTGTAGAAAGACCATTAAAGAAGAAAGAGGACTTTGAGAACAACATTAATCAAAATATAAATGTTAAACTTTATGAACAGATTGATGGAGAGAAAGAATATGAAGGCACCTTAAAAGCTTTCACTAATGATATTTTAACCATTGAGTACAAAGTAAAGACAAGAAAAAAACAGGTAGAAATACCATATGAAAAAGTTGCTAAAGCTAGGCTTGCAGTAGTTTTTTAAAGGGGGATTAGTAAAGTGAGCAGTCAATTGTTTGACGCATTGAATAGTTTGTCCGAGGAAAAAGGAATTGATAAAGAAATTCTGTTAGAAGCACTAGAAGCTGCTCTTATTTCTGCATATAAGAAAAATTTCAAATCCGCTTCCAATGTGAGAGTCGAACTAAATGAAAATACAGGAAAAATGGCCGTTTTCTCTAGGAAAACAGTTGTAGAAGAGGTTGAAGACCCACAACAAGAAGTTTCATTAGAGGTTGCCAGAGAAATCGATCCTAATCATGAAGTGGACGATATTATCGAAGTTGAAGTTACTCCAAAAGATTTTGGCAGAATCGCGGCACAGGCAGCAAAACAAGTTGTTACACAAAGAGTAAGAGAAGCAGAACGTGGTGTCATCTTTTCTGAATTTGTCGATCGTGAAGAGGATGTTATGACAGGTATTATACAAAGAAAAGATTCACGCTTTATTTATGTGAATTTGGGTAAGATTGAAGCTAAATTGGCTGAAACGGAACAGATACCTAACGAGGAATATAATATTCACGATCGGATAAAAGTGTTTGTGACAAAAGTTGAAAATACAAGTAAAGGTCCACAAATTTTTATTTCTAGATCTCATCCCGGGCTATTAAAAAGGTTATTTGAGATGGAAGTGCCCGAAATATACGATGGAACGGTTGAAATTAAGTCTGTAGCTAGAGAAGCAGGAGACAGATCGAAAATATCAGTTCATGCACAAGATCCGGAAGTAGATCCTGTAGGGTCATGTGTAGGTCAAAAAGGGCAACGTGTTCAAGCAATCGTTGACGAATTAAAAGGTGAAAAGATTGATATTGTGCAATGGTCAGAAGATCCTAAGGTGTATGTATCAAATGCATTAAGTCCTTCCAAAGTGATAGAAGTGTTAGTTGACGAAGAGGAAAAAGCCACGACAGTGATTGTTCCCGATTATCAATTGTCACTAGCTATAGGGAAACGTGGCCAAAACGCAAGGCTTGCAGCTAAATTAACCGGTTGGAAAATCGATATTAAGAGTGAATCAGAGGCTAGAGAAGAAGGTATTTTGTCGGAAGTAGAAGACGCTTATTCCAACGATGATGAAGATTTGTTTGAATAAGGAGGGGACACTCGGTGAAAAAAAGAAAAATACCAGAAAGAAAATGTGTTGTAACTAATGAAATGAAGCCAAAGAAGGAACTCATTCGTGTCGTTCGAAATAAAGATGGGGAAGTTTTTGTGGATCCTACAGGGAAAAAGAATGGCCGAGGAGCTTACTTAACAAAGGATTTAGATGTGATTATAGAGGCAGAAAAATCAAATGTTTTAAACAGACACTTAAACGCAGAAGTAGATTCATCTGTGTTTGTAGAACTTAAAAAAATGGTAAAGAGCAATGAAAAGTAATTATTTAAACATACTTGGGCTAGCATATCGTGCAAGGAAATTATCAATAGGTGAGGAAACAATTATTAAAGATATTCAAAGCAATCGGGCAAAGTTAGTTTTACTTGCAAATGATATCGGTCCCCAAACGAGGAAAAAAATAACAGATAAATGTAAATTTTACAAGGTACCATATGAATTGGTGGATAATCGAGAAACATTATCCAATGCAATTGGAAAATCCCAAAGAGTAGCAATTGCAATTTTAGATAAAGGTTTTGCCAATAAAATTAAATCGTTGCTCGGGTAATTAATTTCGGGGGTGAACGTATGAGCAAAATTCGTGTATATGAATATGCTAAACAAAATAATACAACTAGTAAGGATGTTATCAATTATCTAAAAGAGTTAAATGTGGACGTAACGAACCATATGTCTACTATTTCGCTAGATACTGTGACACAATTGGATAAGAAATTTGGATCGAAACAAAATCAAGGGAAACAACAAAAGGAAGCTCCTAAGCAAAAATCTGAAGGAATGAATTCAGGAAATAAAAAACAATCTGATCATAATAAGTCAGACAAACAAAAAGCAAAAAATCATCATAATAATAAGCCTAAAAATAAGAATTTTAAAGGTCCTAAGAAGGGGAATAAGAACAATAAGCCAGCAAATTATCAGGAACCTGTCAAAAAGGAAACTCCTGAAAAAATTACTTATAGTGACACGTTAACTGTAAGTGATTTAGCTGATAAGCTTAATAAAGAACCAGCGGAAATCATTAAAAAATTAATGTTTTTAGGTGTAATGGCGACTAAAAATCAAGATTTAGATGATGATGCAGTAGAACTTATTTGTAGTGAATTTAATGTTGAAGCTGAAAAGGTAGTTATTTTAGAAGATACAGATCTTGATAAATACATCATGGAAGATAAAGAAGAAGATTTAATGGAAAGGCCTCCTGTTGTTACAATTATGGGACATGTTGACCACGGAAAAACAACAACACTAGATTCCATACGAAATACAAAAGTGACCGCTGGAGAAGCTGGGGGTATTACACAACATATTGGTGCATACCAAGTAGAGTTCGGTGGTAAAAAGATAACATTTTTAGATACACCTGGCCACGCCGCCTTTACTAGCATGCGTTCAAGAGGTGCACAGGTTACGGATATCGCTATTTTGGTTGTGGCTGCAGATGATGGTGTCATGCCACAAACGGTAGAAGCAATTAATCATGCCAAGGCGGCCGAAGTACCAATTATTGTTGCAGTTAATAAAATGGATAAGGAATCAGCAAACCCTGATCGTGTTATGCAAGAATTAACAGAGTATGAATTAATACCTGAAGACTGGGGCGGTAGTACGATATTTGTTAATATCTCCGCGTTGAAGAATGAGGGTATCGATGATTTGTTAGAGATGGTTCTTTTAGTATCGGAAGTTGAAGAATTAAAGGCTAATCCGAAAGCTAATGCTACAGGAACGGTAATCGAAGCGGAGCTAGATAAAGGTCGTGGAAGTGTTGCAACTTTACTTGTTCAAAATGGTACCCTCCATGTTGGAGATTCACTAGTTGTAGGAAATACTTTTGGTAGAGTTCGTGCCATGATTAACGATACTGGTAAACGTGTAGAAATGGCTGGTCCTTCTATGCCGGTAGAAATTACAGGTTTACAAGATGTACCACAAGCTGGGGACAGATTCGTAGTATTTGATGATGAGAAAAAATCTCGTCAAATTGGAGAAGCGCGTCAACAGGAAGCTATAGCAGCTAACCGTAATGAACAGACTAAAGTTAGTCTAGATGACTTGTTTGAACAAATCAAACAAGGTGAAATGAAAGAATTGAATATCATTATAAAAGCTGACGTTCAGGGTTCTGCAGAAGCACTTTCTTCTTCACTACAAAAAATTGATGTAGAAGGTGTTAAAATTAATATAATCCATACGGGTGTTGGTGCTATTACGGAATCCGATATCATTCTAGCTTCAGCATCGAATGCGATTGTCATTGGTTTTAATGTTCGCCCTGACGCGAACGCAAAAGGCTCAGCGGAAAGAGAAAAAGTGGATGTTCGTTTGCATCGCGTCATTTACAAAGCAATCGAAGAAATTGAATCTGCTATGAAAGGTTTACTCGATCCAGAATTTGAAGAGAAAATAATTGGCCAAGTAGAAGTCCGAGAAACATATAAGGTTTCAAAAGTTGGAACAATTGCGGGATGTTACGTGACAGATGGTAAAGTTACTAGGGATGCAGGTGTTCGAATTATTCGTGATGGAGTTGTCCTATATGAAGGTGAAATTGATACATTAAGACGATTCAAAGATGATGTTAAAGAAGTTGCAAAAAATTATGAATGTGGAATAACAGTCACCAATTTTAACGATATTAAGGTTGGGGATACTATGGAAGCATTTGTAATGGAGGAAATTGAACGTACATGATTTTATATGCGGAAGTCGAATGTATCATGTACGACGGACATTCACTGAAACATAAACGGTCAATTATTAAAAAAATAATTGCTAAACTTAAAAAAGATTTTAATGTCGCTGTTACAGAATTAGATTATCATGATTTGTGGCAGCGCACTAAATTAGGAATAGTTACTATTTCAACAAGTTTGACAAACGCGGAACAAATCATTCAAGAAGTGCTACGTGTAATTGACACGTTTCCAGAGTTGGAACGAACGATTACGAATGTAGAAAGAGTTTAAGTATGTGTTCAAAAGGAGGGCAAAAGGACCGAGTCGGATAAAAGTTGCAACTTTCTGGAGCTTCGATGATTAGCCCTACCGTAAAGATTTGTTGCAACACCGACTCCACTATTGCCAATGATTTTCTTTAAAGGAAGGCCGACTAAAGATGAGCTTTGCGTCCAACTTACGCCTCCCCCTTTTTAGTGGCATGTCATTTTTACCTGACTTTTGGAACAATCTCTTTTAAGTCACTTCTTTAATAATGGGTTTTTCACGAGGTGAATTTAATGGCTGAATTACGAGCAAATCGTATTGCGGAACAAATGAAAAAAGAATTAGGTGAAATTCTTACAAGGAAAATTAAAGACCCAAGAGTAGGTTTTGTTACAGTGACCGATGTAGAAGTAACTGGAGATCTTCAGCAGGCAAAAGTATATATATCTGTTTTAGGGGACGAAAAACAAAAAAAAGATACTTTACTAGGACTTGCTAAGGCGAAAGGATTTATTCGTTCTGAAATCGGTAAACGAATTCGATTAAGAAAAACACCGGAAATTTCTTTTGAATTCGATGAAGCATACGCCTATGGTAATCATATTGAAAAATTATTACGTGATTTAAATAAATAGTAGATTTTTAACTATTGGAAATCTGACTCGGGAAATGAGTCAGATTTTTCCATAGGAAGATCAAAAGCGAAAGCGCCAGTTTAGCGACGTACGGACTGGACTGAGCCGTAGGAGATAAAGGAAACATGCCCCTTCATAGGGGTATGCCGACGTTGGCCGCAAAGGCCGCACTTAGTCGGCCTTCCTTTAATACTTTGAGTCGATGTTGACTTTCACCACAAGGGTATAAGTGCGACTAAGCCTCTGGTTTCATCCATCGGCAAGTCTTCTTTATCGTGTCATGAGGTGAAGGAAGTCTCGCTAGTCGCTGGGTGCTGGAGCTGGACGTGGCCTTCCTTATGACAAGATTTAATAAGATAAATTTTAATTTTTACCCAATAACAAAACCTTTGATATTCAACATGAATGGAGTTGATGACGTGGATGGTATCTTATCATTATGGAAACCGCGAGGAATGACATCACATGATTGTGTCATGAGATGCAGAAAACTTTTTAAAACAAAAAAAGTAGGACATACTGGGACTTTGGATCCGGAGGTGGATGGTGTTTTACCCATATGTATTGGCAACGCTACAAAAATTGTGCCTTTTTTAACCGATACAAAGAAAACATACATAGCTGAAGTAAAGTTAGGAATAGCCACGGATACAGAAGATGCCCAAGGAACAGTACTGGAAGAAATGGAAGTATCCGAATCACCAAGTACAGAAAGCGTTCGTAATGTCTTGCTTTCATTTCAAGGTTCTATTACACAAGTTCCTCCAATGTATTCAGCAGTTAAGGTAAACGGAAAAAAGCTATACGAATATGCAAGAGAAAACAAGACGGTGGAACGACCTAAGAGAAAGATCACCATATTTGATATTGAATTATTAGACAAGAAGCATGACTCTTTTAAAATAAAAGTAATTTGTTCAAAAGGTACATATATCCGTACTTTATGTGTTGATATAGGTAAGAAATTAGGATACCCTGCACATATGTCAGATTTAACTAGAATAAAAACGGGATCTTTTTCAGAGAAAAATTCAGTTGATTTTGCTATTATAGAAGAAGCAGTAATGGAAAATGAAGAAAGTAATCTACTATTTCCAATAGTAAAGGGATTAGATCACCTAGACACACTTTATGTGGATGAAACGTTGGAGAATAAAGTGAAAAATGGACAAAAACTTCCGATTCCGGAAGTCCTACCAAAGACCAATCCTTTTATGGTAATACATAAGAATAAATTACTCGCAATCTATCAAATACACCCTGAAAACAAAAATCAAATTAAACCCATCCGTGTTTTTAATGGGTAATAAGTGCAGGTGAAGAATATGAATATCTATGAATTGAGTTTTCCCCATTCTTTAATAAAGGATGATATTCCAGATACAGTATCTGCGATTGGCTTTTTTGATGGTATACATAGGGGACATCAAAAAGTAATAAATGAAGCAATCAGGCGAGCAGAAGAAAATAATATGGAAAGCGCTGTTATAACGTTTCATCCACATCCTTTAGTTGTTTTAAAAGGTGAACATCATGTTAACTATATAACACCATTGAAAGAAAAAATTGAAATTATGAAAGGGTTAGGTGTGGATCGATTATATATTATCGATTTTAATAAGGAGTTTTCCAAGTTATCGCCACAAGAGTTTGTCGATCAGTTTATTATTGGTTTAAATATTAAACATCTTGTAGCAGGATTTGATTATACTTTTGGCCATAAGGGTAAAGGGAATATGGAGAATATTTCGGAATATACGCGGGATAAATTTTCCTATACTACTGTGGAAAAAGTTTCTTTAGATCATGAAAAAGTCAGTTCTACTAGAATTAGAAAACTGTTAAGAGAAGGCAATATTGAAGAGGCTAATGAATTACTTACACGTCCTTTTAAATTAAGAGGGATTGTAATTAGGGGAGATCAACGTGGTAGGGAAATTGGCTTTCCTACAGCGAATTTACAAGTTGATAAGCAAGCATTGTTGCCTAAACCGGGCATTTATGCTGTAAAGGTGCTATATAAGAATGAAACCTATTTTGGCATGGCTAGTATAGGCACAAACCCAACGTTTACAGCTGAAAGGGAAGATTTGTCTATAGAAGTTAATATTTTAGATTATAATAATAATTTATACGGTCAAGAATTAACAGTAGAATGGTACAAGTATATGCGGGAGGAAGAGAAATTCGATAGTGTAGAAGCGTTAATAGAACAAATCAAATTGGATGAGGTTAATATTCGACGTTTTTTCTCTATTTAATGATTTTTTCCCTTGCAATTTTTAATGAAAGACGTTATGCTTAAGAACGTGAACCATCCCTTGGCAAATCGTAACTCCGACGTTTGCTAGGAGATTGGGGATATGAAATAAATATTTAGGAGGTGCCCAAATGGCAATTACACAAGCTCGTAAAAATGAGATCATCAATGAATACAAAGTTCATGAAACTGATACAGGATCTCCAGAAGTGCAAATCGCTGTACTAACTGAAGAAATTAACACGTTAAACGAACATTTACGTATTCATAAAAAAGATCACCATTCACGTCGTGGTTTACTTAAAATGGTTGGTAAACGTCGTAATTTATTAAACTACCTAAGAAATAAAGACGTTACTCGTTACCGTGAATTAATTAAAAGACTCGGTTTACGTCGATAATGAATTTACAGAAGCAGGAGCAATCCTGCTTCTTCTATTATCCACGACTTTTTTAGCAAGTAGGAAAGTATAAAATCTTTCCCGTTTGCATAAGTGCAACTAAGGCGTCGACCAAAAGCTTGTCGAACGCCAAGTTTTCTAACATTTACATAATATAAACAGAACCTGTAAACGCCTATTATTTAATAATGCGTTCAAAAAGGAAGATAAAAGGACCAAAGTCGGCCAAGAGTGCAACGTCCTGGGGCTCCGATTACTCGCCCCTACTGTAAAAACACTTGTTGCAACACCGACACTATTACGAACTAGAAACGTCAAAGTGTTATTTTCATCAGACTTTTTTGAACAACTTTTAATAGGGGATAAAATTTACATTTATGTTTATAAACTATAAAATGAAGGTAGAATGAGCAATGAAAGGAGTACTATATGAAATGACAGATGAAAAATATGTGTTCTCCACTGAAATTTCGGGTAAAAAGTTTACCGTTGAAGTAGGAGAACTGGCGAAACAAGCAAATGGAGCTTGTATGGTTCATTATGGCGATACTTCCGTATTAGCTGTTGCTACAGCATCAAATGAACCAAAAGATTTACCGTTCTTTCCATTAACGGTTAACTATGAGGAACGTTTATATGCAGTCGGTAAAATTCCAGGTGGTTTTATCAAACGTGAAGGAAGACCGAGTGAAAAGGCAATTCTTGCTTCTAGACTAATTGATCGTCCAATCCGCCCTATGTTTCCTGATGGTTTTAGGAACGAGGTACAGGTAATAAGTACGGTTATGAGTGTTGATCAAGATTGTTCATCAGAGATTGCAGCTATGTTAGGGTCATCTATTGCACTATGTGTTTCCGATATCCCATTTGAACAACCAATCGCTGGTGTCCATGTTGGACGTGTCGATGGTGAATTCATTATTAACCCAACAGTAGAACAAGATGCGAAGAGCGATATAGATTTAACAGTTGCGGGAACAAAAGACGCGATTAATATGGTAGAAGCTGGTGCAGATGAAGTACCAGAAGAAGTAATGCTAGATGCAATTATGTTTGGTCATGAAGAAATCAAACGATTAGTTGCATTTCAAGAAGAAATTATTCAAGCAGTTGGTACAGAAAAATTTGAGGTTAAATTATTTGATACCGATGAAGAACTAAGTGCTAAAGTAGAGGCAGAAGCAAAGGAAAGCCTATTACAAGCAATTCAAGTAAAAGAAAAACATGCTCGAGAAGAAGCAATAAAACAGGTTAAAGATAGTATTCTTGAGGGTTATGATGAAGATGAACCTGAAATTTATAATCAAGTTAAAACAATTCTAGATAAATTAGTTAAAGCTGAAGTTAGACGCCTAATTACGGTTGAAAAAGTTCGACCAGATGGAAGAATGATTGATGAAATTCGTCCACTTTCTTCACGTGTTGGTGTTTTACCTAGAACGCATGGTTCTGGATTATTTACACGTGGACAAACACAGGCGCTAAGTGTATGTACTCTTGGGGCTTTAGGTGATGTTCAAATATTAGATGGGTTGGATTTGGAAGAATCCAAACGCTTTATGCATCATTATAATTTCCCACAATATAGTGTAGGGGAAACAGGACCAATTCGTGGACCAGGTCGTCGTGAAATTGGACATGGTGCATTAGGTGAAAGAGCATTGGAGAAAGTTGTCCCATCTGAAAAAGAATTTCCTTATACGATTCGTTTAGTATCGGAAGTACTTGAATCCAATGGTTCTACGTCACAAGCGAGTATTTGTGCAAGTACATTAGCGATGATGGATGCAGGTGTACCAATCAAATCACCAGTTGCAGGTATTGCTATGGGGCTCGTGAAATCAGGTGAGGATTATACGATTCTTACTGATATTCAAGGGATGGAAGATGCACTTGGAGATATGGATTTTAAAGTAGCAGGAACAAAAGATGGTGTAACTGCATTACAAATGGATATTAAGATTGACGGATTGTCCAAAGAAATCTTGGAAGAAGCTTTAACTCAAGCTAAAAAGGGTAGAATGCAGATTCTAGAATCTATGCTCGCCACTATTAATCAACCAAGAGAAGGACTTTCTCGATATGCACCTAAAATTCTTACTATGTCTATCAATCCGGATAAAATTCGTACGGTTATAGGTCCTAGCGGAAAACAAATCAATGAAATCATTGATGAAACAGGTGTTAAGATTGATATTGAGCAAGATGGAAATATCTTTATTTCCTCTACTGATCCTGAAATGAATGAAAAAGCTAAGAAAATTATAGAAGATTTAGTTCGAGAAGTTGAAGTCGGACAAATTTATTTAGGAACTGTAAGACGAATTGAGAAATTCGGTGCGTTTGTTGAACTATTCAAAGGAAAAGATGGATTGGTTCATATATCCGAACTTGCGGAAGAAAGAACGAATAAGGTAGAGGATGCAGTGTCCGTTGGTGATAAAATATTAGTAAAAGTAAAAGAAATTGATCGTCAAGGCAGAATTAATCTTTCCAGGAAAGCAGTTTTAAAAGAAGAAAGGGAAAGAAAAGAAAAGGCGAATCAATAATAGTAAGAGAAAGAAGCTGTATGAGCAGTTTCTTTTTTTATGCTTTAAATATCATCTTGTAACTTAATCATACCTTGTCCCCCTTATGCATACATTTGTATAAGAAGGAGGGCAAGGACGATGTACCGATACCGAAAATACATAAATTTATGTCTATTCATTATTATAGTGGCGTTATCTTACAACAGCATTAATAATCCAATTGAAATAAATGAAGAGGTGACAACAACTCTCTCTCATGCAATAAAAAAAGAAGATTCCTTATATATGGAGATTGAAGAAAAAAGCAAAGAATTTGAGCAACCACCAGTTGATGCATATATAGATGACGTGTGGAAAAAGACCCCAGGTAGAAACGGGATTAAGGTGAATATAGATAAATCATATGAAAAAATGAAGGATAAAGGTGTCTTCGATGAATCACTTTTGGTTTATAAAGAAATTCCTCCTAAAGTTAAATTGGCAGATTTACAAGCATCTCCAATTTATAGAGGCCATCCTGAGAAAGAAATGGTCTCATTTTTGATAAATGTTTCATGGGGAACGGAATATATTCCAGATATTTTAAAAACGTTAAATGATCATAAAGTGAAAGCAACCTTTTTTATTGAAGGAAAGTGGGCAAAAGAAAACCCTGAATTGGTTAAAATGATTGATGAGCAGGGACATATCATTGGTAATCATGCCTATAATCATCCAGATATGGCGACACTGTCTAATCAGAAAATAGTGGAGCAAATAACACAAACAAATGAAATCCTAACAGCAATCACAGATAAAACACCAAAATGGTTCGCCCCACCAAGTGGAAGCTTTAATGATCAAGTTGTACAAAGTGCCTTTAACCTAAAAATGGAAACAATTCTATGGACAGTAGATACGATTGATTGGAAGAATCCTTCTGTAAATGTTATGATTAACCGAGTAAATAGTAAAATTCATCCAGGGGCAACCATTTTGATGCATCCGACATCTGTAATCGCAAATGGACTAGATGATTTAATTAAAGTGATTAAAGAGAAAGAGTATCGTATAGGTACTATTGAGAAATTATTAAGTGAAGAAAGGTAATCAAAACGCATTAGGAGGACGAACTTTGATACAAAGACATACATGTAGAAATGGATTAAGAATTGTTCTAGAAAATATACCTTCCGTACGTTCTGTGACAATTGGAATATGGGTATTAACTGGTTCGAGAAATGAAACGAAGATGAATAATGGCATCTCACATTTCTTGGAACATATGTTTTTTAAAGGAACGGATACAAGATCTGCGCAAGAAATAGCAGAAGCTTTTGACTCTATAGGCGGTCAAATCAATGCCTTTACTTCTAAAGAATATACTTGCTTTTATGCGAAGGTTCTAGACACACATAAGGATTACGCATTAGAAATATTAGCGGATATGTTCTTCAATTCTTCATTTGATGAAGAAGAAATGGAAAGGGAAAAGAAAGTCGTTTATGAAGAAATAAAAATGTATGAGGATACTCCCGATGATATCGTACATGATTTATTAGCTCGAGCGTCATTTGGAGACCACTCATTAGGGTACCCTATTCTTGGTACAGAGGAGCATTTAAAATCTTTTTCACCTGAAGATTTACGAAATTATGTAGAACAACGATATACACCTGATAATGTAGTAATTTCTGTAGCCGGTAATGTGGATGAAAGCTTTATTAACAATATAGCTTCTTATTTTGGTAAATTTGAACGTAATGTAGGGAAAGAATCGCTTGAAACACCAACTTTTTTAGCTAATCGGATTGAAAGAAATAAAGATACGGAGCAGGCACATTTATGCTTAGGATTTAATGGATTAAAATTAGGTGATGAAAATACGTACAGCTTAGTTGTCATGAATAATGTTCTTGGTGGTAGTATGAGTTCTAGGCTATTCCAAGATGTTAGAGAAAAACAAGGTCTTGCTTATTCTGTCTTCTCTTACCATTCAACCTATTTAGATAATGGACTTCTAACCATTTATGCAGGTACTGGAAAAGAACAGCTACCATTACTGCAAGATACAATCAATAATACGTTAGAGTTATTAATTAAAGATGGTTTAACTGATAAAGAGTTAAGAAATAGTAAAGAGCAGCTAAAAGGAAGCTTAATGTTAAGTTTAGAAAGTACCAATAGCAAAATGAGTAGAAATGGAAGAAATGAATTATTACTTGGAAGACATAGAAGTTTAGACGACATGATTAAAGAAATTGATGCAGTAAGTCATGAGTCGATAAGAAAAGTGATTGATTATACGTTTCGTAATTCTCAATCAGTCGCATTAATTGCACCGGAAATTTCATAGAAAACGAAGGCATTCGCTATTAGGCTGCGAATGCCTTCGTTGTATTTATGTGGAAATGGATTCATTCAGCCTTATAATATGTGTTTTGCTTACATAAAAAGGACATACGACCATCCGATGATACATATAAATTTACTATATATCATCGTATGGAGGTTATTTATATGCGCTTTAAAGATATTAGCAGTAAGGAAATAGTTAGTATTAACGAAGGGGAAAGGTTAGGAATACTTGGGCAAACTGATTTGGAAATCAATGAAAAAACCGGTCAGATTGAAGCTTTCATTATACCAACTTATAAATGGTTTGGATTGAAAAAAGAAGGGGAAACAACAAAAATTCATTGGAATGAAGTAAAAAAAATTGGCGAAGATATGATCATGGTTGAAATGAAAAATGATAAGTTTTAATGGAAAATAAAAATATAATTGTTATGGTCCATAATCAAAAGGAGATTATGGTCTTTTTTTGGTTTTTTAGCTATGGACGAATCACTCTCATTGCAGAAAGACATAAGCTATAAAGAACAGATTTAGGATTAGTTATGTATGGAGGGTAGAAATAATCATGAGTCGAATAATTGCTGTAATTGGTGGGGATGCAAGATATATAGAATTAATTAGGCAATTAGAACTAATGCCAGAAACAACTATTATTCTTGTGGGTTTCGATAATTTAAATCAAAGTTTCACAGGCTTAAAACAAACTCAATTTGATGAATTAGAATTAAATACATTGGATAGTGTTATTTTACCAATAACTGGAACGGATTCTAAAGGAAACATTGAAACAGTTTTTTCTGATCAAAAAATAAAGTTAACTCCTGAATGGTTCGGACAGCTACAAAAAACAACAAAAGTATTTACCGGAATTACAAATGAATATTTGAATCATGTTACAAAAGAAGCTGGGATAGAGCTTTTTCCATTGTTTAATAGAGATGATGTCGCTATCTATAATTCAATACCTACAGCAGAAGGTGCAATCATGATGGCGATTGAGAATACAGACTATACGATTCATTCCTCACGTGTACTCGTAACAGGGTTTGGTAGGGTTGGTCAAACTGTAGCAAATCGATTTTCTGCATTTGGTGCGAAAGTTTCGGTTAGTGCCAATAATATTAGAGAATTAGCAAGAATAACAGAAATGGGCTTAACGGCAATTCCAATTGATAAACTCCATGAACACACTAATAATTGTGACATAATAATAAATACTGTACCGGCATTGGTCGTTGATCAAAAGGTAATACAGCAATTACCTTCTCATGCAATTATTATAGATCTTGCGTCAAATCCAGGAGGAACAGATTTTGAATATGCAACAAAACGTGGTATTCAAGCAATTTTAACTGGAAGTTTGCCTAGTATTGTAGCTCCGAAAACAGCTGGAAGAATTCTGGCAGATGTTATTAAACAAATATTATTAAACGAGGGGAGTTTATCATGAATTTAAAAGGGAAACGTATCGGTATTGGATTAACTGGTTCACATCACACATTTAGTAAAGTGTTTTTGCAAATTGAAAACTTAGTAAATAAAGGTGTTGAAGTCATTCCAATTGCATCCTATACCGTACAGAGTACTGAAACTAAATTTGGTAGAGGAGAGGACCATTTAAATAAATTAGAGGAATTAACTGGTCAAAAAGTAATTACTTCTATGCCCGATGCAGAGCCATTAGGACCGGATAAACCACTAGATTGTATGGTGATTGCACCACTTACCGGAAACTCCATGGCAAAACTTGCGAATGGGATTACTGATAATCCCGTATTAATGGCAGCAAAATCCACTATCAGAAATCAAAATCCTGTCGTTCTATCCGTTACTACAAATGATGCCCTCGGATTAAATGGTATCAATTTGGCGCGATTATTAAATAGTAAATTTATTTATTTTGTGCCATTTGGTCAAGATAATCCTATGAAAAAACCAAACTCCTTAGTAGCGAACCTTGACTTATTAGAGGATACAATCAAATCCGCTTTAGATCGTGAACAACTTCAACCTATTATTATTCCTTTTTAATAAAAAAATATGTTAAAATAATAAATTAAGAGATTTAATTTTTAGCAGTAAAAAAACTGCAAACTTTTTATCTGCATGAGTATAACGAAGGCATCGCCAAAATCTTGTCGTGCCGAGTTTTCTAATAAGATTAAGGGGAGAGTTTTAAATGTCAGAAAAAACAGCATATAATGTAGCAGTAGTTGGAGCAACCGGTGCAGTAGGTCAAAAAATAATGAAAATATTAGAAGAAAAAAAGTTTCCTTTAAATAAATTAAAGCTTTTGTCTTCCAAAAACTCAGCTGGGAAAGAACTTACATTTGCTGGTAAAACAATTATAGTAGAAGAGGCAAAACCGGAGAGCTTTGAAGGAATAGATATAGCGTTATTCTCTGCAGGGGGATCTGTTTCGAAACAATTAGCTCCAGAAGCTGTTAAAAGAGGAGCAGTGGTAGTAGACAATACTAGTGCATACCGCATGGACGAAAATGTACCACTAGTTGTACCAGAGGTGAATGCAGAAGACATTAAAGAACACAAAGGAATTATCGCAAATCCGAACTGCTCCACTATTCAAATGGTAGCAGGTTTGAAACCAATTAAAGACCATTTTGGATTATCTAGAGTTATTGTTTCCACCTATCAAGCTGTTTCTGGAGCAGGTGCAAAAGCAGTGGCTGAATTAGAACATCAAGCAAAACAATATCTGAACAATGAAGAAATGGAAGCAAATATATTACCTGCTGGTAGTGACAAAAAGCACTATCCAATCGCATTTAATGCATTACCACAAATAGACCTTTTCCAAGATAATGGATATACATTTGAAGAGATGAAAATGATAAATGAAACTAAAAAAATTATGCATGAACCTAACTTATCAGTAGCAGCTACATGCGTGCGATTACCATTTTTCACGTCTCATGCCGAAAGTGTATATATTGAGGTAGAAAAAGATGGAGTAACTGTCCAAGATATTTGGAGAACTTTTGAGAATGCAGAAGGAATTATTTTACAAGATGATCCCTCTACACAAACGTATCCTACTCCTTTAAGTTCAGCAAATAAAGAAGAGGTTTTCGTTGGTCGAGTAAGAAAAGACTTAGACAATGATAAAGGATTCCATTTATGGATTGTATCTGACAATCTTCTTAAAGGTGCTGCTTGGAATACGGTACAAATAGCTCAAACATTAGTGAAAAATAACTGGCTATAAGTAGTTTATTAGAGGTGTTAAGATGCAGATTTTAGTACAAAAATTTGGCGGTACTTCTGTACAGTCTGAAGAAAATAGGAAACATGTTATCAAGCATATTAAAAATGCATTAGTGAAAGACTATAAACTAGTAGTTGTTGTTTCTGCATTAGGAAGGAAGCCAGATCCATATGCAACAGATTCACTTTTAGAGTTAGTGGGTTTTCCAGCAACGAATAGTTCAGATCGTGAAATTGATTTACTTATGTCCTGTGGGGAAATTATTTCTTCTGTTGTCTTATCCAATGAATTAAAAAAACAACATATTAATGCAATTGCATTAACGGGCGCACAAGCAGGTTTTATTACGAGTGAGGACTTTACACAAGCAAAGATTAAAGAAGTAAAACCAGAAAGAATTTATAAAGAGTTAGAAAATAATGATGTCGTTGTAGTGGCAGGCTTTCAGGGACAAACAGAAATGGGAGAAATTACTACCATTGGCCGTGGAGGTAGTGATACTTCTGCGGCTGCCCTTGGAGCGGCATTACAGGCAGAGATGGTTGAAATATTTACGGATGTTGAGGGTATTATGACAGCAGATCCAAGAATAGTTGAAAATGCACATTCTTTAGATGTCGTTACTTATTCAGAAATTTGTAATCTTGCCTATCAAGGTGCGAAAGTAATTCATCCTAGGGCGGTAGAAATCGCCATGCAAGCAAAAATCCCATTACGTGTTAGATCAACTTACTCGCTTGAACCTGGGACATTAGTAACCTCATCTAGAGTGAAGGAAATGGGTGTTGATATTCAAGATCGTTTAGTAACAGGGATAGCCCATATGTCTTCCATTACTCAATTAAAGGTTCAAACCAAAGAAGAGGCATATAGACTTCAATCGGATGTATTTAAAGCGATGGCTGAAGCGGGAATCTCAGTCGATTTCATCAATATTTCACCAGCAGGGGTAATTTATACAGTGCCAAATGATTTAGCAGATAAGGCAGTTTATGTACTTGAAACATTAGGGTTTAAACCGGAAATCACAAGAAATTGTGCCAAAGTTTCGGCTGTGGGCGCGGGCATGACTGGAGTACCTGGGGTTGCAGCTGAAATCGTTCAAGCATTAACCAATGCAGGTGTACAGATTTTACAGTCTGCCGATAGTTACACAACAATTTGGGTTCTTGTTCATGAGAAAGATTTAAAAACTGCTGTGAATGCCTTACACGATGTTTTTAGTCTTTAATAATATGTAAAAGTCAACAGGATCTTCTTCAATATTATTAAGAAGGTGAAAAAATGAATTTCGGTCAAGTGTTAACTGCTATGGTTACGCCATTCGATAAGGATGGTAAATTAGATTATGGCCAATTAGAGGATTTAATTAACTATTTATTAGAAAATGGTACTGATGGATTGGTTGTTGGCGGAACTACTGGTGAATCACCTACGTTATCCGTAGATGAAAAGATGAAATTATTTCGTCATGTAGTAAAAATAGTTAATAAAAGAGTTCCTGTTATTGCGGGTACCGGAAGTTATAATACGAAGGAATCAGTCGAATTAACGAAGCGAACAGAAGCATTAGGGGTTGACGGTTTCTTGCTTGTAGCACCGTATTATAATAAACCTAACCAAGAAGGTATGTTTCAACACTTTTCCCAAATTGCAAAAGAAACAACACTGCCTATCATGCTGTATAATATTCCGGGACGTTCTATCGTAAATATGGACGTAGATACAGTTGTAAGGTTAAGTGAAATAGATAATATCGTTTCCATTAAGGAAGCAGGAACTGATTTAGATCAAATCTCCGAAATTATTGAAAAAACAAATGATGACTTTACTGTTTATAGTGGTAATGATAGTTTAACTTTACCTATGTTGTCTATTGGGGCAACTGGTGTTGTTTCCGTTGCATCCCATATTATAGGAAATGAAATGAAAGAAATGATTAATCGGTTTTTTAATGGTGATATAACACATGCAGCTACCATGCACCGTAAATTATTGTCGGTAATGAATGGATTATTTACGTCTCCATCCCCAGCCCCGGTTAAAGCAGCCTTACAAATGAAAAACATAGAGGTTGGTGGCGTTCGATTACCATTAGTCCCATTAAATGAAGAAGAAAGAAACGAACTAAATACACGAATAGAAAATATCGGCTTATAAAAAGCCGATATTTTTTTGCATATGTACATAAACTTTCTATCTTATAAATTTCTGCATTGTAATACAAAATTCGTTCATACTAAAGTTAATATAAGCTTTAGGGAGTGATTGACAGATGAGTAAAGAACAAGAAGAAAAAAAGGATGAGCAATCGAATGCCTCGTCTTTAGTACAAAAAATCCAGTCATTAGGACAAACAAACGTTCCACAGGCTCCTGATTCGAATATTCATGTTTTATCTATTATTGGTCAAATAGAAGGTCATGTTCAACTTCCACCACAAAATAAAACAACGAAGTATGAACATATTATCCCCCAATTGATTGCGATTGAACAAAATCCGAAGATAGAAGGTGTCGTAATCTTATTGAATACGGTAGGAGGAGATGTAGAAGCGGGTTTGGCATTATCTGAAATGATAGCATCTATGTCAAAACCAACCGTTTCAATCGTTTTGGGCGGCGGTCATTCCATTGGTGTGCCAATTGCGGTTTCCACGGATTATACCTTTATCGTGCCAACAGCAACCATGACTATCCATCCGGTAAGGTTGACTGGTCTCGTTATCGGTGTTCCGCAAACATTTGAATACTTAGATAAAATGCAAGATAGAGTGATTCAGTTTGTTGTTAATCATTCTAATATTAAAGAAGAGGTGTTCAAAGATCTTATGTTTGCCAAGGGGAATTTAACTCGAGATATTGGAACAAACGTTGTTGGAGCTGATGCAGTAGAATATGGGTTGATTGATGAAGTTGGAGGAGTCAGTAACGCAATGAGAAAATTAAACGAGCTCATCGACAATAATCGGGGAAATGAAAGTCAGGTGATACAGTGATTTTGTATACACCTTTATCGCAATCAGACATCTTTCCACCTTCAGATGAGAGTTTTAAGAATAGGGAATGCATTTCATATGAAGGAAAAATGATGATAGCCGAAAAGAACGTGGATGGTTCCTATCAACTAGTACAATTGTTATCCACTGATCCGCAAGATTTCCTTAAATATTCACCCGGATCTATTCTACACTAGCCTTTTAAAGCATGTTTTTCAATTTTCCACTGATAATAGACTTTATGTTATAATATAGTTAATATAATCCTTGCCAAATTTGGCAAGGTTTTCCTTTATCCCACCTAAACGGGCAATAAGGCTCCCACCTCAAGCTTCTGGGGAAACAAAGAAGGTAGGTGGGAGATCAACTGCCTGTAAAAGTCCGATAAGTGCGACTAACCATCAGTGGGGGATGAAGGAAAATCCCCCACTGATGGTTAGTCTTCTTTTTAGAGAAGTTGGTATGGTGGAAATAGTGAGGTGAAAGAATGAAAAAAAAGAAGGGAAAGAAACGGAAAAATTCAAATCGCAAAAAGAAATTGCAAAATGAGTTGCTAGGATTATTGTTTATTGCTTTAGCAATCTTCGGAAGTGGAGCAAGTGCAATTAGTGATGGGGCCATTCCTGGTGGATTAGAATATTTATTCCGATTCTTTCTAGGAATCTGGTATTTTTTAGCTTCGGTATTTTTACTGATAATTGGTATTTTTCTTATGGTAAAAAGAAGGTATCCATATTTATTTCATAAAAAATTCGTTGGATTTTATATTTTATTTGCAGGGGTCTTGTTAATAACGCATATACAAACTTTTGAGCAGTTAATGCTGCAAAATGTCTCTATAATTGGCTCAACCTGGAATCATTTTTTACAATTTATTAATGGTAATGGGACTGCCGTGCAAACAGGTGGGGGAATGATAGGTGGATTGCTCTTTACTTTTACAAACTATTTATTTTCATTAGTAGGGGCGAAAATTGTTGCTGTCTTCTCTATCATCATTGGTATTGTATTCTTAACGGATATATCTTTAGGAGATATTTTTTCTAAATTAATAGGAAAATGTAAGAATATGTTTGTACGTTTTGGTGAAGGAATAAAAAATGTTAAATTGAAAAGAGATGAAGTGAAGGCAGAAGATAGTGTAACAGAGGCAGAAATAGTAGATAATCAACAGGTAAACACAGAGGAACCTGAAATAACAGATTTTACAGATGTTGCTTATCAACCCCAAGAAACAAATGATGAAATAGTAAATCAACCGAGTAAAAAAGAAGAGACCCAACTTAACCATACAGATGAAGAAGAAATGGATTACTCCATGTCGATACCGATGACTGAGACGGAAAACCATGAATATATTTTACCATCTCCAGATTTACTAGCGGAACCTGCTCATAATTCGCAGTATCAAGAAAAATCACAAATCCAAGCAACGGTAAGAAAGTTAGATCGTACATTTAAAAGCTTCGGAGTTCGGGCAAGAGTTACGAAGGTAAATGTAGGTCCTGCGGTTACAAAATATGAAATATCACCTGAAGCAGGTGTAAAGGTTAGTAAGATTGTAAGTTTACATGATGATTTAGCACTAGCTCTAGCCGCTAAGGATTTACGGATTGAAGCTCCAATTCCCGGAAAATCAGCTGTCGGAATTGAAGTTCCTAATCAAGAAGTTGCAATGGTGTCGATTAGAGAAGTGTTAGATAGTACATGGAACAACAAATCTTCTAAACTACTAGTTGCATTAGGAAGAGATATTTCAGGGGATGCTGTTGTTGCTGAACTAAATAAGATGCCGCACCTACTCATCGCAGGTGCTACCGGAAGTGGTAAAAGTGTTTGCGTAAATGGTATTATTACTACCATTTTAATGCGGGCGAAACCACATGAGGTTAAAATGATGATGATTGATCCGAAGAAAGTGGAATTGAACGTATATAATGGAATACCACATTTGTTAGCTCCAGTTGTAACAGATCCGAAAAAAGCTTCAAAAGCCTTAAAGAAGGTCGTATCGGAAATGGAGAGAAGGTATGATCTATTCTCCGATACTGGAACTAGAAATATAGAAGGATATAATGAATATATTCGAAAGTATAATTTATCATCCGAACAATCACAACCACACCTCCCATACATTGTTGTGATCGTGGACGAACTTGCCGATTTGATGATGGTTGCTTCGAATGATGTGGAAGATTCTATTACAAGATTAGCACAAATGGCAAGGGCTGCTGGTATTCATATTATCATTGCAACCCAAAGACCTTCTGTAGACGTTATTACTGGGGTTATTAAAGCGAATATCCCTTCCAGAATTGCTTTTAGCGTTTCCTCACAAACAGACTCTAGAACCATATTGGATTCTGGAGGAGCAGAGAAGCTTCTTGGGAAAGGCGATATGTTATTTTTACCAGTTGGTGCTTCCAAACCAAAAAGGGTTCAAGGGGCATTTTTATCAGATGATGAGGTTGAAAGAATTGTGGATCATTGTATTGATCAACAAAAAGCATCTTATCAAGAAGAAATGATCCCCGATGAAAATGATGAAGTTCATACTGAAGTTGATGATGAACTTTATAATGATGCGGTACAACTTATTATTGAAATGCAAAGCGCAAGTGTTTCTATGTTGCAAAGAAGATTTCGAATCGGTTATACAAGAGCTGCAAGACTTATCGATGCAATGGAAGAACGTGGCATTGTAGGGCCTTATGAAGGAAGTAAACCAAGAACAGTGTTAGTTTCTGGTACTCAGGAAGAAAAAACGTCTTAAATGTATAGAAATAAATGATTCAGCAGACTTGTATATTCGCAAGTCTGCTTTTTTTACCGTATAATGGATGATAACTGGAAAAAATGTGCAATATAGAAGTATCAAGGAAATTTTTTTTGGGAGGTTCATTCATGCAAGATATCACGGAAAAACGTTTGAACGAAAATAATATAGAGTTTCATTTTATTCAAAGTAATAAATATAAAACGATTAACATCGTAGCAAAGCTAAAAGCTCCTTTAGAAAGAGAAACAATTACCAAAAGAGCATTACTTCCCTATATATTGAAGCAAGGAACAAAATCTTATCCAACTCGAAAAGAATTACAATTAAAATTGGATGATTTATTCGGTGCAATCCTATCCGTTGATGGAGGCAAAAAAGGAGAAAATCATATTTTAACCTTTAGATTAGAACTAGCGAATCCAAAGTTCATCCCTGAAGAGACTTCTATTATCAAAGAAGGTATTGCTTTATTAAGCGAATTTATGTTCCATCCAAAAAGTAAAAATAATGCATTTGATGAGGCTATTTTTAATCGAGAAAAAGATACATTAAAACAAAAAATGAGTGCAATTAAAGATAATAAAATGCAGTATGCAAATATGCGTTTAATCGATGAAATGTGTAAAGATGAACCTTATTCATTACATGTTCATGGCTATGAAGAAGACTTGAATTCGTTAACAGCTGGAGATCTTTATAGTTATTATCAAAGCTTACTTCAAGATAATCAATTAGATATCTATGTATTAGGAGATTTTAATGAAGAAGAAATAAAAAACGAAATTATTGCTTCGATGAATCGTAGTTCCGTAAGCTTACTAGATAGACGAGAGACAACGAAGAAGGAAATTACGGAACCGCAAGAAATTATCGAGAAACAAAATGTCCAACAAGCTAAATTGCATATTGGTTATCGAACCAATACGTATTTTAAAGATGAGGATTATTATGCTCTGCAAGTGTTTAATGGAATTTTTGGTGCGTTTCCTAGTTCTAAACTATTTATCAACGTTAGAGAAAAAAATAGTTTAGCCTATTATGCTTCCTCACAAATGGAGAGTCATAAAGGGTTGCTTTTTGTTTTTAGTGGTATTGCTCCAGAAGATTTTGAGAAGGCAAGAGATATCATTAGAGAACAATTAACGGCGATGAAAAATGGAGATTTTACAGAGGAGAATTTATCAGAAACAAAAGAATTAATTTGTAATCAAATGTTAGAGACAATGGATCACCCACAAGGATTTATTGAGCTTTTATATCAACAGGTAGTTGGGGAAAAAACTATAGATCCAGATGAAATAATCAGTCAAATTAAAAGTGTAACGAAAGAACAAGTTATACAAATTGCACAAAAAATAGAAGAAGATACAGTTTATCTTTTAACGAGTGAAGGAGGCCAAGAAAATGAATAAACAAACGTATAATGATATCGCTGAAACACTCTATACTGAGAAATTAGATAACGGTTTAACTGTATTTTTATTACCGAAACCCGAAATGGCTAAAACATATGGGATTTTTACAACTAATTATGGCTCGATTGATCAGACCTTTGTTCCCATTGGGCAATCCGAAAAAATAACGGTTCCAGAGGGTATCGCACATTTTCTGGAACATAAATTATTCGAGAAAGAAGATCATGATGTATTTGCTGACTTTGGGAAACAAGGCGCTTCCGCTAATGCTTTCACTTCGTTTACCAAAACAGCATATCTATTCTCTGCTACTAATCATATCGAGAAGAATGTAGAGACCCTAATTAATTTTGTGCAGGATCCTTATTTTTCTGAACAATCGGTTGAAAAGGAAAAAGGTATTATCGGTCAAGAGATTAAAATGTATGATGATCAACCAGATTGGCAATCGTTTATGGGAACCATTAAAGCGATGTTTAAAAATCATCCAATCAATATTGACATAGCTGGTACAGTAGAATCTATTAGTAAAATAACAAAGGATGATTTGTATACTTGCTACTATACATTTTATCATCCAGAAAATATGACGTTATGTATTACAGGCAACTTTAATCCTGAACAAATGATGAATTTAATTAAATCAAACCAGGCTTCTAAGGACTTTAAGAAGATGGATGAAATTAATCGTTATTTACCGAATGAGCCAAAAGAAGTAGCCATGAAAGAACATCATATTAAAATGCCCGTTTCTGTACCTAAATGCACGGTTGGAATAAAAGAATCATCAGAAGAGATTAGTGGGGAAGAATTTCTGAAAAAAGATTTATTACAGAATATGATTGTGGATTATTATTTTTCAAAAGGTGGTTCTTTTTATCAAGAACTCTATCAAGAAAAATTAATTGATGATAGCTTTTATTTTGAAACAACATTAGATAAAAATTATGGATATACTTTAATAGGTAGTAATAGTGATGAACCACAAGTGTTTTCAAATAAAGTGAAGGAATTGTTATTATCTACTCGCGATGAAACATTAAGCGAGGAAGATTTTAATCGTATGAAGAAAAAGAAAATTGGCAGGCTGTTGCGTTCTATGAATTCATTGGAATTTATGGCAAATAAGTATACGCATTATCATATATCAAAAGTAGATTTATTTGATATCATCCCAACGATTCAGGCGTTACAATTAGAAGAAGCAAATCGATTTTTAAAAGAATGGATCGAAGAAGAACGTTTAGCAGTTTGTACGATTTCTGCTGAGTAGGAGTAGAGTATGGGGAAGAATGTTTTAGTTATCGGTGCTAGTGGAGATATTGGTCAAGCGATTGTGGAACGTTTAGCAGAAGACGGATATCAATTGATTTTACATTACCATAAAAATTCAGAAGCGATGATGGAGCTTCGTAGAAAGATTAAAGACAAAGGTGTTCTTAGTGTTATTCAAGCAGATCTTAGTAATGAAAAAGAAACGAATGAATTTTTAAACCAGTTAGTCTTTCGAATTGATATCGTTGTTTTTGCAAGTGGCAAAGCTGAATTTCGTTTATTTCAAGAAACGTCAGATACATTAATGGACCAAATGTTAAATCTTCATGTTAAAGCTCCGTGGAAAATTACAAGGCAGGTATTGCCAAATATGGTTCAACAACATTTTGGTAATATTATTTTTATTACATCGATTTGGGGTAATGTAGGTGCAAGTTATGAGGTTGTGTACTCTTCTGTTAAAGGGGCACAAAATAGTTTTGTTAAAGCTTTAGCTAAGGAAGTGGGACCGAGTGGAATCTCAGTAAATGCCATTAGTCCAGGTTTTATTGATACGAAAATGAATCGCTCCTTATCAGAAGAAGAAAAAGCCCAAGTCATATCGGAAATTCCTGTAAATCGTGCTGGTTTACCAAGCGAAATTGCGCATGCTGTATCTTTTTTATTAGATGAAAAATCCAGTTATATACAAGGTGAGATTTTAAATATAAATGGTGGTTGGTAATGTATTCATGTATAAATGAATTTTAAATTCACATACTATATCCGTAATAAACTCGTGGAAGGAGAGAAATAGTATGTCAATTCTTGAAAACTTCGATACATGGAAAGGTTTTTTAGCAAATCGCTTAGAGCAGGCTCAGCAACAAGGGATGAATCAACAGACAATAAACAGTATTGCTGCAGAAGTTGGCGATTATTTAGCTGAAAACGTGGATGCCAAAAACAAGGAAGAAGCTGTTCTAAAAGAACTTTGGAATGCTGCTTCCGAGCAAGAACAGCAAGCTATTGCTAGCACGATGGTAAAGCTAGTTCAAAAATCAAATTAAAGTTAATTTAATTAGAAGCTGTATACTTAACCGTTACAGCTTCTTTTAGTAATTGTCTGGGAAATTATAAAATTTGTATGGCTGTGGCTAACTTAGATATAGAAAAAGCTACGTCCGGCTCCAGCTCCCAGTGACTAGTAGACTTCCTTCACCTCCGTACAATAAGTCAACATCGGCTCGCTTACACTCACCGTGTTTCCTTTATCTCCTACGGCTCAGTCCAGTCTATACGTCACTAAACGGGCGCTTGCGCCTTTGTTCTTTAATAAGGAATTTGGTAAAGTTTACATATTATGCTTTTCACTTGCGACAAAATCATTTATGATAGTATTTAGTATTGTATAATGTATCATAAAGGGGCTTTCTATGGATAAAGAATGGTACCTTGAATATGAAATTCAAACAAATAGACCAGGGTTGTTAGGAGAAATATCGTCATTATTAGGTATGTTATCCATCAATATTATGACAATAAATGGTGTAGAAAATTCTAGACGGGGTATGCTTTTAGTTTCAGAATATGATGAAAATATTGCACGTCTGAAAACCGTCTTACAAATGATTGAAACAATAAAAATTACCAAGATACGTAAACCTAAGTTGAAGGATAAATTAGCTGTCAGGCACGGAAAATATATTCATACAGATAGAGATGACCGTAAGACTTTTCGTTTTGTGAGAGATGAATTGGGCTTATTAGTCGATTTTATGGCAGAATTATTTAAACAGGATGGACATAAATTGATTGGGATTCGCGGTATGCCTCGGGTTGGAAAATCAGAATCTGTAGTGGCCGCAAGTGTATGCGCCAGTAAACGTTGGTTATTTGTTTCTAGTACAATGCTTAAACAAACAATACGAAATCAATTAATAGAAGGGGAATATAGTACAAATACGATTTATATTATGGACGGTATTGTCTCAACTAAGGCTAATGAACAACATTGGCAATTAATTCGAGAATTGATGCAATTGCCGGCAGTGAAAATAGTAGAGCATCCGGATATATTTGTTCAATCAACAGAATATACAATGGAAGATTTTGATTATATTATTGAATTAAGGAGTCATGAAAACGAAGAAATTACGTATGAAAAGTTTGAGAATCAACCATTTCATGGCGGAAATGGATTTTCCATGTTCGATTTTTAAACTTTTGTGATCAGACTTCGGATTAACCTATAGTTAGAACGGAAGGTGTTTTTTAAATGGACATAGGGGCAAGGCTGAAAGAGGCAAGAGTCTCTAAAGGTATGTCATTAGATGAACTACAAGAAATAACTAAAATTCAGAAGAGATATTTAGCAGCAATTGAAGAGGGAAAACTTGAAATACTTCCGGGTAAGTTCTATGCAAAAGCTTTTATAAAGGAATATGCAAATGCTGTTGGAATTGATCCGAGTGAATTATTAGAAGAACATAAAGAAGAAATTCCTGAAACAAAAGAGGAATCTCCCCCGGTAGAATATAGTCGAATGCAGAGGGCTAAAAAGGAAAGTGTAGAGAAAAATTCAAAACTCTTCTCCATATTTCCTGCTATTATCGTTATTTTATTAATTCTTGCTATCGTATTCGTAATTTGGTTTTTTAATGGCAGTTCGAGTAAAGGGGATAATGCTGCAAAAGAAGAGAAATTAGATGATACAGAAATTATCATTAACAATCCGAATGATAAAGATAAAGAGAGTTCCGCAACAGAAGATAACAACAAAAATGAAAAATCAACAAATTCAGATTCTAAAGAAAAACAAAAGGATATGAAACAGGAAAATGAATCTCAAGCGGAACTAACAGTTGTAGAAGCGGGAACAGGATCCAGTCCTAAATCTACTCTTGAATTATCGAATGCAGGAGATGAAATTAAATTAGTTTTTGAGACAGATTCAAGAACATGGCTTGATGTGAAAGGTGATCAAGATCAATCTTTATATAGTAGTACTTTTGAAGCTGAGAGCTCACCACTCGAATTAGATTTAAGTGGGTCAAGTCAAATTTACCTAAACATCGGAAATGCCTCCGATTTAAAAGTCACCATCAATGGTATAGAATTAGAATATCCGGTAGATGCTAACCAATATGTGCATCAACAATTATGGATTAATATTAACGATCAAGAAATTGAATAAACATAGTAGACCCTTCCAGTTATCTATGTGGAAGGGTTTCTGTTTCTTTAGTTATAAAAGATAGAAGGGAAAAAAACATGAATTTACCAAATAAACTTACATTATCTAGAATTTTAATGATTCCTATTTTTATTTTACTACTTAGTTATCCATTTGAATGGGGAATATGGGATATAGGATATAGTGAATTACCTGTAGCTCATTTCATTGCTGCACTGATTTTTATTATTGCATCCACAACGGACTGGGTGGATGGTTATATAGCAAGGAAGCATAATTTAGTAACAAACCTAGGGAAGTTTTTAGATCCATTGGCAGATAAATTACTTGTTTCTGCAGCGTTAATTCTTCTTATTGAAATGGGATATGCCCCTGCATGGGTTGTTATCATTATTATTAGTAGAGAGTTTGCCGTAACAGGTTTGCGTTTAGTAGCAGCTGGTGAGGGAATTGTTTTAGCTGCAGGAAGCATGGGTAAAATTAAAACAGCAACACAGATGATTGCCATAGCAATATTATTATTGCATAATTTTCCATTCTCGTATTTTGGATTACCAATTGGTATAATTATGTTATATATCGCATTATTTTTCACTGTTTTATCGGGTATTGATTATTTTATAAAAAATTGGCATGTAATGAGGGATTCTAAATGATGACAAATGTTAAAGCTGAAATAATAGCAGTTGGAACAGAATTACTTTTAGGACAAATAGCAAATACAAATGCACAGTGGTTATCAAACCAACTTGCTTCTTTAGGTATCAATGTGTATCAGCATGGAGTAGTAGGCGATAATTTAAATCGTGTACAGGAAGCATTTGAACAAGCACAAAAACGATCAGATATTATTATAGTTACTGGTGGTTTAGGGCCAACAGATGATGATTTAACGAGAGAAGCTTTTCAACTGATGACAGAACTTGAATTAGTTGAACATAAACCGTCTATGGATAAAATTCAATCATTTTTTGAAAAAAATAATACGGTTATGACACCGAATAATAGAAGACAAGCACGAGTGTTTAAAGGAAGTCAGGTTCTTTTTAACAGGAAAGGTATGGCTCCAGGTATGATTGTTAGTCATGAGTCAACCACGTGGGTTTTCCTTCCAGGTGTGCCAAGGGAAATGAAAGGTTTATTTACAGAGGAAGTTTTCCCATATCTTCAAAAGTTAACCGGGAATACTGAGGTCATTAAGTCGTTGGTATTGAAATTCTTAGGCATTGGAGAGTCAGAATTAGAACATAGATTAAGCCATTTAATCCAGGCTCAGAAAAATCCTACTATTGCACCGTTAGCTCAAAATACTGGTGTCGTTATTCGTTTAACCGCAAAAGAAGAGACTGAGGAACGGGCAGAACGATTATTAGAAGAAAGCAAAAGGCAGATTCTCCATGAAGTTGGAGATTATTTCTATGGAATTAACGATGAGACGATCGAAGAAAATATTATTTCGTTGTTAAAAGAGAAAAAGATGAAAATTGCTAGTGCTGAAAGTTTAACGGGTGGGATGTTTTCGAATAGACTTATTTCGGTAAGTGGTGCTTCTAATGTATGTCGCGGAGGAATTGTTTGTTATGATACGAATGTGAAACAAGATGTGTTAGGTGTTTCCAAAGAAACTATTCAAAATAAAGGTACGGTTAGTGAAGAATGTGCGTTAGAGATGGCAGAACAAGTTTCTAGTAAACTGGATGCCGATATTGGAATAAGTTTTACCGGGGTTGCTGGTCCTGATGAAGTAGAAGGCAAAAGTGTAGGTACCGTTTATATTGCACTTACAACTAGTAATGGAGAGAAAAAAGTAGAGAAATTTATATTTTCTGGTGACAGAAATGCAATTAGAAGAAGAGCGACTTTAAAAGGCTTAGAAATAGTTTTCCACTTTCTAAAATTTTAATTTTGCAAGAAAAGTTAATAGATTTGATGTTTTCTAGTAGTACAAATCAACTTTTCTGGATAATTTTGACTACCAAAACATAAGAACATTTATTCGATTCTTTCTTGGCAAAAGCTAAAAATCATTGTATGATAGTAGTAGTAATTTAAGGAGGTAGTCTCGTTGAGTGATAGAAAACAAGCTTTAGATATGGCTTTAAGACAAATAGAGAAACAATTTGGAAAAGGCTCGATTATGAAACTCGGTGAACAGGAATTAGTGAAGATTGCAACTATTCCAAGTGGTTCCCTAGCATTGGATGTTGCATTAGGTATAGGCGGTTATCCAAGAGGTAGAGTAATAGAAATATATGGCCCAGAGTCTTCTGGTAAAACAACTGTAGCGCTACATGCAATCGCAGAAGCGCAAAAACAAGGCGGACAAGCAGCTTTTATCGATGCAGAGCATGCTTTAGATCCAATTTATGCACGTGCATTAGGGGTAAATATCGACGAATTATTACTTTCACAACCCGATACAGGTGAACAAGCATTAGAAATCGCTGAAGCGTTAGTCCGTAGTGGAGCGGTAGATATTATTGTTGTGGACTCTGTTGCAGCACTTGTGCCGAAAGCAGAAATTGAAGGTGAAATGGGAGACGCCCACGTTGGCTTACAAGCTCGACTGATGTCTCAAGCATTAAGAAAACTTTCTGGAGCGATTAATAAATCTAAAACAACGGCTATTTTCATTAACCAAATCCGTGAAAAGGTTGGTGTTATGTTCGGGAACCCCGAAACAACACCAGGTGGACGTGCGCTTAAATTTTACTCTTCTGTAAGATTAGAAGTTCGCCGTGCGGAGCAGTTAAAACAAGGAAATGAAATTGTTGGGAATAAATCAAGGGTTAAGGTAGTTAAGAATAAAGTTGCTCCTCCATTTAGACAGGCAGAAGTAGATATTATGTACGGTGAGGGAATTTCTAAAGAAGGAGAAATTCTAGATATCGGTTCGGATTTAGATATTGTTGAAAAGAGTGGAGCTTGGTATTCTTATAATGGTGAACGTCTTGGTCAAGGGCGTGAAAATGCAAAAATATTCTTAAGAGAAAATCCAGAAATGATGGATGAAATACACCTAGCAATTAGAAACCACTATAATTTAGATGATACGGATCCCGAAGATGCGGAACAAGTAGGTCAAGAAAGTCTAGATGTTTAATCCATTGAAAAAGGTCTTTACGATAAAATTCGTAAGGACCTTTTTTGGTTAAAATGTATTAAGTTATTTCTTAAGGAAATATATGGATTTTTTTATCGTGTTTTTATGACGTTTTCTTGACATTTATAATACAGGCAATTACAATTGTACTGTATAATTTTATAATTTTTATAAGATTAATTGTTAGATTATGCATCTACATGTTACATGCCGACAATATGAAAGTTAAACCTATGGCAATAGGAGGTGAAAAGATGGACCTTATTTATGTAATCATCTCCATTTTGCTTACTCTGATCGTCGGTATTGTTGTTGGTTATCTGATACGTAAATCTATTGCAGAAGCTAAGATTTCTAGTGCGGAAAATTTAGCTAAACAGATTGTAGAAGAAGCACATCGGAATGCGGAAGCCTCTAAAAAAGAGGCGCTTCTTGAGGCGAAAGATGAAATTCATGAACTTCGCCAGCAAACAGAGGAAGAACTCAGAGAACGTCGAACAGAAGTACAAAGGCAAGAAAATCGTCTGTTGCAAAAAGAAGAAAGTCTTGATAAGAAAAGTGAGACATTAGACAAACGTGAACTGTTGTTAGAGGGTAAAGAACAAAGTCTAGCAGACAAACAACAACAAATTGAAGAAATGAAAAGCAAAGTGGAAGCTATGAAAGAACAGCAGCAAATGGAACTTGAGCGCATTTCTGGATATACATCAGACCAAGCGAAGCAGATTATTTTAGAGAAGATTGAAAAAGAAGTAAAACATGATTCAGCAGTCATGATTAAAGAAGCTGAGAATCGTGTCAAAGAAGAAGCGGACAAAAAGGCAAAAAGTATTTTATCGCTTGCTTTACAGCGCTGTGCTGCAGACCACGTTGCTGAAACAACTGTATCTGTTGTAAACCTTCCAAATGATGAAATGAAAGGACGTATTATCGGGCGCGAAGGTCGAAACATACGTACACTAGAAACATTAACTGGTATTGATTTAATAATCGATGACACACCAGAGGCAGTAGTTTTATCTGGTTTTGATCCAATTCGAAGAGAAATTGCTCGTATTGCATTAGAAAAACTCGTTCAAGATGGACGTATCCACCCAGCAAGGATTGAAGAAATGGTGGACAAAGCAAGACGTGAAGTTGATGAATATATACGCGAGGTTGGAGAAGAAACAACATTTGAGGTTGGCGTACATGGTCTACATCCAGATTTAGTGAAAATACTTGGTCGTCTAAAATATCGTACAAGCTATGGTCAAAATGTGTTGAAGCATTCTACTGAAGTTGCGTACCTTTCAGGGTTGCTTGCTGCTGAATTAGGCGAAGATGTAACGTTAGCAAGAAGAGCAGGACTTCTACATGACATTGGTAAAGCAATAGACCATGAAGTGGAAGGCAGTCACGTAGAAATTGGCAAAGAATTAGCCATTAAATACAAAGAACACCCTGTTGTCATTAATTCCATCGCTTCCCACCATGGTGATGAAGAGGCTACATCTATTATTGCTGTATTAGTAGCCGCTGCCGATGCACTGTCTGCAGCAAGACCGGGTGCTAGAAGTGAAACACTTGAAAATTACATTAAGAGATTAGAGAAATTGGAAGAAATCTCTGAATCATTCGAAGGTGTAGAAAAGTCTTTTGCAATTCAAGCGGGTAGAGAGATTCGGATAATGGTTAAACCTGATGAAATTGACGATTTAGAATCCGTTCGTATTGCTAGGGATATAAGAAAACGAATAGAAAATGAGCTCGATTATCCAGGTCACATTAAAGTGACTGTGATAAGAGAAACGAGAGCGGTAGAATATGCAAAATAACAAAAGTAGCCATACAAAGTGGCTACTTTTGTTTTACGTTGAAAATCTTAACGTAACAAACAATGGTTTTTCTAATCGTTTTAAATAAATAGAAATTAAATTTTTTGACTTTGAAAAATGATTATGAAAAACTATAAGTAATGGATAAGATAGGATGATAGCAGAATGAAAATATTATTTATTGGAGATGTCGTAGGATCTCCAGGAAGAGAAATGGTTAAAGAATATTTACCAAAATTAAAAGAAAAATACCGCCCCCATTTAACCATTATAAATGGTGAAAATGCCGCTTCAGGTAAAGGTATAACGGAAAAAATTTATAAACAATTTATGGAGTGGGGCGCCCAAGTAATTACGATGGGAAATCATACTTGGGATAAAAAAGAAATATTTGAATTTATTGATGATGCGAAATATATGATTCGTCCAGCTAATTTTCCCGATGGAACACCTGGTAAAGGGATTATCTATACGAATGTAAACGGGGTGGAAGTTGCGATCATTAATTTACAAGGAAGAACTTTTTTACCAGCAATTGATGATCCGTTTTTAAAAGTAGATGAATTAATAGAGGAAGCCAAAAAGCGGACTAATATTATATTTATTGATTTCCACGCGGAAGCAACAAGTGAGAAACAGGCAATCGGCTGGTATGTGAATGGACGTGCAAGTGCAGTTGTAGGTACACATACTCATACACAAACTGCAGATGAACGCATTTTGCCACAAGGTACCGCATATATTACTGATGTGGGAATGACGGGTCCATATGATGGGATTTTAGGTGTGGATAGAGATGCGGTCATAAAACGATTTTTAACATCTTTGCCTGTCCGCTTTGAAGTAACGAAAAATGGAAGAACACAGCTAGGGGCAGTAGTGGTAACAATAGATAATCATAGCGGTAAAGCAACGAATATTGAACGGATTTTAATAAACGAAGATCATCCGTTTTTTGGCTGAAAATTTCTTTTAAAAATTCCACTAGCTTCGTAAGGCTTTTCATGGGATGAATCATCTGATTTATGGAATCTTTTGAAAAATTGATGCATAATAGGGAATAAGCTAACATCTCCACGAATATAGTATCAGTAGAACTATAATAGCAAATGAAGGAGGTACTAGTCATGGAAGTATTAAAAGTTTCAGCAAAATCAAGTCCAAATTCAGTAGCAGGTGCACTTGCAAATGTATT
This sequence comes from Oceanobacillus caeni, assembly GCF_042678465.1. Lineage (NCBI taxonomy): Bacteria > Bacillati > Bacillota > Bacilli > Caryophanales > Bacillaceae > Oceanobacillus > Oceanobacillus caeni. The sequence continues at coordinate 4,259 of NZ_JBHTKV010000010.1, read as the reverse complement.
AAGGGAACGTGGTACAGCGGAGATTCAAGCAATTGGAGCAGGTGCTCTTAACCAGGCAGTGAAAGCTGTTGCTATAGCGAGAGGATTTGTTGCACCTAGTGGAGTAGATTTAATTTGCATCCCAGCTTTTACAGATATTATGATTGATAATGAAGAAAGAACTGCGATTAAACTAATTGTAGAGCCTAGATAATGGTTTTTTAAACCCTCCCTTTCTTATAAATTAGGGGAGGGTTTTTATTTGCTCATTATATTTTTTATTGTTAAATTTAAGAATAGGGATTATACTGTAAAATTGTAAACTTATGTATATTTAATTCCGTGTTCAAAAGGAGGATAAAAAGGACCGAATCGGCTAAAGTCGCAACGTCCTGGGGCTCCTATTACTCGTCCCACCGTAAAGATTTGTTGCAACACTGCTGCTATCGCCAACAAACTTCTTTAAAGGAAGGCCGACTAAAGATGAGCTTTGCGCCCAACTCACGCCTCCACTTTTGAAGGGGCATGTCATTTTTACCGGACTTTTTGAACGACCTCTTTAAGTCCTATGAAAGGAGTATAACTATGAATGAAGAGCAACGTAAAGAACAAGCACAAATAAAACAAGTAGATTCAGTGGATCATAGTAATCAGGACAATATAGAACGTATTAAGAACACTTCAAGTGAGGAAATGATAGCGAAATACTTTCAAACAAGTTATCAACCTCCTGATATAAAAAAAGCTAGAAAACGGTTTAAAGAAGACGTTAAATTTCATTACGATTTCTCCATTCCAGAAGATATGAAAACAATTGGAAAAGGTAAAAAATTCCTCATTCGTACATATGGTTGTCAGATGAACGAGCATGATACCGAAGTAATGGCAGGTATTTTAAGTGAAATGGGATATGAGTCAACCTCAGAAACAAATGAAGCTGATATTATCCTATTAAATACATGTGCAATCCGTGAAAATGCTGAAAATAAAGTATTTGGAGAAATTGGACATTTAAAACCACTTAAATTGGAAAAACCAGATGTTATTCTAGGTGTATGCGGTTGTATGTCGCAAGAAGAGTCCGTTGTAAACCGTATCATGAAGAAACATCCTCATGTCGATTTAATCTTTGGAACACACAACATCCATCGCCTACCAGACTTAATTAAAGGAGCAATGTTTGGCAAAGAGCAGGTTGTTGAAGTTTGGTCTAAAGAAGGCGATATTATTGAAAATCTTCCTAAAGTAAGAAAAGGTAAAATTAAAGCTTGGGTTAATATTATGTATGGTTGTGATAAATTCTGTACATACTGTATCGTCCCAATGACGCGTGGTAAAGAAAGAAGTCGTCGCCCGCAAGACATTATTCAGGAAGTTCGTCATTTAGTTGCACAAGGGTATCAGGAAGTTACATTACTAGGTCAAAATGTAAATGCGTATGGAAAAGACTTCGAAGATATAGAATATACATTTGGTGATTTAATGAATGACATTCATAAAATTGACATTCCACGGGTGCGTTTTACTACTTCCCACCCAAGAGACTTTGATGATCACTTAATTGAAGTGTTAGCTCAAGGTGGAAACCTTCTTGATCATATTCACCTTCCAGTTCAATCAGGAAGTAGTGAAGTATTGAAGAAAATGAACCGTAAATATACGCGTGAAGAATATTTGGAATTAGTACGTAAAATACGAAAAGCAATCCCTAATGTAACACTTACAACTGATATCATCGTTGGCTTCCCTAATGAAACAGATGAACAATTCGAGGAAACGATGTCGTTAGTGGAAGAAGTAGGTTTTGAGGCTGCTTATACATTTATTTATTCTCCACGTGAAGGGACACCAGCGGCACGTAAAAAAGATGATGTCCCAGAAGAAGTGAAGAAACAACGTCTATACCGTCTAAATGAATTGGTAAATAAACAAGCAGCAGAATCCATGAAGACGTATAAAGATAAAGTAGTTAAGGTTTTAGTAGAGGGTGAAAGTAAGAAAGATCCCGATGTATTAGCAGGATATACGGAAAAGAATAAGTTAGTAAACTTTAAAGGTCCGAAATCTTCAATTGGTAAAATAGTAGATGTTAAAATTACGGAAGCTAAAACATGGTCGTTAGATGGTATAATGGTGGAAAATACAATTGAGGTGAACTAATGTGGCTACCTATACACGTAAAGATGTATTAGATGAGGCAAAAAGGCTAGCAGAAATGCTGTCAAGCACAGATGAAATAGAAAGATTTAAGCAAGTAGAAGCTAAATTAAACGAAAATCAAAAAGTACAGAAGCTAATTCAAAAAATAAAAACGTTACAAAAACAAGCAGTAAATTTCCAAGCATATGGAAAGCATGAAGCGCTAAAGAAAGTAGACGAGGAAATTGAGCGTCTGCAAAATGAAATTGATGAAATTCCTGTTGTTCAGGAATTTAAAGAAACTCAAATTGTAGTAAATGACGTTTTACAACTTGTTTCAGGAACAATTGCAAGAGAAGTTACGAACCGAGTGATTGAATCAACTGGTGGGGATATATTATCTGGCGAGACAGGTTCGAAGGCGAAAAATAAAATAGGTTGTTCTCATTAAAATAAAAACCGAGCATAATTTGCTTGGTTTTTATTTTTAAAAAATGATTTCAGGTATGATGTCGGAGCATATTAAAATGTTAATTATAATATACATTAATCGGTTTAACCTAGGTAATCTTGGTCACAATAATAACGGAGGATGATTATTGTGATATTTATATACAATGACTACGGAGGAACACACACTACATCGCTCGCTGCAGCATACCATCTAAAAAAACTTCCAACAGATAGGAAACTAACAAAAGATGAAATCGTTCATGTAGATTATTTTAACAAATTAACAAAACATGATTTGGGTAAATTGATATTTCATGGGATTGATGAAGAAGGAAACAAAGTTTATACTTTAGGCAGGAAAAATAATAAGTATGTTGTTCCCGCGTTAAAGTCTTTTATTGAGTTGCTGCAAGAAAAATATGATTTTAATGAGAAAGTAATATTTTCAAACACTTCACCGACTGTACCACTTGTAATGTCAATTGGAGGCTTTTTTCTCGGGGGATAAACATGGAGTTTATCGGAAATCCATTACTTATATTAGGAGCCAAACAATGTTGTAATCGTATTAATAGTTTAGTTGAGCAAACCAAAAAAGAAAGTATTGCAAGAACTAGTAAATTAATCGTTTTAGATAATAAAGCGTTTAAATAAAGAATATAAAAAGCAATTGTTAAAATATGCCCCTAGCCGTTTGTAGGGGCCTATTTTTTATCCCATCTAAACGGGCAGTAAGACTTCCACCTTATGCTTCTGGGAAAACAAAGAAGGATCAACTACCCGTAAAGGTCTGATAAGTGCAACTAACCATCAGTGGGGATAAAGGAAAACTCCACTGATGAAAGTCTTCTTTATAAATGATTTATTGCATTTAAACAATATCATGCACTTTAGGTATTTGTCTTGCATAAAATGACAATGAAAAAAGAGGAGGTAAAAGTAATTATGACTTTTCTTGATAAAGACTACAGACAGATTATCACGAAAGCAGTTATTGGAAAAGGACGTAAATTCACACAAGACTCTCACTCCATTACCCCATCACATAGACCATCAAGTATTTTAGGATGCTGGGTTATCAACCATTTATATAATGCAAAACAAAAATCAGAGGATACGGTTGAAATAACAGGAAGCTATGATATCAACGTTTGGTATTCGTATAATGATAATACGAAAACGGAGGTTGTAACGGAAAGGGTAACGTATACAGATATTATTCCACTTTCCATTAAAGATGAAAATATGCTAAGTGATGAGTGTGATGTTTTAGCTAAAGTGGTACAACAGCCTAACTGTTTAGAATGCAAAATTACAAACAAAGGTCACAAAATTGTTGTTGAGGTAGAGCGAGAGTTTGTTGTGCAGGTAATTGGTGAGACAAAATTATTTGTTAAAGTAGATCCTAAATGGAGCTATGACCATGATGATCATGATGACGATGATTCATGGGACTATAAAGTAACAGATGATGAATTAGAAAGTGTAAAACCCGACTTTTTAAATAAAAAGGATTAAGAGCAAAGGCGCCGAATCCGGACGCGACCATTCCTTAAAAGAAATTATTCAGCAAAAAATACGAGGGAATTTTTCCCTCGTATTTTTGTTTCGTTATGACTTTAGTCCGTTGAGTACGCGGCAGCGTGCGAAACAGAAAACCACCTGCTATGCGGGTGGGTAACAAGTGG